>JALSGO010000067.1 GCA_026982655.1 Candidatus Bipolaricaulota bacterium
TTAGACTTAAAGCTCCCCAAGGTGAGCGGGCACGAGGTGCTGGCCGAGATCAAGAAGGACGAAAATTTACGGCGCATCCCGGTGATCGTGCTCACGGTGAGCGAGCGCGAGGAGGACATGGTCAAGGCGTACGACTCGGGCGCCTCCGGGTACATCACCAAGCCCCCCAGCTCGGCGGACTTCGCCAAGGTGCTCGAGACCGTCCTGGATTACTGGCGGATCTCGGAGCTGCCCCCTCAGGGAAGCGGCCTCTCCGCCGGTACGGAGTGAGATTTGCTGCCCCGTGGGGACGTACGGGGGAGGAGGGCGTTGGAACCCGATTTTCACCGAGCAGTCATGGCTTTTCCACCGAGGGAGATCTAGAATACAAACCGCCGAGCGGAAGGGAGGCCCTAGGGGCTGGGGCGATCCGAGACCCTCTTGTGGGGACACTGAGCACCCCACAAACCGACCGAAAGGCCTTCCCGAGCGCACCGAGGTCCTACGTCCTCCACCGGTTGGGGGAGTAGGGTAGGGGGATGATCGCTCAACCGGCCCCGGAAGGGAACGGAGTCCGCGACAAGGCGTCAGCCGGAGCCGGACCAGGGTTTTGCCACGCCGTCCCTGCCAACCTCCTGCGGCGTGGATTTTTCCCCAGTCCGGCTGCGGCCGGGGTTCGAGTCCCCAGGGCGAGGGAAACCGCAACCCTTCCGCAGGCAGCTAACCTCATTCCCCGGGAAGGCGGGGCCTGCCCTCCCCGCCTTCCCACCTGCCTTCCTCCTCCTTCCTTTGGCCGGAGATTTGGACGGGATTGTATCCCTCCACCGCCTCGGGGTCTGTAGCCCAAGACACGGTCACCGTGCCGAAACACGGCCGCTTGGCTCAATGCCGGAACTCCCGAACCCGCGTGAAGACCATCGCGAGCCCGTGCTCGTTTGCCGCTTGGATGACCTCCTCGTCGCGCACGGAGCCCCCGGGCTGGGCGATCGCCCGGACCCCCGCCTGAGCGGCGAGGTCCACGCTATCCCGGAACGGGAAGAAGGCGTCGGAGGCCAGCACGCTTCCCTCCACCCCTTGGCCCTCCCTCGCTTTGCGCACCGCCAGCGCAACCGCGTCTACCCGCGAAACCTGCCCCGCTCCGATCCCTACCGTCTGCTCGTCCTTTGCCAACACGATGGCATTCGATTTGGCCCACTTGACCACCCGCCATGCGAAGAGCAAGTCCCGCAGCTCCGCCTCCGCGGGCGTGCGTCTCGTGACCGTCTCGAGGTCGCGCTCCGTGAGGGGACGACGGCTCGGCGTCTGCGCGAGGAGACCAAAGGCCGTCGTGCGAACCTCCCACTGCGCGCCCTCCTCCGACGAACCGTCGGCGGAAGGTGCCTTGAGCACCCGCAGATTCGTCCTCCGGAGGAGGACCTCGCGCGCCTCGTCCGTGACGTCGGGAGCGATCACGACTTCAAAGAAGCGCTGCACGATCTGCCGAGCCGTCTCCTCGTCCAAGGGGACGTTGACCCCGATGATCCCGCCGAAGGCCGATTTCTCGTCCGCCTGCAACGCCCGCTCCAACGCCTCGGCCAACGTCGCTCCGGAGGCGACGCCACAGGGCGTGGCGTGTTTGACGATCACGGCGGTGGGGCGTTCAAACTCCTGCGCGCATCCCCACGCCGCATCGGCATCCAGCAGGTTCACATACGAGAGGGTTTTCCCCTGGAGCTGTGCTGGGGGTCGGGAGCCGTAGAGAGCTCCTTGTTGGTGAGGGTTCTCCCCGTAGCGAAGCACGAGCCGTCGAGGGGAGGCCCAGGCAAGGATGGGAGGAGGTCCCGGAACCGCCGAGGAGAACCAGCGGGCGATTTGGGCGTTGTAGCGGGTCACGTGGACGAACGCCTTGGCCGCCAGCTCCCGGCTGAACTCCTCCCGCAGCCCTCCGTGCTCCCGGAGTTCACGCAGCAGGTGGGGGTAGTCCTCGGGGTCGACGACGACCCCCACGTAGCGAAAGTTTTTGGCTGCGGCCCGGATCAGGGCTTCCCCTCCGATGTCCACCCACTCCATCGCCTCCTCCGGGGGTGTCCCTTGAGAAACCCTCCGTTCGAAGGGATACAGGTTCACCACGGCGAGGTCAAAGGGCTCGACCCCTTGAGCCCGGAGCTCCTCCAGCTGCCGAGGGTCGTCCCGCCGGGCAAGGAGGGCCGCATGGACGTGGGGATGAAGGGTTTTGACACGCCCTCCCAAGAGCTCGGTGAATCCCGTAAGCGCCTCGAGCGCACGGACCTCGACGCCCCCCTCCCGTAGGTGACGAGCCGTGCCTCCGGAGGCCCAAAGTTCCACACCCAAGTCCCGTAAGCCGCAAGCCAATTCCTTGAGGCCCCTCTTGTCCGACACGCTCAGAAGAGCCCGCTTGAGGTAGATCAATCCCGTCCCTCCCCTCCGTTCGTATCGTAGCGCGTGTGGGGTGTCGCTTCCGTCTGTTCTGTCTGTCGGCCGGGCGCGGGCGCAGGGGGCTCCTGTCGGAGGCTCGTCTCCCCGCACCGACCCCCAGCAAGTATAGACGGAGATCCCCGTTGCCGTCGAGCGTAGGGAACGACTTCGTCCGTTGCCCGCTGTCGACATCGGGAACTGGCAGCGGAGAGGGGGATCCAGTACGATGGAAAAGCTGGACGATCGCAAGCGTCCGGGGAAGTCGCAAGCCTTTCCCCTGCTCTAAGGCTCCGGGGGGGATCCCTCGCCCCCGGTACGGACAGTAAGCAAGAACGCAAGAATGAAGGAGTGATTCGATCCTATGGATGTCTTCGGGAACAAGTGGCTGATCCTCGCCGTCCTGGTCGCGGTAGGAGCGGTGCTCTTGCTGTGGTGGCCGCGGTCCGGCGCGCCGGAGCCCCTACTCGCTCTGGTCGACTACACGAACGCCGAGGGTCCCGACGGAATCGCCCTGGTGGACCTGAACCCGAACTCTCCGACGTTCGGAGAGCTGAAGCAACGACTGCCGCTCGGCCCTCAAGCCGTCCCACACCACCTCTACACCAACCGCGACGGGAGCCGGATCTACACCACCGCCCTCGCTTCCCCCACCCTCTATCGGGTCGAGGTCCAAGACGAACGCCTCCTTGAGGCAGTGCCCCTCGAGTCCGAGCCGTGCGCTGTGGGCGAGGACCTCTACTTCGCCGAGGACGGATCCACATTCTATCTGACCTGCATGGGGTCGGATCGCGTGTTGATCTTCGACGCACAGACCGATCGACCGGTGGGCCAAATCGAGTCCCCGTTGCTCATGAACCCTCACGGCATCTCGGCTTTCGAGGCGATTGACCGCATGATCGTGACGAACACCATCCGACCGGGAACGGGGGAAGCCCACTCGGCGGTCAACGTGCTGGAGCTGAGCACGGGAGAGGTCCTCGCGCGGGAGTCCCTGGCACAGAGCCCGGATCGTCCCAGCGCTCCCGTGGAAGTCTTCTTCTTGCCGGACCGGCCCATTGCGTTCATCACGGCTATGTTGGAAGGAACGATCTGGGCAGCCGTCTGGGACGAGGGGTCGGAGGGGTTTTCCTTCTCGGTGGTGGACGACGGGACCGCACGAGGGCAGAGCTGGCCCTTGGAGGTGACCCTCGGTCCGGACGGGAACCTCTACGTGAGCTTCGCCCAGCCGGGCGAGGTGAACGTCTACAGCCTAGAGGACCCCGAACGGCCCCGGTTCCTGCGCACGCTCCCTGCCGACCCCGGAGCCCATCACATCCTCTTTAGCCCCGACGGACGCTACATGTTCGTGCAGAACAACCTGCTAGGGCGGGAGGGGATGAACGCAGGGACGATCTCCGTGGTCGAGTTGGCCACGGGCCGAGAGATCGCAACCGTGGAAGCCTTCCGGGACGAGGGGCTGCTTCCCACGTCGTTCGTGCTCCTCGGCGAGCCGGGGCATTGATCCCCCACTTCACCCTGTTGGAGCCCCAAGGTCCCGAGCCGCGCCTTCCGTGCTCGAGGCTTGGGGGATCACTCGCAGACGACGGCAGTGCCGTTGGCGCTTACCATGAGCATGCTATCGCCCAACACCTCGTAATCGAGGTCGACGCCGACGACGGCGTTGGCCCCCAGCGCCTCGGCCCGCTCGACCATCTCCCGGATGGCGATCTCCTTAGCTCGGGTGAGTTCCTGCTCATAGGCTGCCGCACGTCCGCCGACGATGTCGCGGATCCCGGCGAAGAAGTCCCGAACGATATTCGCACCCAGGATAGCTTCTCCGCTCACCAGCCCTAAGTACTTCACGATCCGGCGACCCTCTAGGGTCGGGGTGGTTGTCACGGTCATCGTCTGCTTACCCCCTTTCGCCTTATGGTAGCAGGGGTGCAAGAGCGCCTCAAAGCGGGCGCAGCGCTCGGGGTTCTCTCCGCAGTCGGGGAAAACGCCGCTTCTGGCCTGAGCCCATCCCCAAAAGAGCCCGCCCCTCTACCACCGAGGGCGCTCCTTCCACCTTGGGAATTCGGTGATGAAGAAGTAGTTGCTCATTGGATTGGAGGTATCCCGAGATCCTTACAGATCTTCTTAGCGAGGACATCGCTGATTTCGCTGTGTCTTGGAACCGCAGATCGTTTGTTGAGGACCGGGTTGTGCCACCAAGAGTGGCGTCTGCCCTCCCGCAGGAGCTTACAGCCGTGGGCACGAAGATGGCGAAGGAGTTCGCTCCGTTTCATTCTGGTTCATAACGAAATGGATACTTCCTCATAGCCCTCTCCGGCAGCGGCGAGAGCGGCCTCTCGATTGAGCTCCAAAGCTTCCTGAAGCGTACCTTTTAGAGTTTCCAGGAGTTCCTCACGGGAGGCTTCTTGGCAGTTCACCCCCGGAATCTCCTCGATCCACCCGATCCACCAATCGCCGTCCCGCTTGATCACCGCCGTGTAGACCCGCTTCACGTCGTTCACCTCCTAAGATCAAGGGCGCGCCGACCAAGGCTCGACGGTCCCCACGACGAAACATGGGACTCCTTGGTCGATCGCTTGGAGAACGCCTCGGCAAATCTCCTCGTGCGTGAGCCAACGTGAACGCCCACGCTCGCTCACGAAGCCCAAGATCACCTCATGGTAGCGGAGGTTGGGAAGCGCCTCAAAGCGGGCGCGGCGCTCGGGGTCGTAACGTGAAGGGTCGGCGGCGCCGCTCCCCAGCACGTGGAAGAGATCACCGGGTTCTCTTCGGAGCCGATGAGCCGGGCCACGGTCAGCGAGTCGTTGGGCGAGACCCAATCCACCGTAAGCCGAATGGGTCCAAATCGCTCGATCGCGTCTTTTAGGGCCTTCGTTAGCGCCGACTCGTCTAGAACGTCCACCGCGATCGGGTGAACGATACCTCCTTCGACCCGCGCAGCTTCGGCTAGCTCGTTCAGCTTCGCTTTCCGGCGGGCGATCACAGAGACGACGTAGCCATGACGAGCCAGCTCCAGCGAGACGCCCCAGAGCATCCCAGTGCCGCCCACGACGAGCGCGTGTCCCTTGCTCATGATTCCGATGCGATCCCCTCTAAGAAGCGATCGCCCGCCCCAAATTGGGATGCGCTGGCCCATACAGCATAGCGTACTCCACCTTCCTCCCAGTGGGCCTCCCAGGCACCGTACCTCTCCGTCAGCGCCGCATACCAGACCGTCGTCCCCCGCAGTGCCCTCCCCTCACGGACCTCTGCGGCCTGCTCATCGGGCTGCGGAGGGAGGAGAGGAGCCAAGGGGCCGCGGTTTACGGCTAAGATCCAAAGGTGATCGCTCCGATTGCTCCTGTGGCGGTAAATCAGCTCCATCTCCCGGTGTTGGATTTCCGGATCTTCAATAAAGACGGCCGAATCGAATTCGAAGGGTCCACCTTGAGGCACGAAAAGCCTAATGGGACCATGACGGCGAAGCTCTTCGAGAGAGACGATACGGCTGTGGTCGTAGCGGTGGGGATGGCGGTAGCGCCAGAGCCCATGGGGCACTTCCGGTGGGTGAATCCGGTAACGGGCCCAATAGCTCAGCCGATGGAAAGGGGCTTGGCACACGGCCCAGCCAGGCTCCGGAGTGGCCGGGACAAGCCCTTCCAAGATGGCTTTCACCTCCTCGTCTGTGAGGGTGCCCTCTTCGACGGAGAGCTCGATTTGTGTGCGCAGGAGTTGCACACATGCGCCGGGTCGGCCCTTATAGTCCGTATCTCCTCCCACTGCCGGTCGAGGGCCTGCCCCCACTCGCTGGCCTCGTACTGCCCCATCAGCTCCCGAAGCCGCTTCGCCCGATAGGCCGTCATCGTGTAGTCCACCTGATAGAGAAAGCGCACCGCGCTGTCCGAGAAGATGAGCGGATGAAGGTACAGGGTCCAGCCCGCCAGAGGTCCCGGATCGCGTAAGGCTTCCAAGTCCTCCGGGGTCTCTACGGCGACGATGGCCAGCCCGCCGGGCCGATCGACGAAGTGATCGTGATAGAGCACAAGCCCGCGCCTCGTATCCGCCACGAACTCGTTCAATGCGAGATTGGCCCGCCGATGGGAGACCCCCTTGGGGGCGTACCCAAAGAGCAGATAGCACCGACGATCCCTTGGGGAAAGTTCTGCCATAGTCCCCCTCCTTTGCGTCGTTCTCGTTTACCGTTCCACCCTCCGGAAGAACGTCCAAAACAGCAGGGTAGATGCAAGATACAGCGCAGCCATCACGAAGAAGGGCGCCCGAAAATCTCCCAGGGCCATGAGCTGCGCGCCTAAAAAGCCGCCCACGGCTGTGAGGATCCGTCCTAAGGTGGCCTCCAGCCCCGTGGCCGTCGCCCGCTCCAGGGGGTGGAAAAGCTCCATCTGGAACGCTTCCACCACGGGGTTCGCTAAATTGAAGAGCGTCGTACGCAAAATATAAGCCGCTCCCGCGAGCGACATCACCGTGGCGGGGGTCGCCAACTCGGGAGCGAGCCCGATGAGCAGAATAAAGGGCACCGCCGCCAGCCGGGTCCAGAAGACGGAGGCGACTTTGCCCAACCGCTCGGCCACAAACGGCGCGAAGAAGGCCCCCAGCGCCAAGAAGAGCGACCCGCCTGCGAACGTCAAGCCGATCTCGTGCTCCTGCGCGTGCACCCCTTCTTTGAAGAAGACGTTCATCAGCGGCAGCACGAACCCCGCCCCCAGGCTGAGCAGCCCATCCACCAGCAGAAACTTCCCGATGATCACGGGGTTCTTCACGTTGGCGAAGAGCCTCCGCAGGCCCCTTCGCGTTGCAGCCTCTGGGGTGGCTTCTTGTCGGGCCTCAGCGACCTCTTGCGAGACGTGCTGCCGGAGCATCAGCGCCGGGATGAGCGAGAGGAACCACCAGCTGATCCCGATGAAGACGGCGTAGCGGTACGCCGTCACCTTCTCGATCGAGAGCTCTGCGGCCAGCCACAGGGGCAGAAAACCCGCGATCAAGCTCCCAGCCATGGCCGAGAGGGTTCTCAGCCCGTCGGAGACGCTGAAGAGGTGCACCCGCTCGCGCCGCTCGCTGTTCTCGGCCATGAACGGCGACTCCGTCACGTGGTGGAGCGCCCCGAACATGGCCGAGATCGCCGGAGCTGTGAGCAGCACCACGGGGTTCACGCTCAGGATCTGGAGGAGCGCCATCAGGGCCCCGCCGCCGTCGCCCAGGATGAAGCCCGCTTTCCTCCCGATGCGGTCGGAGAGCCAGCCCATCGGGACCGAGGCCACGGCGCCCGCGACGCCCATCACCGCCAGACGCAACCCGATGAACTCGATCCCGAAGCCCAGCTCCAGCAAATAGAGGTTAAAGAGCACCTCCCACGTCCCGTGGATGAGGTCCATCCCGACCACGTGCACCAAGTAGAGCCTTGCGTTGCGGCTGAAGCGCCGTATGTTGGCCCAATACCCCCGCAGGCCCCTCTCGTGCTCCGGCTCCTCTTCCCTTTCCGTAGGGGGCTTGAGCTCCAGGACCACGGTGGGATCACCCCCCTTTGTAAAGGGGAGCCAGAACCGCGGCAGCGCGAGCGACCTCCCTCCCTAAGCGCTTCAGCCGCTCTTCGACCTTGGGATCGCGCAGCTCGTCGTCCTGAAAGGCGCCGCCCGGCACCACCACCGCCGTGGGCACCACCCAGGCGTGGAGCGTTCTGCAGGTGAACAGCATCGAGTTGATGGCGTTCGTCCCGGCGCTCCCCCCGGCGACCGCGATCAGCCCCACCACGCGCCCTCCGAGCCACGGCGGGTCGTCGTCGGCCAAAAGCTCCAGGAAGTCGAGCGCGTTCTTCATCGAGCCGCTCAGCGTCCCGTGGTAGACGGGCGTCGCCAAGAGCAGCCCGTCGGCCCACCGCACCTCTTCGACGAGCCGAAAGACGTCCTCCGGGTACGTTTGGGGGTCAGGGCGGTCGTCGTAGAGCGGCAACTTCAGCGTCCTAAGGTCGAGAAGGCGGGTCTCGGCGCCCGCCTCCGCGGCGGCCTGCAGGGCGACCTCCAGAGCTCTCCGGGTCCGCGAGGGGCGCCGCAGGCTCCCCCCGAGCCCGAGGATGTGTGCCTTCTTCGTCTCCATCTCCTTTTCATGCCTCCCTCCCGCCGGTGGGCCGGCTTCACTTAGCCCGACTATAGCACAGGTCTGCCATTTTGTCAATTATATTGTTGTTATAATTGTCAAAAAGGACGGGGAGCGTTACAATGGGCCTATGGCGATGGAGGGACTGACGCAGCCGAGGTCGGAGACCCGCCGGAAGATCGTAGAGATCTTGAAGCTCCGCGGGCCGCAGACGCCTCAACAGCTCGCCGAGGCGTTGGGGATGACGGCCATGGGGGTGCGGGGGCATCTGGCGGCCCTGGAGCGGGACGGGCTCGTTACACACCGGGTAGAACGGCGCCCACGGGGGCGGCCCGGGTTTGTCTACGAGCTCACGGAGGCGGGCGACGAGCTCTTCCCCCGGACGTACCCGCAGCTGGCCCTCAGCCTGCTCGACGCCCTGCGCGCGCTCTACGGGGATCAAGCGATCGAGAAGCTCTTTGAGAAGCGCAACGAGGAGCTCCTCCGGAGCTATCGGGCGCGCCTCGACGGAAAACCCCTGGAGGAGCGGGTCCAAGAGCTCGCGCGAATCCGTACGGAGGAGGGCTATTGGGCCGACGCGGAGAAGCGGGACGACGGGCGCTTTTTGCTGATTGAGCGCAATTGCGCGATCTGCCAAGTCGCCAAGCGCGTCCCTCAAGCGTGTCAGGCCGAGCTGGAGCTCTTCCGGGCCGCGCTCCCGGATTGCACCGTGACCCGGGAGAAGCATATGATCCGGGGGGATCGGACGTGCACGTACGTGATCGCAAAGCGAGGGCGTGGAGGGACAAAAAGGGAGCAAAGCAAATGACACGCAGGGCTTTTCTTAAGGCCTTGGGCATAATCCTTAGTGGTTCCCTTCTAAGCGTCCCAGGACAGAAAAGCACGGCCTCGTCGGGGTTTCGGGAGCAGTTGGAAGGCCTTCGTCGGGCTCATGGGGTGCCCGCGCTGGGGGCCGCCTTCGTCCGGAGCGAAGGGGTCGTCGCGCTCGAGGTCGTCGGGGTCCGTCGCTCGGATGACGAGGGCGCGGACCCCATACAGCTCGACGATCGGTTCCACCTGGGCTCGTGCACGAAGGCGATGACGGCGACCCTGCTCGCCCGGTTCGTCGAGGAGGGCGAGCTCGCCTGGGAGACGACCCTCGCCGAGGCGCTCCCGAGGGAGGTCGTGGACAAGATCCGGCCCGTCTACCGCGGGGTGACGCTCCACCAACTCCTCGCGCACCGGGGGGGCCTCCCCGACGACCGCGTTCCCGACCCGGAGCTTTGGCCCCGGGTGCGTGCCCTTTCGGGACCCCTCCCCGAGCAGCGCTTGGAGCTGGCCCGGCTGGTGCTCAGTCGTCCGCCCGCCGCCGCGCCCGGCTCCCGCTTCCTGTACTCCAACGCGGGGTACGCGATCGCCGCCGCCTTCGCCGAGCAGTGGACCGGGAAGTCCTGGGAAGAGCTGATCGAGGAACGGCTCTTCATGCCCTTAGGGATGGCCACGGCGGGCTTCGGTCCCCCCGGACCTGCGGAGGAGGCCCCCTGGGGGCACACGGCTAACGGGTGTCGACCCGTCCCGCCCGGCCCCGACGCGGACAACCCGCCCGTGCTCGGCCCCGCCGGACGGGTCCACAGCGCGCTGGCCGACTGGGCGAAGTTCGCGGCCCTCCACCTGCGTGGAGCCCGGGGCGAGGAGGGCCTGCCGCTCCGTCCGGAGACCTTTCAGGAGCTCCACGAAGATCGCTATCGACAGGGATACGCCCTCGGGTGGGTCGTGACCCGGAGGGACTGGGCCGGGGGGACGGCGCTCACCCACGCCGGGAGCAACACCCTGTGGTTCGCCGTGGTGTGGCTCGCCCCGAGGCGGGACGCCGCCTTCCTCGCCGCGACGAACTGCGGTTCCGAACGGGCCTTTCGAGCGTGCGACGCCGCGATCGCAGCGATGATCCGACGGTATCTTTGAGCTCTGAGCGATGGCTCCCCGAACGGTCCTCCTCTACGACGGGAACTGTGCCTACTGCCGGGCCTTCGCCTCGATGCTGAGAAGGCTCGATCGCGCGGGGCGGGTCCGCACGGTGGAGTTCGCCTCCCCCCAAGCGCAGGCGTTGCTGCGGGCCCAGTTCGGAGCGCACTACGGCTTCGCGATGTACCTCTTCGAGCTGGAGCGGGGCGTTGAGGGCGGAGAGGGCGAAGGGGGCCAAGTGAGCTGGGGCCGGGAGGCGGCTCGGCGCGTCGTTCAGACGCTGGGGCTGCCCCGCCCGATCGCCCGGCTGGCGTTCTGGGCCTATCCCGCCGTGGTGCGGCTCGTCTCCCTCCTTACCCGCCGCACGCAAAGGGTCTGCGGCCCGGAGTGCGCGGGATCTTCGAATACCAGCGGAAAACGACAACAATCCGTACCGCTGCGGAGGGAAGCGCAGGCGCTCTTGCGATCGTCTTAGACTTTAGCGCCCCTTCTGGAACTCCCGCAGGGCCCGCCGGATCTCGCGCTCTTGTTCTTTGCGCTTGATCTTCTCCCGCTTGTCGTACTTCGCCAACCCCTTGGCCACGGCCAGTTCCACCTTGGCGTAGCCGTTCTTGAAGTAAATTTTGAGGGGGATCAGGGTGTAGCCCCGCTGCTCCGTCTTCCCGATGAGGCGGGCGATCTCCCGCTTCTTGAGGAGCAGTTTGCGGGCCCTTCGGGGTTCGTGGTTGTAGCGGTTGCCCTCCTCGTACGGGGCGATGTAAACGTTCTCCAAGAAGACCTCTCCGTTCTTGACGTGGGCGAAGCCGTCTTTCAAGGAGCAGCTCCCTCGGCGGAGGCTCTTGACCTCGGTGCCGGTGAGCACCATCCCCGCCTCGTAGACCTCCTCGATCTCGTAGTCGCGCTTCGCCGTGGGATGGGTGGCCACCACCTGGATGCGGGCCATCTCGATCACCGAAGAGCATTGTAGTCCCTTCTAGGGGGAATGCCAGAGCTCCCGTCTTTCCCTCTCTCTTCCCTTCCCTGAGCACGACGCGCCATTCCCTGGGAGGCCGTATCCGGACGCCTTCCTCGGGGGCGGATGAACAGAGGGCTCCTCCGCAGGCAGAGGTCTGCCGAGCTCCTGCCTCGCAACGATCTTCACTCCTGGCTCTTGAATCCGCTTCCCCCGGAACCTAGAATGGCCCTATCTAACGGAACGCGAAGAGACGGGGGAAGGAGGCCGGCCCGCCCATGGACTCCTGGGAAGCCGCCCGCCACCGGTTGGTGGAAGAGCTGCGCGCCTTAGGGATTCGAGACGAACGCGTCCTCGAGGCCCTGCATGAGATCCCGCGCCACGAGTTCGTCCCCGAGGCGTATCGGGAGCACGCCTACGAGAACCGGCCCCTCCCCATCGACGAGGGCCAGACGATCTCCCAGCCCTACATCGTCGCGCTCATGACCGAGGCCCTCCGGCTCACCCCCCAGGACCGCGTGCTGGAGATCGGCACCGGCTCCGGGTATCAGACGGCGATCTTGGCCACCCTCGCCGCGGAGGTCTACACGATCGAGCGCTTCCCCACCCTGCTGGAGAAGGCCCGCGCCCGGCTGGAGACTCTAGGGTTCCAAAACGTTCGCTACAAGTGCGGGGACGGGACGGTGGGCTGGCCGGAGTTCGCCCCCTACGACGGGATCCTCGCCACGGGCTCCGTCCCCCGGGTGCCCCCGTCCCTCAAGGAGCAGCTCGCCGACGGCGGACGGCTCGTGATCCCCGTCGGCGGACGGCACTATCAGACGCTGCAGCTCCTCGAGCGCCACGGGGACGCGTTCGGGGAACGGGAGCTGTGCGAGTGCAGCTTCCTCCCCCTCATCGGGGAGGAGGGCTGGCCCCCGGAGCACGCCGAACGCCCCTGTGGGCCGGAGCCGGAAGACGACGAATCACCGCCATGAGATCGGCTTGCTCTGTGCCGTGGGTCAAAACGCCACGACCGCGAGGACGACTGCGGCCCCTGCTTCTGCTCCTGCTCCTGCTCCTGGGAGCGGGGTTGGCGCTGGGACTGACGGGCTGCGGGGCGCGGAACGCTCCGCCGTCGGTGCGCTTCGAGAGCCCCTCGCCCACGAACCCGGAGACCGCCGCCAAGGTCGTGCGCTTCGTCGCAGTCGGCGAGGATCCCGACCTCCCTTCGGGCGAGACGCTCCGCTTCCGCTGGGACTTCGGCGACGGCACGACCCGGGAGACGTCCCGGGGGGAGGTGGAGCACCGCTACGCCCGCCCGGGGCGCTACACCGTGACCGTGATCGCCGTCGATCCCCGAGGGGCCGAGAGCCCGCCCGCCTCGCTCACGATCACGGTGAGGAACGCCCCGCCCCGCGCGGAGATCGCCGCCGAGCCCCGGGAGGGAACCGCGCCCCTGCGCGTCGCGTTCGACGCCTCGGGTTCCCAAGACCCCGACGGCTCGATCGCGCGCTATGAGTGGACCTTCGGCGACGGGACGACGGCCCGGGGAGAGCGGGTGGAGCACCTCTACGAGGCCGCAGGGGTCTTTACGGCGACGCTCACCGTGACCGACGAGGACGGCGCGCAGGCCACGGCCTCCGTGACGATCCGCGTCGAGGCGCCGAAGCCCCCCGTAAGCCGACTTTGGGAGGTGCGCTTGGTCGTCACCCCGGAGGGGCGATATCTCTTCGATCCGGAACTGCTGTTTGTCCGGCCCGGCGACCGGGTGCGCTGGGTCTGCGCCCGCGGCTGTCCCCATACGGCCACGGCCTACGCCCTCGACGAAGAGATCCTGTGGGACTCCGGCCCCCTGGCCGAGGGGGAGCGCTACGAGTGGACCGTCCCTTCGGACCTCCCGGAGGGGAGCTATCCCTACCGCTGTCGCCTCCACGAGACGTTGGGGATGGTGGGATTGGTGGTGGTGGGCCGTCCCGGCCCGCTTGATCCCGAGTGGCTGAATGCGCTACCGTCGAACGCGCGGCTCAAGCTCCTCCGGCTCGGGGAGGAGGCCGCCGAGGAGTTTCCGATCGATTGAGACCAAATGCTTACAGGAGGGATGAGATGGCAAGACCTGCGACGTTCTCCATCGTGGCCTGCGATCTCGAGGCGGGCGAGTGGGGGGTGGCCGTCGAGTCGAAGTTCTTGGCCGTGGGGCCCGTGGTCCCCTGGGCGGCGGCGAACGTGGGGGCGATCGCCACCCAAGCGTACGCGAACACGAGCTACGGACCCCGCGGGCTGGAGCTGCTGCGCTCGGGGCTCAGCGCCGAGGAAGTGGTAAAAAAGCTCACGGAGGAGGACGAGGGACGGGAGCACCGCCAGCTGGGGGTGGTCGACGCCCAGGGCCGGGCCGCGGCGTTCACGGGGAAGGAGTGCTACGACTGGGCCGGGCACCTCGTGGGAGAGGGGTACGCCTGCCAAGGGAACATCCTGGCGTCGCAGCGGGTCGTCGAGGCGATGGCCGAGGCCTTCGAGCGGACGGAGGGACCGCTGGCGGATCGGCTCCTCGCCGCCTTGAGGGCGGGCCAGGCCGCCGGGGGGGACCGCCGCGGCCAGCAGTCGGCGGCCCTCCTGGTCGTCAAGGAGAAGGGCGGCTACGGGGGCTTCACGGATCGCCTCGTGGATTTGCGGGTGGACGACCACCCCCAGCCCATCGAGGAGCTGGCGCGCCTATGGAAACTGCAGCGCCTCTACTTCGGAAGCCCTCAGGAGATCTGGAAGCTCACCCCGGAACGGGTCCGGGCGATCCAGACGATGCTCCGCGCCCTGGGATACTATTCGGGCGAGGCCACGGGCGAGCTGGACGAGCCCACCCGCAAGGCCCTGGAGGACTTCCACAACGTGGAGAACCTCGAGATGCGACGGTTGGAGGAACCCGATCGCATCGACGCGGAGGTCTATCGCTTCTTGGAGGAGAAGTATCGCGCCCAAGCGCAAGGCGGAGGCGGAAGCTGAAGAACCTGAAGAAGAAACCAGCCCCTGCTCGGGGGCAGGGGCTGCGTCCTCCACTTGCGGTGGTGAGAGGAAGTTAGAGTAGAGGGACAAGTTCATTATAATTGCCCAGAAGCGTCGAGTCTGTGATCGGGATTACATTGTTTGCGAGGGAGGATGGCTGCCCATGCAGGGGAGAAGGTTCGTCCGAGCGGGGGTAAACCTTAGGCACTGGACAGGCCTAGGAACATTGGCGGTAGCATTGGGGGGATTCGTCGCAGCACAGCCCCCCCAGTACTTCCAGCAGTATCCCGGGGGGTATACCCAAGCGGACTACGAGATCGTCACCGAAGGGCTGGATGAACCCATCCGCCTGAGCTGGACGGTGGAGCCCGCCCCCGGTCCCGGCTCCGAGGACCGGTTGAAGGTGACCACGACCAACGAGGTGGTCGCCCGCCGGGACCAGCTGGAGACGGAGGTGGCCAACGGCGTCGCCCGGGCGCAGCTCCTGCTCCAGGACGAGGCCGTTCAAGCGCTCTTGGCGAACCGCGAGAGCCTCGAGCCGCACACCACGTTCCTCCTCTCGGGGGGAGCCCGCTTCGTGACGGGCGCTCGGGAGACGATCGCGGGCGTGCCCGTGATCTGCGGGCTGCTCACGGACCCCGAGAAGCCGGACCGTCGGACGTTCCTGGCGATCACGGAGGACCCCACGGTCCCGTTCCCGCCGTGGATGCAGCTCGAGGAGGACCGCCCCACGGGCGGGACGCCCCACTCGCTCCGCGTGTGCACCTCCTTGACGCTGACGGCCCTGGCCCCGGGGCGGCGGTTTGTGGAGGTCTTCCGGCTCCAGCTGGTGGAGTTCGAGCGCCGTGAGTGAGTCCCCCCTTGGGTCCCCCCTAAGCCCCCTAAGGCAGCTCGGGGAGCTCGGGCGGCTCTCCCTGCGGGGCGCGACCCGCAGGCCCCTCCGTTCGGGCCTGACGGCCCTGGGCGTGGCGATCGGGATGGCCGCCGTGGTCGCCCTGGGGAGCCTCAGCCTGGGGGCTCAGCGCGCCGTCACCCAGCAGCTGGAGCGCTTGGGCTACGACGTCGTGTTCGTGCTCCCCCCGGGTGCCGGACCCGGGCCGGGAGCGGCGTCCGGACCCGGACCCGGGGGCTGGGGGGAACTCTCCCTGGACCTCCGCCTGCTCGAGGAGCGGGAGGGCGTAGCGCGGGTGGGGGCTTGGCTACGCCGGACCCTCCCGGTGGCCGCCGGGCGGGCTCAGGGTTTCTTGCCGGTGGTGGGGATCTATCCCGACCTCTCCGAGCTGGAAGGCCCCCTGGGGGGCGGGGCCTCTCTCGTGGAGGGACGGGTCCCGCACGAGGCCGCAGACGACGAGGTGCTCCTCAGCGCCGGGGCCGCCCGCGACCTCGGGGTGGGCGTGGGCGATTCCGTGCGCGTCCGCGGTCGGGAGCTCCGCGTCTCCGGGATCGTCCGCTGGGAGGACGATCCCCCTCCGCAGGGGGCGCTCTTCGTCCCGATGGAGAGGCTCTGGGAGCTCACGGGCAAACGGGACACGCTCACGTTCGCCTGGGTGAAGGCCCGGCCCGGGTATGACGTCGTTCGGCTGGAACGAGAGCTGCAAGAGGTGTTGCGGGAGGCGGGCGCAGCCGCCCTCGTCCAAAGCTCGCAGCGGATCTTCGAGGTCGTGCGGACGGCGTTGCGCGTCCTGAACGCGACGCTTACGGCCATCGCCGCCGTGGCGCTCTTTGTGGGGGGTCTGGGCTTGATGAACACGATGTACACGGCGGTGGTGGAGCGGACGCGGGAGATCGGGGTCTTAAGCGCCCTGGGGGCGCGGCCCGGGCAGATCCTGCTGTTGTTCGTGTTGGAAGCGGGC
The DNA here is from genome assembly GCA_026982655.1 of Candidatus Bipolaricaulota bacterium. Lineage (GTDB taxonomy): Bacteria > Bipolaricaulota > Bipolaricaulia > RBG-16-55-9 > RBG-16-55-9 > JALUUA01. Next base: position 16,195 of record JALSGO010000067.1, read on the forward strand.
TGGCTCGGGTTCCTGGGCGGCGTCGCGGGGGTGGTGCTCGGGTACGGCTTCGCGCTCAGCCTCTCTGTCGTCCTGAGGCAGTGGGTGGAGGGCGCGGCGCTCGCCCCGGGCGCGAGCGCCGGGCTCATCGCCCTGGCGCTGTTGGTAGCCGTGGGGCTGGGGATGCTCGCGGGGTGGCTGCCCGCCCGGCGCGCGGCGCTGCTGCCGCCCGTGGAGGCGCTGCGGTATGAGTAGCTTGCCTAAGGCTTCTTATTGGAAGAACAGGGCAGGGGCTTATAGCCTGCGGGCTGCAGCTGGAGCTCCTCGAGCGCAAAGTCGAGTCGTTTGCTCGTTGCTCCGATCTTCCCTAAGCTATAGTACTAAATTTGGCCAATCAAAGGAAGTGGCAAACATGACCGTAAAGATCGAGCCGGATCGCTTGGTCAAGATCTCCGAGCTGCATACGGACACGGCCAAGTGGGTAGAGGCTTCCCAAGAAGGCCCGCTGCTCATCCTGCGCCACGGGAAGCCCGCTGCCCTACTGGTGGGCCTAGAAGCCTTCGAGGAGCTCCTCGACCGCTTACAGCTGCGAGCCGAGCTCGATAGGCGCGAGCGGGAGAGCCAGGGGAAGACCACCCTGGAGGAACTGGAAGAGCGCCTCGCGGCTCGGATTCGGACGAAGTAGCCGATGAGTTCAGAGCACTATAAAGTCACTCTCCGCGACGTGGCCGTTCGGGACTTCGAGGCCCTGGATCCGAGCGTCCAGAAGCAGGCCCTCAAGCAGTTCGAGAAGCTCAAGCGCAGTCCCCAGCTGGGCAAGGAGCTGGGCCACAAGATGGGCGTGGACCTCACGGGGTATCACGTGCTGCGCTTCTACAAGGGAAAGTATCGCATTATCTATCGCATTTTAGAGGAGCAAAAGGAAGTCGAGGTCTGGGGAATCGGCGAGCGGGAGGCCGGGAAAATCTATCGCATGGTGGGTGAGCGGGCTAAGGGGGAATCCTAGGCCTAAGTCCGCTAGGATGGGGAAGCATGCTTAGCGCAGGCGTATCTTTCCAAATCCGTTACGATTCTCAGCTCTCCCGCTTTCTTCTTACGAAGCTTTACGACACGTGGCCTGTAGGGAAACCTTGGGAGAAGAGACGCTACTTCGTTGTCGTTCGATGCTTCGAGGGCCGATCTGTAGAAGATCCAGTAGAAGTACGTGAGGTCTCCCCTGAAGAAGCTCGAAGGTTTTACGAGGTTTGCACCGAACGTCGCAGGAGGCTGCAAAAGGAATTACAGGCTCTGCTCAGCTTCCCTCTGCAGCAAGCGTTGATGAGACTCTCTCCTCGTGAACAGTTTCTCCTCAAGATGAGATATGGTCTCTGGGACGGATCTCCACGCAGCTACAAGGAGATTGCAGATGCGCTTAACATTAGCTCCGCAAGGGTCGGACAAATCGCTCGAAAAGCCCATGATAAGTTGGCCATTGACCACCTGCTCTTGTTCGAAGTAGAGAATGCAACGGTTCAGGTTGCAGAGGTTGCAGAGAGGACACCGAAACTTGTGCGAATTTGGTGGGAAAGCATAGAGACTGTTTTAAATCCCATCTACAGCGAGTCTTCTCACCATGAGCCGGATCATCGCCAAGTAGATCCAACTCTCGCTCGTCTGCGGCCAGTACTCATAGTCCTTCACCAACCGCCGCTGGAACGTCAGCCAAGCAAACGTCCGCTCCACAATCCACCGCTTGGGGATCACCTGAAAGCCCTGCTTGAGCTGCCGGTACAGCTCCGGCAGATACCGTTTGAGCTGACGCCACCAGGGATAGACCACCTCAAAGCTTACCCCCAGGAACTCCTCCGCCCAGCGGGCAAACTCCCCGGCATATCCCTGATCGGCCCCGATCTTGCGCAGCCGGGGGAAACGGCCTCGAATCGCTTTCAGAACGGCTCGTCCCCCTTCTCGATCCTTCCGATCGGCGGGGGTCACCTTCACTGCCAGCACCAACCCCAGGGTGTCCACCAACAGATGGCGCTTCCTCCCCATCAGCCGCTTGGCCCCGTCGTAGCCCCGCTCCCCCCTTTTGAACTCGTCCGAACCGATTGGCTGTCGAGAATCGCTGCGCTGGGGGTGGGGTCCCGCCCCATCTTCTCCCGGGTCCGCTCCCGCAGGGCGGTGTGGATCCGTTCCCAGGTCCCATCCAACTTCCAGCGCCGGAAGTAGGTGTAGACCGTCTGCCAGGGAGGGAGGTCCTTGGGGAGCATCCGCCAGGAGCAACCGCTGCGCAGCACGTAGAAGATCCCGTTGAGGATCTCCCGCAAGGGGTGCTTGCGAGGCCGTCCGGTCCCCTTGGGCTTAGGGAGTAAGGGTTCCAGCACTGCCCACTCCGCATCCGTCAGGTCGCTGGGATATCGCTTGGCCATAATGCCCCATTATAGCCCTCCCCTTGCCATTTAAAACAGTCTCTAGCGGATGGGCTCAATAGCGGCAGAATTCCCGATCGGGTGAAAGAACAGTTCCAAGCCTATGGACTTACGCTTTCCGATAAGGCTAAGGTCGTCCGACGCAGAGCCAATAAATGGTGGTTAATTCGCGATGACCCCCAAGAGTACCTTATCTGCAGGAAGGCCAATGTGTTAAGCATTTACCATCAAATAGATCATCGTAAAGAACTTGAGAAAATCCGTGAGCTAATAAGGGATCATCAACGCGATCTACAACACCGTCGTAAGCCGTTTCAGAACAAGATTTGTGAATGCTTTGGAATTGACGTCAACGATTATTATTCTGTAAGCGAAGTTAGGCAGATGTTGCGCATACGAGAGGATCTAGACCTCCTGGATGAACTTGTCGAGCCTTATACTAGAACTCCTTTCAAAAAAGGATGGGGGTGGGTACAATGGGAAGCCATGAGGGACACAGAACTGACCGACGAGCAATGGGAACGGATCCGACCCCTTCTCCCCCCACCCCGC
>JALSGO010000068.1 GCA_026982655.1 Candidatus Bipolaricaulota bacterium
GCCTCGAAGTCGTAGACCACCCGGGAGGCGTTCAGCTCGACGTACAGGTAGTCGGGGTAGTCCGCCTCGATCCCCGCCCTCTGGGCGGTGGCGGTGGAGAGGGCGGCGAGGAGCAGGAGCACCGGAACGCGCATACCCTACTTTAAAGCCAGCTCGGCATACAGCCGGTAGGGCAGGGGGACCGGCTTGGTGGAGACGAGCTCCACGGCCGCCAGCGCCGCTTCAGCCGGCCAGGACCCGGACAGTCGCATCCGGGCGATGCCCTCGCGCAGCACGACCCGCTCGGGGATCGGGAGCGAGCGCAGGACCCGGCCCCGTTCGTCGAGGAACCTCAGCTCGCCCCTAAGCCGGAGGTAGGTGTTGCCGGTATTGGCCACGTCGAGCACAAACCCGTCGTTTTCGCGATCGAAGCGCAGGATCCTGGCGCCCGGCCGTTCGCTCCCCGCGATCGTGACGTAGACGATGTAGTTGGCTGCCACCCGGATCACCACCGTGCTCGCCGGATCGGGATTCGGCGGTGTGGTGACAAACTGGAGGGCGGTCCAGTAGCTGCCCGAGAGGCCGGGATCGTCGGGGACCCGAACGGTCACCCGGATCCGGTGATAGCGGTCCTTAGTGATGGCGAAGGGATCGAGGCTGGTCTGAATCCAGTTTCGCGCGGAGTAGGGTTGTGACCCCCGGGGTACCTCCACCACCGTGCCGTCGGGTTTCATCGTCCAGTCGATGACGCGCGAGGAAACCTGTAGCGCGGCCTCTTCGGTGGTGAATACCTTGACCTCGACGGTTTTGTAGGCGCCCGGGGAAAGCCTGAGCTCCTCCCGGGGGGGAGCGACCCCGATGCCCTGTAACGCGAACGAAAGCCCCCCCGCCAGAAGGAGCAGGGGGGCTGCAAGGTACCTGCGCATTGGGATCAGGGGGCGTTTACCGTGTACTGCACGGTCAGGGTTTGGGGGTTCGCGAGCGGGTTGGCGGTGTCGGGGTCGACGACGAGCGCGAAGTTGATCGGCTGCAGGTACATCCAGAAGCGGTTTTGCACGTAGTAGCCCTTATCGCTCACGCCCCCCGAGAGCTGGGTGCTGGTGGTGGAAAGGGCGATCGCGTTCGGGCTGCCGAGGGTTACGGTCGCCCCGTTCTTGGCTTCGAGCTCCCCCTCGGTGGGATCCCAGACGTAGGGGTAGAGCTCGAGGGTCATTCCGTTCGGGACGGAGCCGCTCGTGATCTGCACGTCCACCGTCCAGCCCCCGCCGCTGGAGACGATGAAGAGGTCCGCGTCGGCGTAGTTCACGAAGCTATCGTCCCCGCCGTCGAGGTATTGGACCGTGTAGGAGGCCCCGCCGGAGGCGATCTCCGGGGCAAACCGGCAGGTCGGGGCGGTGGGGGCGGCGTCATCCCCCGTGTAGCCCCCGCTCGGGGCGGTGAAGTCCAGCCCCGCGTTCAGGCACTTGAGCAGGCCACTTAACGTGGGATCGTAGACATTGTTCAGGTTGGCCAGGTACCCGATGGTTCCGGTCGTGGTGTCATCGCCCAGATCGAAGGTCAGATTCCCGACGTTGATCCAGAGGTAGGCAAAGCTCGGAAAGTTGATCTGCCAGTCGTGGCTCCGGTTGGTCTGCAACTGGGCAAGCCCGAGGCTCGCGCCGAACAGGGCAAAAAGTACGAACAGCCTCTTCATCCTCTCACCTCCGAGCGAAGAGGCCGTAAGCCGGTCGCGCCACTGGCTCGCCCCGGTCCCATGGCGCCCGTCTTGGGAGTCCGGGGGTCATCGCCTCCCACGGCTCATCCAAGACCCAAGCTAGGCGTGATCGATGACCGGGTCCATCCCCCAAATGGGGGTACCCTTTTTGGGGGCCCAATCGCGAGAAAAGGTCCGTAGCATAAGCCCGACGCCCGCTAGGGCTCGTACTCGCGTTCGGAGGCGTGGATCCGTGCTCGCCAAGCTGGGCACCAGGGTGGCACGGGGAGCCAGTGGTGCAACCGGCCGAACGCCTAGGCCTCAAGGGCACTTAGAATTCACGTTCCTAATTTGAGCGCCTAAGCGCCACCGGTTGCACCCCACCACGAGGAGGTGGTCGGGGTGCATAAGCTTTGGAAAGGTTTCGTGATCGTTTGCCTACTGGCCTCGGGAACGGTTTGGGCTCGAGGAGCGGTCGCTGCGAGCCAGGTTAAAATCCGGATCCCCGAAATCCTGGTACTTTACCTCGACCAAAAGCCGGGTACCACCCTGCCTGTTCGGGTGAACAACGGGGCGGTGGTGCCGTCCTCGGTTCAGGTCCGGGTCGTCGCCAACACCGACTGGGTGCTCTGGGTACAGGCCTCCCCCCTTACCGGACCCGTGGCGTTACCACCCGAACGCCTCTCGATTGGCGACCTCAGGCTCTCAAGCCTTCCTCAGGCGCTGGCCCGGGGTCGCGGTCCTTTCGTCCGCCGCTACGCCCTTTCGGTCGAGCTCGAACCCGGCGAGCCTCCCGGCGCCTACCGCGGCACGATCACGTTCAATCTGGCCCGGCCTTAGGCAAGCGTTGGAGGGCTGGAACCGATCGGGGGTCGCGCCATGATGTTCCTTACCCTTTTTGCCGAGACCAAAGATGCCCTTTTTCAGAGCCCCTCGTCACGCAAAAGCTGCCGAAGCAATGGGGACGGAGGTTAGAATGGGCTTTTTTAGGGGCATGTGACCTAGGCTCCCGGTTCACGGCGTCGTAGGCTGAGGTATGCGCACGCTCCTGGTCCTGGCCCTGCTCCTTTCCCCCGTTCTGGCGGAGCAGGTGCCGAGCCACGATTTCTTCCGCATCACCCAGACCACCTCGCGCTCCACCACCGCCCCCGGAGCCTGGCGCTACGCAATCGCACCCCGCACCAAGGAAGCCCGCCGTTACTGGGCGGAGACTGCAGGGTTTTGGATCCGGTCGCTCAAGGTTGGGCTACCGGTTCGGCTCGGCCCCATCGTGATCGAAGCCGATG
>JALSGO010000069.1 GCA_026982655.1 Candidatus Bipolaricaulota bacterium
GGGTGCAGAGGGAGCGAGAAACCGAGCGGGGAAGAAGGGTTCTCCTCTGGCCAGGGGAGGATGGGTTGAGCGAGATCCCCGCCTTCATGGTCGGCTACAGCGGCATCGCCTCCTTCCTCCTCCGCCTGGCCCAGCCGGGGCTTCCCCGCCCGCTGACCCTCGAACCCCTTCGCTTTCGCTGAGCTCGACTCGCCCGCTCCCAGCTTATCGCTCCCCTTAAGGGCAAACCCAAAGAATGATCGGGGCCTCCCGCAGCAAAATAAGCAGGGCGGGCCGGGCCTACGCCCGACCCACCCCGAAGGCCTCGGCCACGACCCTCTCGGAAAAATCCGGAACGCAGCAGTCGGGGAGGCCTTCCAGCTGCTCCTCCTCACCCATGAGCTCGAACTCCGTCTCCTCTCCGGGCTCGAGCTCGTAGTCCCACTCCCGCTCGTAGATCTCAGCCTCGGAGCGCAACGAGTCGAACTGCAGCAGGTACCACACCCAGCGGGAGTCGGGATCTTGGCCGTTTGCACCCGCGGAGTCCGCGGGCTTCTTCCGGATGGGCTCCGTGACGGGCTGGAAGCTGTGCGCCCACACGAGCCCGCCGGCGACTTCCCAGCCGTGCCCGGACCAGCGCAGGTGCCCGGGCTGCCAGCTCACCCAGTAGGCCCCCAAGCGCTTGGGCAGCCTTTCGGGCCGAAGCCCAAAGGGAAACACCCGCACCGGCTTGCCCTGCCGGACCGCGGCCCGGACGGCCAGCCACGTGCCCGGGCTGACTTTTGTAAAGCCCAACGGGAAAGCTACCAACGCCGACGACTCCCGGACCAAGCGCAGCGTGCGCCGCCGGAGCCGCTGACGCAGACACGAGCACCGCCCGAAGCAGTGGCAGTACCCGCCAGCCCACCAGAGCACCACCGCGCCCTGCCGGGCCGCCCGACGCAAGAGCCCGAGAGGACAAGAACCCGACCCGAACCCCCGCCCGGTGGGCCCGCCCACCGCGTAAATGACCAGCTTGTGGGCCTGGCCTTGGGCGAGGACTGTTTGGATGACCCATTGATCGACGCCTTGGGCACACCCGACGGCGATGAACCGACCGGACGAGAGCACCGAACGCACCGCCCGAACCACAAGCCCCTTGGCCTTGCCGGACGCCAGCCGCCGGGAACCGGCAAAGGCCACTTGCCGAGAGACGGAACGGACGCTAGACTGGTTGTTGCTAAGCATTGTGAGCCCAAAGCCCGGGACTTGCTTGCGGGAGGCAGCCCGGGCTTTGGGTTTTTAGCACCTCCTTTAAAAATGGGAATTTGGGGCTTGTTAGCCCCGGCGCGCCCGGGACCGCCGAGCCGCCGCCGGCCCTCGATGGGCCGGAGGCAGCTGCGTCAAGGGGGCGGACAAGGCGAAGGTGGAAAAGCGGTTGAACTCGTTTAACCGCTTTTTCACCTTCGCCACACCTTGGCGGCGCGCAGTCCGCCGTAAGGCGGCGCGCGCAGAAAGAGCCCCCTTGACGCTTGTCGGCGGTACAATGGAGCGCCGGCGGAGGTGCGGGGAGAGGGGCGGGTCGGGGAAGGGGGGGTTCCCAGGGGGGCCGGTGCCGGCCGTGAGGCACCGGAGCGGGACGCCACGGCCCATCCCACCGACGGCAGCTCAAGCTTGATCCAAACAAGACTTACCGCGAGGCCGGCATTGTACGGGCGGCGGACTAAGGCCCCCCTGGGAGCCGCCGAAGGCGGCTAACGGGAGCAGGCCGACCCCCTCAGGCGGACCCGGTCGTTGAAGCAGGAAGAAAGGAAGGGTGGGGGACGGAAAGACCCGCACAGAGAAAAACTCAAAAGCCGAAAGATTGGGTGGGGGTGGGCGGGCGGGCTTTTCTAAAAAGCAAAAGGGGCCGAAGCCCCTATGAGCTCCGACCCCGGTGGTGAGAGGGACTCCCCGCGGGGAGCGCTTTGCCTACGGATCCAGATCGAAGAAGATCGCGATCAGCAGAAGCTGCTTGTCGCTCAGCAGCCGCCGCGGCCCGGAGTCCGTCTGCCGCTGCAGCCGAGCCAGCTCCGAGAGCCTTCGGTAGGGCGCGTTCGCCCTAAGAATTTGCACCGTCCGCTCCCCGAAGCCCGGCAGCTTCGAAAGCAGCGAGTCGATCTGCTCCGCGGTCAGCTGCGAGGGCCGCGCCTGAATGCGGAACTCCTGCGCGATCCGATCCGCCTCCTGCTTGATCGAAGCGACATCCACGGACTGCGCTACGGCGACCGCCAGCAGCCCCAGCAGCATGAAGGCTACGGCGGCCACGGCGAAGGCCACAGGCATCGCCCGCTTGAGCGTCAGCACCTCGATCACCTCCTTCCCGAGAGATGGATGGAGAGAGCGCTCTCACTCGCCCCGAGCGCTCTCTCCTCCACACGCTCATCTCCGAGCCCTAAGACGCGCTTCCACCGCGTGCAGGTACGACTCGTTCGCCTCGAGGTACACAAGATAGGCCGGCCACATCAAGGGATTCAGCCAGCCCACAGAGCGGATGTACAGCTCCGAGGCCCGGTGCACGAACTTCATGATGTGAAGGTGCCACTCCAGCCCGGCCCAGTCCTTGGCCGCCGCGTACCCAAACGAGGCGAACATCGCCGTCTGCATCGACTCTTCAAAGATGAACATCGTGAACCCCACCGTGGAAAAGAGGAAGAAGTAGACGAGAAGCAGCTTGACCCACAGCGGCTTTCCGGATACGATCTCTTGGATCATCGTCTCACCCCCCACCGACCTCTCGGGTGAGCGATTCAAGGCACGGGGGCCGGGCTCTAGGACCCGGCCCCTTCTTCTCCGTCCTCTTGTTGCTTCATAAGCTCCTCGACCCGCTTCTGGGCGAGCCAGTCGTAGATCTGATCGGCCAGGTCGAGCATGGGGGCCACCGCCTTGCCCGGGGTGAGCTTCCCCTGCTGCACGTGGGCTGCCACCAGATGGCCCGCCACTTTAAGCGCGACGGAAGCCATCAGCCCGATCTCCGACTTGCTGAACCGTTCAGGATCCGTCCGTTTTGGCTTGGGGTTCCCACCCTCGGCCCCGGAGGGGAGCTCCAGCCGCACGATCTTGGCAAAGTTTCGGTCCTCGACGGGGACGTACTCCACCTCGATCTTGTCCCCTTCGGCGAGCTCGCCCTCGAAGACGGAGTCCCAGAGCGCAAAGGGATACTCGTATCCGTCCAGCCTCAGCCACCGGAGCCCCTCGTGCTTGGCGGAGGGCTCCACCTCCTCTACGACCGCTTGAATGAGCGTGTCCTTCTTCTGCGTCCGGTTCCGGCTCCGCGCCACTTCGATCACCTCCTCTTGGGATTTGCGGAGCTTTCACTTGGGCCAAGCTCCGCATCCGGCTCCCGCTTACGCTCAAGCTCCAAGAGCTTTCGGGCCTTCTCCACCGCCCAGAGGGGATAGAGCCCGAACCGCAGTCCAAAGCGCTCCGAGCTCGAGCCCTCCTCTCGCACGATCCGCTCAACCAGCTCGTGCAACCGCTCTACCTCCTCGGGAAAGGCCACCCTCGACGCACCTCCTTGCGCAGCTAGACCCACTCGTGACACCGGCACCCACACCAGGAAGCCGGATTGTCCAGCTCCCGACCGCACCTCTCGCAAACCATCTCCAGGAAGCACTCCTCGGGCACCCGATGGGTCCGAGCCCTCTTCCGCTCGTCGAGGCAGTCGTCGCACAACGGCTGCCGGTACAGCCGCGGCCGAAACGGCCTCCCGCACCGCAAACAGCCCGTAACCCGCGCCATGGGAACACCTCCTTGAAAGCGGGCTTTCTCACGGCACAGAAAGCCCGTTTCCCCGCCCCACACAAGCTGGGGCACGGAGCACAACAGGAGGGAGGGAGGGAGGGAGGGAGGAAAGCCTTAAGCCAACAGGGAGGTACGGGAGAAGGGAACGGAAGCCATCTCAGGGCGAGCCCGCCCGCAGAGAGCGACTCGCGAGCGAAGCGAGCGTCGGAGCGAACCGCGGGCGGGCGAGCCCTGGGAGACCCTACCGGCCTACTACCTACGACCGAACGACGTACCGCTTTTGCTCCTTGTCGTATTTGAGGAATTCCGGCCAACCCTCGAAGAGCTTCAGATCCTTCGGATACGCGATCACCCCCTCCCTCAGGAAGAAGCCCTTCTCCTCCAACCAAGAGCGGATCCGACCCCAAGCCTCTTCCGCCCGGGCCTTACGCTCCGCATGGTCGTTCCCGAAGGGCGTGCTCCCGATGTACTCCAGAAGCCCAACCCGACAGCGGAAGTAGTGGACTTCCAACGAGGAGAGTTGGGTCTGCCCCACCCAGACGACCAGCAGCACCGCCTGCCGCCCGTGCGGGTCCGGAGGCTGCGGCTCCTCCACCAGAGAGGCGTAGACGGGACGCCCCCGATCCGCCGACCGGGCCCACGCTTCCAACGTCGGATAGCCGATGTACGTCGTCGCCATGAGAGATCACCTCCGCCCGCCCCAGGTGATCGCTTCCCTCGCCCCGCTTTCCGAAACCGGGTATACTCCTCCCGGAGGGATTCGAATGGCCAAGACGGTTTCACAGCCGCAGTCGAAGTCGGGCGGCCCGGTCCGCGAGGAGGTCGGCGGGCAGATCTACGAGTACTACCCCCTGGGGAAGTACGTCGTCTCCGCCCCCGGCGTCTGCGGCGGGCGGCCTACCTTTAAGTACACCCGACTGGAGGTGGCCGTCATCTTGGATCTTTTGGCCGCCGGCTGGACGGTGGACCGGCTCGTCCGGGAATACTCCAAGAGCCGCCTCACCCCCGAGGCCGTCCGGGAGGCCCTCCAGTTGGCCAAGCAGGCCTTACTCCAACGTGCCCCGTCCGCCGTCATCCCCGAATCTTAACTCGATGATCGTCTTCGACGAGAACATCCACCAAGAGAGCCTCCTGGAGGCGGTGGCTCACTGGTATCCGGGGAAAGTGCTTTCGGTGACCGAGCTGCGCCCCGGCACCTTCATCCCGGATGAGGAGATCCCCACCCTCCTTCGCCGGGCCAAGGGGGCCACCTTCGTCACCACCAACGCCGCGGACTTCTGGCGCAAGATCCCCGCCCATGCGCGATACTGCGTGATCTGCTTCCCGCTCCCCAACGAACGGGTTGAGGAGGTGCCCGAACTGCTGCGAAGGTTGCTTCGACTCCCGGAGTTCCGGACCAAGGCCGCCCGCCTGGGCAAGGTCATCCGTGCTTCTTCGGAGGAGATCCGCTACTACCGGGCCGGGGATCCCACCGTGCACTCGCTGCCGTGGCCCGAATCCCCCACCTGAGCGCCTCAGAACGTAAGCGAGATCCCCAAGGCCACAAAGGGCATCGGTTCCCCGCGCTCGCCCAAGGGGACGTACACTCCCGCCTCGTTGTACCAGCTCAGCACACCCAGAAGCTCGAACCGCCCACCGGCCCGGGCCCCCACTTGAACGGTCGTCTTGGGCCCCCGACGGCCTTCTTCGTTCAAAACCCGAACCCCGACGGCTAGCCAGGCCGAGGAAAGCTTCCACCCCGCATGGAGCCCGAAGGCCCTCAGACGTTCCACGGCCTGAACGTCGAAGAGCCACAAGGGGCCCCACTGCAAAGCTGCCGAGAACGCAATCCCTGCCTCCCATTTGTCGAATCCGTCTATGCCCACGAACGCCGCTCCCAAAGCGGACGTCAGCTCTTGCCCTTGGGCCGGGATCGCGACGAGGGCCGCAACGACGAGGACGAGGCTGAGGACAAAGACCGAAGCTCCTCTTCCAGCTGCCGGATACGGGCTTCGTACCAGCGGATCACCCATGGAGGCCCTCCCTCCTCCCGCAGCCGAGCCAACTCCTCCCGGTAGGTCCCAAGCTTCCGCCGGATGCGGGCCTCCGGGGAGAGCAGCTTCACCCGCAGGCGCACCGGCGGACGATCAGAGGCCATCGCACGCCTTTCCCTCCTGCGGTATCCTTTCCCCATGAATGCGCCGCAGCCGCAGACACAGACGGAAGAGAGGCCCCCGGCCCGGCAATACATCGAGTACGAAGAGCGACGCTTCGATCCCATCGGCAAGGGACTGGACTACGGCGTCTTCTTCGGGCTGTTGGCCGGAGCTGCGGCCACCGCCATAAAGCAGGACGTCGTGTACTTCGCTACGCCCCTCCTCACGAGTATTGGCTTGGGCCTGCTGTGGGGATGGCTCACGAAGCGGAAGTACGCTTAGGCTTCCGCCACCGCCACCAGTACAAGCGCAGGATCCACGCCACCGCATACCCCAACCCCGCCAGCACATAAAGCTCCCGGTCCCCGAAGCCCAGCCCGAAGAAGCGAATGCCCACAAAGAGCGCCGCCCCGATCAGGATCACGGGCGTGGCGTCGATGTAGTCCCGCTCCTTCTCGAAGCCCCACTCGTTGTGGATCCACTGACACGTGACGTTCCGCTCCACCTTCGCCTGGGTGAGCAGCGACATCAGCTTCTTCAGGTTGCCCTTCGCCCGCCGGATCGCGGCCTTCTTGAACAGCTCGAGATCTTCGACCCAGATTCGCTCCTCTTCGACGAACATCTCGATGAGCGCTTCTTGATAGGTCTCCCCCAAGGGCTCCAGCTCCAGCACGGGGAGCGCCAATCTCAGCGACTTCGGCTTCGAGAACGCCAGAATGCAGGGCCACTGCTTGAGGAAGGGCTCCAGGAGCGACTGCTGGGTGGAGTTCAGCTTGTCACAATGATCCAAGATCAAGAGCCAGGGGAGGCCGGAAAACTCCATGGCATCGAGGCACTTGAAGGCCAAGACCGGGTTCCGCAGCCGCTCGAAGTTCTCCTCCCTCAGGTACCCCCGACGGACGAGTTCCCAAGCCAGCGAGACGAGCCACTCCTTGGTGGGCGAGCCCTGGGCGATGTACAAGGGCTCGCGGTGCAGGGCCTTTGCCTTGGAGCAGAAGGCCCTCAGCAGCGCGGTCTTCCCCACGCCCTCTTCTCCTTGGACGATCACGGACAAGCCTTTGCGGAGGTAGTCCTCCAAGAGCTTGAGCTCCTTGGTGCGCCCGAGGGGGAGGGCGTGTTCTTCCGGCGTATGGACCCCTTCCGCAGCGACTCCGGAGTCCTCCGAAGAAAGCGCCATCTGATGGCGCCCGTCCTCTTGTGGATATTCCACCAAGAGGGTGTAGAGATTCCCTCTTCCGTTGCGCCGCCATCTGATGGCGCCCTTCTCTCGAAGCCGGGAAAGTAGGTCCCCAACGCGCCTTCGAGGTAGACCTAACTCAGAAGCCAGCTCCTCATAGGTCGCCTCGACTTCCCGATTCCCGTTAGCCTTGATCTGTAGCAGCCGGAGCAGCTCCTCTTCCTTCGTCATCGTTGGCTCAGGTGCGTGCGTGTGAGTTTTTTCTGTCCGCGCTACTCCTCCCCTGTTTTGGACACCGGGGTAAGCCGGATCGGCCCGTGAAAGCGGTAGGAGCCCCGAAGCTCATACCGGAACCGAAAGGCCCACGGATGGTAGCCCTCCGCCTCGATGCGCAGCTCCGAGCCCGAGGGGACCCGCACGCTCACCTGTCGCACCCGCTCATACAGGAGCCGTCCGTCCAGGTAGACGTCGGCCTCCAGGGGAAGCCCCGTCTCCGCGTCCACGATCGGGCCTTCCACGAGCAGCTTCGGGCTCCCCGTCTCGATCTCGGAGGCGGAGAGAAACCAGAAGCCCGCAGCCCCTAAGCCCACCAACCCCATCCCCAGCAGCAGGAGGAGAAGGGGAGGCACGGGCCCACGAGGGCGCAGACGGGCAGTGTCGGCCTTCACCTCCCGAAAATCGTCCCATTTCCTCATGGGCCCTCTCCTCCCTTCTGTCCAAGCTCGGGAGCGGGGACGGGGGACAGGTAGACCACCACCGTCAGCTTCTCCCCGTCTTGGAAGAGCCCGATGTGCACCACTTCCCCCTCAAGCAAAGAGCGCACCTCTTGGGCCTCTTTGCGCTTCTTCAGCTCTTGGATCAGCTCTTCATCCCCATCGGCTTGGGCTCGGTCTAACGCCTGCAGGATCTGGGAGTACTCCTCCGGATCCCGGACCGCCACCAGCTCCCCCACCCTCACAAGATCGCCCGGGCGGACCTGAAGGCCCTCCAACGAGAAAAGCTCGAATCGCAGCTGCGGGAGCGTCTCCAGCCGGAAGGGGCTCGGGCTGGATGGGGTCAGGTCCACCCGCAGCCCCACCGAGGGCCTCACCCGCCCCGAATCCTCGAAGACCGCCCCGAACTCGCCCCTAAGGTCCAGGCCCCGCCACTCCGCATCCAGGGTGAGCACCACCTTGTGGCCCCGCACTTGGCGGTCGTAAGAGAGGTCCACCCCCTGAACGCCGAAGAGCAGCGCAAAGCCCGAGGCCAACAGCACCACCATCAGCCACAGGGGCATCTCCTCTCACACCCCCTTCAGTCCACGCGCACGGGAGCCAAGAGCTCGGGGTACTTCTCCGGGTGCAGGGCCACCGAGCAGAGGATGAACCGGGCCAGATAGGCCACCGGTTCCCCCGCCGGTCGGCAGAGCCGCTCCAGGACCCGGTAGCGCTCCCAGGGGAGCCGAAGGCAGAGTTGGGGCTCCTTCCGCCCGCGCTCGGGATCGGTTCGGTCGGTTTGAGCGGCGAGCCACTCCATGAGCCCGTGGGAGGCGAGCTCCTTCTCCTTGAGCCCCCATTGCCGGGCCAACGCACACAGCCGCTCGAAGTGCTGCTTGGGGAGGGTCACCTCCAGCTGCGGCCCCACCGTGGGCACCCGCCCACCCTTGGGTTTTTCCTCTTCCTTCCGTTCTCTATCCCGATCCCGCGGCTTCGTGTCGGGTTGTCCCCGGGCCAGGCGGTAGGCCCGCTCCACGGAGATCTCGCCCCGCCGCAGCTTCTCCTCCAGCTCCGGCCTCTTCTCCACGGCCTTTATGGCCTTCTCCAAGGTGCGGCCGGAGATTCCCACCTGTTGGGCCGCCCGCTCCCGGGCTTTACCCTTCTCCTGCGGATCCACCGTGGTGGAAAACTTTCCACCACGGTCACGACTCCGCCGGGTAGCTTCCTGTCGAAGTCCGGCCCGCTCCTTCTCCAGCTCGTAGAGCGCCTTAGCCAGCATCGCCTTCTGGCCGGGCGTGAGCTGCCTCCGATCGAGGTTCTCCCGCACGATCCACACCGCCGCCTCCCGCTCGTCCTCCACGTCCAAGGGCAAGACGGGCACGCGCTTCAGCCCCAGCTCCCGGGCCGCCCGCCAGCGATGGACCCCGCCCAGGATCCGCCCCTCCCAGACCGTCAGCGGCACCCTCACCCCATAGCGCCGGATCGACTCCTTCAGCCGCTCGTATTCCTCCTTAGGCATCGGCACCGAGTACTGTTTGTGCAGCGGATGGGGCCGAAGAGAGTCGGTGTCCGCCCAGAACGACTCCCGCCGAAGCGCCTTCCTCCTCCGGTCCTCCTCGGGCTTCAAGGGAAGCTCCACGCGCTCCATCCCTCGCACCTCCTCCCGGGGACGCTTCCCTTCTCTCGTTCCGTCCTCGCACCCGACGGCACCAAGGGAGCGGCCCCCGCCCCAAGAGCCGCTCCCACCGCTCCGGCTTGCACGTAAGGTCCCGCGCGTACTCGAAGACGGCCCGGGCGGAGAAGACCCGGCCCGTCTGCAGCCAGCGCTGGAGAATCCACCGAAGCAGCCACACAAAGAAGCCCCAAGCTTGGCGAACGCTCCGAAAGCACAGGGAGAAGAGCCATCGCTTAGAGCGCATCAGGCTCTCCCACAGGGCCCGCGCGACCTCCCGCGGGAGGCCCTCGTAGAAGATCCACCGCCCTAAAAGCCTCGTGAGCAGCGGGTGCCTCAGATCCAAGCGAAACGACTTCATCGCCTTCCCCCACCACCCGTACGCCTGGGGGTATCTCCCACAAAGACGCCTCCGGCCGTCTTGAGATGCACACCCTCCTCCAATAGAGGGGGGTGCGGGGGGAGGGCCCACTAAACGTCTGTCCACCTTCGGGCGGCCGTCTTTGGACGTTCGTACCCGAATGAGCGCCCGCGCTCCCCGGCCCCGCCGGTCGCTCTTGAACACGAGGAGCCCGCGGGCCGCCAGCACCTCCAGACAGCAATGCGCTTCCCTCCGGCTGATCCGCAGGACGCGGGCCACGCCCGCCACCCCTGAGGGCCAGTACGGGAACTTAGGCGAGAGTTGCAACAGCTCCCAGACGATCTGTACCATCTCCTCGGATACGCTTCTCATACCCAACACCCCGCTAGGGCCGGCTCCGGGGGTCCGCCCAGAGCCGGCCGAACTCTTCTTCGTATCGCTGAGCTACCGCCCGATCGCACAAGATCAGCAGGTTTTCCTCGTTCCGCTTCTGGGCCGATTCCGTCCAGTTGTACGAGCCGGTCGCCACGCACTCCCCGTCCACGACCAAGAACTTGTGGTGGAAGATCCCCGGATCCTCGAAGAAGCGCACGGGAACGCCCCGGCTCAAAAGAAACCCGGCCTGGCTGTAGCGCGAAGAGCGCTGCTCCTCGTCGAGCAGCACGCGACACTCGAGGCGGACACAAGCCTCGACCAGGGCTTGGGCGAGCTCCGAGTCGGTGAAGTAGTAGAGCGCGAGGTGAATCGTCCGTTGGGAAGAGCGAAGGAGGCGAAGGAGGGCCTGTTCGGGGCCGTCCCCGGGGGTGAAGTACACCTCCACCGGAACCGGAGGAGGTCCTCGGGGCTCAAGCGGGGCCGCCTCCTCGGGCATGGCCCGGCTCTCTCTTCCGTCCGAAGGGCCTTGGGCCTCTAAGGCCCCGGATCCCGTCCGCATCCCAAGCAGCGACGACGCCGACGGCGGTTTCTCGCCCTCTATCTTGGAAACCTCCACCAGCGCCTCCACCCGCAGCCCCTTCTCTTGGGCCCTTACGGTCAATCGGCGGATCACCCCCGACACGGGGGAGCGCACCTCCCTCGATCGCAACAGTTCTTCCACCGTCTCCGCTTGGGGGTCGGGCTCCTTGAAGCCCAACAGCTGCCCCTCCTCGATCCGCTCGCCCTCCCGCACGAGCAGCGCCGAGGCCGAGCTCACCTCGAACTCCAGCGGGACCCACTCCCTCACGGGATCCCGAGGAGCCTCGGAAGCCAGGTCCCCTTGCCCTTGAGCCTGCACGTGCACCCGCAAGGGATAGAAATCCCGCCCGGCCCCGCGGCCCACCGAGCGCAGCGCCCCGTCCATCCGCACCCAGTACCCCTGCCCGTCCTCGGTGAGATCGACGATGGGCCAGCTCCCCCGCACGATCCGCTTGGTCGCGTTCTCTTGGAGTTCCCCGGCCAGCAGCACCTGCTGCCCCGAGCCCACCAGCCGGCGATATTCCTCGTAGGTCGAGTCGATGTCCCCGAACGCGTTCCGCAACGCCCCCAAGACCCCCACGTCCACGATGGGGTAGATCAGGATGCTCAAAGCAATGCAGAAGACGAGCACCGCGGCCTCCCCCGCGCTCCCGGACTTGATCCGGGCCTCGCCGAACCCCACCGGCGTAAGGGAAGGCCAAAACCAGCAGACCCCCTTCGGGGTGAGCACGTCCAGAAGGATGTGCGAGAGGTAGCCTAACAGAAGGGCCCACCAGAGGTCCTTGAATCCCAGCAGGAGCAGGGGGCTCACCAGGAGCCCGAAGAGTCCCAAGCCCACGAAGGAGTGGGTGAAGGTGCGGTGGCCGTACCGCCGGGCTAGGCGCTTGGAGATGGGCTTGAGCAGGGAGCCGATCTCGCTTCGTTCGTGGTCCAGCTCGGGGAGGGTGGAGGCCAAGACGGCCAGGCCCAACGAAGCAGGGGTAATTTTCAGCCCCGTCACCGAGGCCACGCCCAGGGTGAGGAAGGCCCCGAAGGCCGCGTGGGTCGCGAGGCGCATACCCCTCTCACCTCACCGGGGGCTTTCATAAAGATTCAGCCGTCTTCTGTAGGTTTCTCTTCCTCCTTCTCGTCCGCGCGCCCCAGTCTAAGCCCGATCTGTTGCACCCCTTCCAGTCCCTTACGCAGACGGGTTCCCACCCGCTCGATCCGCTTTCTCGCTTCCAAGGGGAGGGTGAGCCGCTGAAGCTCCTCGACCTCGGTTAAGGCCCGCCGGATCTCGAACTCGACGCGCGTCACCCAGGCAGAGGCATCGCGGCGCAGCGGCATCAACAGGTCCCGCACGTCCACCTTAAACGCCTCCGCCAAGTCGTATACGGTGCTCAAGAGGCAATCTTCCCGGCCGGACTCCACGTTGGAGATCGTGTTCCGGTGGAGTTTGGCCTCCTTGGCCAGCCGCTCCTGGCTCCAGTCGTGCTGACGGCGAAGGGCCTTGACCCTTCGCGCCAGTTCCGGCCTCACCCCCCTCATGGGGCGATTGTATGCCCATCAGAACAGGGCTTCCGCACACTCCCTTGTGCAAAATGCCAAATTCAGTCCCATAAGAACGGAAAAACCCTCTCGACGCCTCCGAACGTGATGCCGATCACCCCCGCGGTGCTTGAGGTCAGCCTGCGCGCAGACAGCGGTCCTTTTCCCCAAGCTACCCGCAGGCTAGACTCCGCTTGCTATGTACGCTTTAGAGGACGTGGCGGCAGAGTTGGGCTTAAGCTACGGCGCGCTTCGGGACAGACTGCGCGCACTCAGCGGGCTGATTGAGCCCCACATCAATCGGGGCAAAAAGGGCAAGATCTTCCTCGATAACAACGGCCTATACGTCCTTCGGCGCATGGTGGAGCTGGAACGCTCGGGTCTCAGCATCGCAGACAGCGCGCAGGCTGTCCGGAAGGAACTCGCCCTCGAGGCCAGGACGCAGAAGGACTCACAAGAAACCCCGTCCGCAGACTACGCGCAGGCTGCGGACAAGGACGCCGCAGTCTGGCAGCTCGTCGAACAGCTCCGCAGCGAAAACGCCTTTCTCAAGGAACAAATCGCCGCCAAGGACCAGTTGATCCTCCGCTTCCAGGAGCTCCTCGAGAGCCGCCTCCCTGGGGAGGTCACCGCCCGGGAGGTCTCCGAGGACTCGGGGATAGAGTACCTTCGCCGCGTCGTGGAGCGCCAACGCGCGGAGATCGAAGAGCTGCGACGGACCCTCTATCGACTGCGAAGGCCCTGGTGGCAACGGCTCTTCGGCTCCCCCCCTGCCTCCTCGACGGGCTCAACGGGCGGGCGGGGCAGGACGCACCCTCGGGAGGGCCGCGATGTTCTCTCCCAAGAACCGTTGCAGAATTCTTGAGTCCCCCCTCGTACTGGACTTTGATTTAAGAGGGCGCCCGGGATACTGGACTTTGATTTAAGAATTACTGGACTTTGAATTAAGAGACGGGGCCGGATTACTGGACTTTGATTTAAGAGGTACTGGACTTTGAATTAAATCGAGAGGGGGAAAACCCGCATGAGAAGCGGGCGGCGCGATTTGACTAACCTAACGTTCTAAGAGAGAATCTCTAACGTTATCTAACGTTAACGGGAACGTTCTCTTTAACTTTCCTAGATATGAAGAGGAAAGAGGGCCAGGACCGACAGAAAGCGCCTCTGGAGCGGTCGCTTCTTGAGGAACCCGCCTCGGTGCCCGACGAGGAGACGTCCGTAGCTCCGGTGGAGATCCTCCGCTCGGAGGTCAATCTGCTGACTCTCCCCTTCTTTGCGCTCTCCCGGAAGGAGCTTTCGGGCAAGGACCAGACGATCTATCGAGCGCGCGTGGAGCGGGACGGGCGGGCCGTAGAGGTACTGTGGAAGGTCTCCCGCAGCGTCGATCACCGCTATCCCGGTCCCTTCGACCGCAAGGTCCATAAGGCCATCGAAGAGATCCTCAATGAGCTGCCGTTGCCCATCGAGAACCCCATTCCCTTCTCGATCTATGATCTGTGCCGGCGGATGGGGATCAGCACCCGCGGCGGGAAGAACTACCGCAAGGTGAAGGAGGCCCTCAAGACGGTCGTCGCCACCACGATCGAGTCCTACGGCACCTTTTACTGCAAGGGGAGACGGGCTTGGGTGAACGACATCTTTCACCTCTACGATCGGATCGTCTTCAAGGGGGAGCAGCTTCCCGACGGGCGCATTGCGGATACGAACTACCTCTATCTGGGGAGCTGGTACTTGGAGAGCCTGAACAACCGCTACGTGAAGCCGTTGGACTACTCCTACTATAAGACGCTGCGGGGGACGGTCAGCCAGCGGCTCTATGAGCTGTTGGGGGTGAAGTTCTATCGACTGCGTCGGCAGGGAGGGGAATTCCTGAACTACCGCTACCCCACCTTGTGCGCGCTGCTGCCGGTGAAGCTGCAGCCGTATCCCTCCTTGGCGCGCCAGCAGCTGGGGTCGGCCCACCGCGAGCTGATAACGAGTGGGTTCTTGGAGCGGGTGGAGTGGGAGATCGCGGGGGAGGAGCCCGGCTCGTGGAGGATCTACTACTACCCGGGCCCCCGGGCCTGGGAGGAGATCGAGCGCTGGGAGACGCGGCCGACCGTGGCCGCTCCGGAGGCGGGGGGGCCGGGCTCCTCGGCGGAGTTTCCCCCGGAGCTGGAGGAGCTGGAGCGGACGGGGGAGCCCGGCCCGGAGCGGGCGGAGGATGCCGCGAAGGACCCCCGGCTGGAGGAGGCGGAAGCCCGGGCGCTGGCGGAGACGATGCTGGAGCTTTTGGGAGACAAGCGGAGCCGACCGTTTTACCTGCAGTTGGCCCGACGGGCCGTCGGCGATCCCAAGTTGCTCGATCTCGTCTACCGCGTGCTGGGAGAAGTCAAGGAGGAGGCGCGGGAGGGCCTGATCCGCACCACGAAGGGGGCCGTCTTCACGGACAAGCTCAAGCGCTACTGCCGGGAGCGGGGGATCGATCTGGGACTCAAGGACCCCCGGACGAAGAGTGAATAGAGACTCAATTCACGTTTTACCGTCCCCGCCTCTCGGCTCTGCCTTCGTCTTCCGTTGGGGTGCGCGTCTCAGCAGGGGTTCCAGGGGAGCGATCGGGTCCGTTTCCGGATTAAAGGTCGCCAAGCCCTCGATCTGGGCGGCCCGCAGCAGCCGCAGATCCGAGGCGACCAAGACGAGCTCGTCCCCTTCTGCGAGTCGGCGCTTCTGCTCCAAAGCCGAACAGAGCACGAGGGCGTCGGTGGCATTCAGCGAGTGCTGCACGATGAGGGGGAGGGAGTCCATCAGAAACCGGTCTTCCACCGAGAGCAGCCGGAAAGGGGAGTCGATCACCTCGGCTCGGAAGTCTGCCAGCGCTTGGGAGAAGGCCTCCTCCGAAACGAGGCCGGCGTTCCGCTTGCGGACGAAGATGGAGATCACCTCGCCGACGGCCAGACCTAAGCCCATCATCCGCTCCCGGGGCACCTCGGAGAAGAGGCGATTGACCACCGGGGTTCCGACCTCCGGAGCGTACCGCTTCACGAGCGCGCTGGCATCCCAATAGATGAAACCGCTCACGTTGTCCCTTGGGGTTGGGGCTCTACTCGCCGCGCATCGCGACGATCTCCCGGCTGAAGGCGTTCTCCTCGGGCTTCACCCCGCAGGCGAGGAGCAGCTGTTGGACCTTCTCGGCCCCGATCGGCCGGGCTCGGACGCCCATCTCCTGAAAGGCCCGATCGATGGAGTCCCTAAGCTCCTCTTTGTTGAGCCCCCGGGTCGGTCGGAATTCCTTCTCCGCCGGAGGAGGGGCTTCTCCGGCGAGCGCCTTCCGCAGCTCAGCCAGCTCCCGCTCCAGCTCCTCTATACGGCGCATAAGGGTAGATCGGTTCATGGCATCTCCTGAGTCCTGCGGTCCTTCTGAACCTGCTTCGATAGAAGCATCCTAAGACTAACAGGAGCTTCCCTGCACCGCAAACGCACCGCAGCCCTAGTTCATCCAGCCTCCTCAGCACCGTGGGCTTGGACACGCCCAAGAGCTTGGCCATCCTCCGGTGGCTCACCCCCCGCTTCTTCGGCTCTTTGACAAGATCAATCGGCTTTCGGGGCCGTCTTTGGGGATTCAGCGGAAGCGCTGCTGCCGGGAGCAGGGGATCGAGCTGGGGCTCGGCCGCCCGGGGCGAGAATGAAAGGGAGGACTCTTTAGGCGGGCAACGCCCACTCAGCGGATCCGGAGGCAGAACCGATCCCGCCGATACTCCACCGTGAAGTGGTCCAAAACCCCGGCCCTTCCCAAGACGGCCGGGATTCCCCTCTCGGGGACGAAGATCACCGGGAGCTCAAAGGGATGGTTGAGCGGACGCGGGCCATCGATCGGTTCGCTTAGAGCACCAGGGCAGAGTCGGTCGGCGGGAAGTACTTGAGCACGGGGTCGCGATCCGGATACTTTCGCTTCGCCTGCTCGTACGCCTCTTGGGCCGTGGGGGCGGCTCCGGCGATCTCCCGGCCGACGAGGGCTACGTACCGACCGGCATACCTCCGGGAGAGCTCTAAGCTCTTCTCTTGGAGGAACTGAAATTCTTCGCTTACGAAGGACGTCCGAGCTGCCATGGTGTTCGAATTATACCCCGAAAGGGAGCAGCCGGCGAGCCGGAGGAGCGGGGAGCAAGCCGAAGCGGCACTTGTAGCTCCTCCCGCTCCCCCGTTACAGATACCGACCGGACAACGTACGGATGCTCCGTCCTGACGGTCGTGGCCATGGCCCAGCATTGTACGGACCTTTGGTAGCGGCCTTCTCCGGAGAGACCCCCTAGCGGAGGGTAGCGCTAGACGACCCGCACGAGGATGGAGAGCCCGTAGCGGTCCTCGACCCGACGCTTGAGGTCGAGGGCCCTCTCTTGAGCTTGCTTGCGCTCCTCCTCCGAAGCGGTGGGGAGTCGCACTTCCAGGTGGAGGGCCTCCCCTTCGATTGTCTCGCAGGGAACGATTTGAGCGTCGGGGAGCTCCTTCTGCAGGGTGAGGGACTCGGCGTAGTAGCCCTGATCGAAGCAAAGGCGGGCCGCGGCCCGGCGCCGCTTGGCCCGCTCCCATCGTCGGGTCCGCTCTGCCGGATTCATGAGTCCATTGTAGTCGTTGACCTTCCCTAGCGCAGCCCCAGCTCGTCGAGCCTTCGTAAGATCGTGCTCTTGGAGACCCCCAAGAGCTTGGCCATCCTCCGGTGGCTCACCCGCCGCTTCTTGAGCTCCTTCAAGAGCTCCAAAGTCGATGGGCTTTCGGGGCCGTCTTTGGGGATTCAGCGGAAGCGCTACGACGGGGAGCCGGGAGCGGGGACAGGAGCCTTAATCTCGACCCTGGAGTTCTTCCAGGACGCGCAGGGCCTCCTCGTAGATGGGGCGGCCCAACCAGCCGCGCCGATGGGCGATCCGCTCCAACACCCCACGGGCCTCCTCGAGGGGGAGTCGTCCTCGACGGACCAACGCTTGAATCAAGACGGCTCCCAGCCCCAGCTCCACCCCCATCTCCTGAGCGTGCCGTTCCAGATAGGGGAGGGCGTCGAAGTCGTCGCAGAGTGGGCTAAGGAGATGAGCGTGGAGGCGTCCAGTACGACGCGTTTCCGGTCCGGCTCCGAGGCCGAGGGAGGGGAAGAGAGGCTAGGCGAGCGCTTGGGCAAGCCGCTCCCCCTTGTCGAGGAGGCGACGGGCGGCCCGGACGGCCTCGGCCTCCTCCCGGCCGAGGAGGCGGTCCAGCTCGGCGTCGTCGAGGCGATCGGCCAAGTAGAGCCGTACGACCCGCTCCTTGAACGCCTCCTCCTCCCGTTCCCGCTCCACGAACTCGAGGAGGGCCCGTTTGAGGAGGGAGGTCCGATCCGTCTCCTCCACCCGGGCGACGGCGTCGATCTCCTCCAAGAGCTCCTCCGGGAGTCGAATCGAGATCTTTCGGGTCATCGGGGCCTCCTTTGTGGGGCTATTGTATGGACAAAGGGGGCGGGAGTCCACCTCGGGGGTTGGCCTCGCCCCTTGGGGGGACGCTCCGCTCCGATCCGGTGCGGTGGGGGGGTGGCTCACCGGGGGTGGGTGGGTTCCGGACGGGGAGGCGAGTCGGCGCGGTCGGTAGACTTCAGGAAATCGAGGACGGTGACTTCTGCGACCGGGGTGGGGAAGTCGCAGACATGTGGGACGGTTTTTGGGGAAGTAGGGGGCTCAAGTGAGATCGGTGCGGAAGCGGACGCTTTTGCCACCCTTGCGCGCATCCCCCGCCTTCCCTAGAATAGTCACTGAGGTGACTACCATGAAGGTCGCACCAGTCAAGGAGTTCAAAGCCCATGCTACCCAATACTTACGGGAGAGGGAGCCGGTCCTCATCACCCGGAGGGGGAAATTGGTCGGCTTCTTCGTCCCCGTGGAGGACCCCGCCTCCCTCCCCTGGGACCTAAGAAGAGAGCTCCTTCAGGCCCTCACCGAGCAGCTGAGGCAGAAGGCAGAAGAGAAGGGGCTTACCGAGGAGGAAGCGATTGCCCGCTTCGAGGCGTATCGCAAGGCTCGTCGTGGACGCCAACCCGCTGATCGCGGTCCTGCTGGGCGGGGCCGCCGTTAGGGTCTTTTTGGGCTACCCGGATCGGGTGGGAGAGTTCGCCGTCGCGGAGCATACGCTTGAGGAAGTCCGAGGCTTTCTTCCGGAGCTGGCCCGGGAGTTGGGGGAGGACCCGGAGCGGCTCCGGCTGGTGCTGGCCCTCTTGCCCCTGGAGCCCTATCCGAGGCAGGCCTATGAGGTTCACCTTAAGGAGGCAGAGCGGCGGATCGCCCAAAGAGATCCCGACGACGTGGATGTACTGGCCCTGGTGTTGGAGCTGGGCTCTCCCCTCTGGAGTAACGACAACGACTTTGAGGGTGTAGGAATTGAGCGATTCACCACCGCTCAACTGCTCCACCGGCTCGACCTATAGGGGGTACCCATCTGAAAGCCGTCCCTTCTGGGACACAACTTAACGGCTTAGGATTCCAGCTTTTTGTTCTTTTCGGACAGAAGGAGCGATCGAGGCGCTTTCCTCTCTAGAAGTTTTACGGCTCTTAGGTCTCCGCCGGAAGGAGCCCCGA
>JALSGO010000070.1 GCA_026982655.1 Candidatus Bipolaricaulota bacterium
CTGGCGGGTCAGCTCCAGCTCGGAGTACGGGTATCCCGGGCCCTTCGATCAACGGGTGCACAAGGCGATCGAGGAGATCATCAACGAGATGCCCTACCCCATCCGGAACCCGATCGGCTTCTCCCTTTACGATCTGTGCCGCCGGATGCAGCTGAGCACCTCGGGGGGCTCCGACTACCGCAAGATCAAGGAGTCGCTGGAGCGGATCGTCGCCACGACGGTCAAGTCGCGGGGCACCTTTTACGTGAAGGGCCGCAAGCAGTGGATCGACGACGTGTTCCACATCTACGATCGGGTGGTCTTCCGCGGCGAGCGGCTCCCCGATGGCCGGATCGCGGACCGAAACTACCTGTTCCTCAACAGCTGGTACTTGGAAAACCTCAACGCGCGCTACGTGCGGCCCTTGGATTACACCTTCTACAAGTCCCTTCGGAGCAACATCGCCCAGCGGCTGTACGAGCTGTTGGGGGTCAAGTTCTACGGGCTGATCCGGGCCGGCTACACCTCGATCGGCTATCGCTACTCCACGCTCTGCCAGCTGCTCCCGCTCACGCGACAGCGCTACCTGTCGCGGGCTCGCCAGATCCTCGACCCGGCGCACGAGGAGCTCCTCCGCGCGGGGTTCCTCGCGGAGGTCCGCTGGGGCGAGGCCGCCTCCGTCGAGGACGGGGACCGAGAGGAGACCGGGACCGGCGACGGCGATTGGCTGATCACCTACGTGCCGGGGGGGAGGGCCCGGGCGGAGGTGGAGCAGTACGCCCTCGCCCCCGTCGAGGTCCTCGAGGGGCAGGACGACGCGTGGAAGCTCCCCTTTGAGCTCGATGCCGAGCGCCGCGCGGAGGTGGAAGCCCTGGTGGACGAGATCCTCCGCGTCACCCAGGATCCGGGGAGCCGTCCCTTCTACCGGCGGGTGGCCCGCCTGTGCCCGCCGGAGCTGATCTACCGGGTTTTGAGTGAACTCCGAGACGAGGAGCGCCGCGGGAGGATTCGCCTCTCGAAGGGAGCCGCCTTCACCGACAAGATCAAGCGCTACTGCGGGGAGCGCGGCATTGACCTGGGGCTTACGATCCCCTGATCGGCAGGATGGGAGACGGTACCTCCGGGAGGCCTGCCCGCGTGTCCCCGCGACCCCGACCTCGCACGGCCCGCGGAGCCGCCACCGCCGAACGGCTCCTCCGGGCCGCGGTGCAAGCCTTCAGCGAGCGAGGCTTCCATCGGGCGTCCGTTCAACGCTATGAGCGTAGCAACACAGTCTAAGAAGCGAGTGAGTTTCAATCCCTCATAGGTAGCCTATCAACTTCTATTCATTTTTCAAAGATCAGCGCAGGTCGCATTGTTTCAATCCCTCATAGGTAGCCTATCAACAATCGAGGAGGCCCAGCGGGCGGAAGAGAAAGCCCGCGTTTCAATCCCTCATAGGTAGCCTATCAACTTGGAAGCCCGAAGATCCGCCCTCCCGAGTTTGGAGTTTCAATCCCTCATAGGTAGCCTATCAACGCGATGATCCAAAAGGTCTGGCAAGAGCAGATTCGTTTCAATCCCTCATAGGTAGCCTATCAACCGAATGGGGTAGTCTCTGCAGAGACTACCCCGTGTGTGTTTCAATCCCTCATAGGTAGCCTATCAACTCCATATTCCAGTCTAGGCTCACTGCATTGCCTAGACGTTTCAATCCCTCATAGGTAGCCTATCAACGAAGCCCCCAAGCTGGTGGCTGAGGGGCTTCTCGACGTTTCAATCCCTCATAGGTAGCCTATCAACTTGCCTACCAGAGCGCTAAGGACATGGAGGGCCTGGGTTTCAATCCCTCATAGGTAGCCTATCAACTGAGCCGATATGGCAGCGACTTGCTGCCGCCGCCCAGGTTTCAATCCCTCATAGGTAGCCTATCAACAAGGTTGCTAAGGCCACGGCCCTTAAATGGTCCCAGTTTCAATCCCTCATAGGTAGCCTATCAACAAGCGCTAGAAATATATGCGCGATTGGCTTTGTAGAAATCCTCCGTTGAAGGGAGTATAGCAGTTGGGACAACAACCGATCAAGGAAGGACACTCCCAGCTTCACCGCCCGGTCCAGGTTGTAGACCAGGCACATCGCCACCAGCTCCCGGAACTGCCGCCACCATACCCGGCTGCGCACCGCAGAGCCATACGTACGCTTGAGCACGGAGATCACCGTCTCCACCAAGCTGCGGCGATGGTAGAGCTTTTTGTCCATACGAGCGTTGGCCGCTTGGTCATACGGCTTAAACTCCCGGTGCCGGATTAAGGGCCGTTTTCCCCGAGCCCGCAGCCAAGCCCGGTAGCGGGAGTCGTCATACCCTTTATCCGCACTTAGGGTATGGAAGCGATCGAGGTTCCTCTCCGTAAGCCCCGGAGCGATCTGGGTGTCGTGCTTGCGGGTAGCGGTTACGTGCAGATCCAAGACCGTCTGCGCCCCGGTATCGACGAGCAAGGTCACCTTCAAGGAGCGGATCTTGAGCTTGCTCCGCTGGGTGTAATGGCGGCTGGCATGGGAGCGATCCCAGCCGGAGGCGTCCAGAGCGGCTACCCGATCTCCTTCTACCAGAGAGGCGCTGACCCGCTGCAGCACCCGCCAGACTGATGTCTCCAAGCGGGCAAACGCCTTCTGCACGGTAGTAAAGTGGGGCAAGTGCCTCAGCCCCAAGGCTTCCTGGATGCGGGGCATCTCTTGAAGCCAATCGATCAACTCTCGGTAGCTGACCCCCAGCTTGAGCTTGAGGCAATAGAGCGTGATGAGCTGGGGTTGAGTGAAGGTGCGCTTGGAGAACCGAGAGGAGTAAGGGGGCACATGCTCCGTTGCCAGCTCCAGGCATTTCTGGGTAAACTGCAGCAGCTGGGAGGGA
This sequence comes from Candidatus Bipolaricaulota bacterium, assembly GCA_026982655.1. GTDB lineage: Bacteria > Bipolaricaulota > Bipolaricaulia > RBG-16-55-9 > RBG-16-55-9 > JALUUA01. Next base: position 2,867 of record JALSGO010000070.1, read on the forward strand.
TTGGGCATCTGGGATCACCGCCTTAGGGTAGGCGGTGGTCCCTCCCAGCTCAAGGATGTCTACAACGCC
>JALSGO010000071.1 GCA_026982655.1 Candidatus Bipolaricaulota bacterium
GGCCGTTACACTATCACGCACAACGCGCCCGTAGCTCAGTGGATAGAGCGCTGGCCTGCGGAGCCAGAGGTCGGAGGTTCAATTCCTCCCGGGCGTACCCCAAGCGGAGAGGTGCTGGAGCGGACGAACAGGCACGCCTGGAGAGCGTGTGTCGGCGGAAGTCGACCGTGGGTTCGAATCCCACCCTCTCCGCCACACCTTCCCTTGAGCCCTTTAGGGTCGCTCCTCGCGCATTTGGAGCTTGTACGCCCGGCGGCGCTTCGCCTCCTCGTAGCGGGCCTTCTCCTCGGGCGTCTCGGGGATCACGGGCGGGACGGGCGCGGGACGGCCTTGCTCGTCCAACGCCACGAAGGTGAGATAGCCGTGGGTCGTCTCCTTGCGCTCCCCCGTCAAGGGGTTCTCCGACTCGATCCAGACGCCCACCTCCATGGACGTCCGGTGGGTGTAGTGGACGGCGGCCTTAATGATCACGAACTCCCCCACCTGGATGGGGGAGAGGAAGCTCAAATTATCGATGGAAGCCGTCACGACGGGCCTGCGGGCGTGGCGGAGCGCCGCCACCGCCGCGGCCATGTCCATCCAGGCCACGACCGTGCCCCCGAACGCGATCCCCAGAGCGTTCGCGTCCCCGGGGCGCACGATCTGGACCATCTCCACGTAGGACTCGCGCACCGGCTTGCCGGGCAGCTCGCTTCCCTTATCTTGAGCCATGACGGGCGCTATTCTAGCGCTTCCGGCGGGAACCGTCGATCCAGCTCGTTGTGCACCAGGGGAATGCAGTGGTCCGCGTGCAGCACGACGGGCCCCAAGCTCAGCTTGGGGTGCTCCTGCAGGAGGACTTCCTCCTCCGGCGTGAAGTTGCGGTGATCGCTGAGCACGAAGGCGCTTCTGGAAGCGAAATCCGCGGTGCGGATGTCTTCCCCCCGCTCATCGAGCACATAGAGTTGAAAGCCCCGCTCTTCCAGCTCTTGAAGGACTTCGCTCAAACCCCGTCGGGCCACGGAGACCCCGGGGGTGCTCTGCGTTCGACCCTCTCGCAGCGCCTGCAGGGCGTGCTTGAGGAGCGCGCCGGTGCTGCGCTCGTCGGGGTTTAAGCGCTTGAGGCGCGCGCCCTCAAAGCGGAGGACGACCTCATCGCGCAGCACCAGGAACACCTCGACGTCCTTGCGCAGCCCGTGGGAGAGGCAGAAGGCCGCGGTGACGCAGCGGGCCAGAATGTCCATGCGGCCTGCGCTCCCGGGCAGGTCGTTCAGGGGGAAGTCGGGCGAGGTGGTCTGGGTGTGGCCCACGATCACGAACGCCCGACGCGACTGCGATTGCGCGTCCACCCCGCTCGTAGAGGTCATGCAAACGATGATAGCCGCAGCGCTTGACGGGTGCCACCGGGAAGGACTTATAATCGCGTGGAGGTGAACGGAGATGAGGGGAGCAGTGCGCGCGGCGGCGGCTGCGACCACGGCCGGGGCGCTCTTCCTGACGGGCTGTCTGGCCCCGTTGGTGAGCGTGGACCCGGATCTCGCCCGCTGGGCGGTGGTGCTCGACGGCGGGGGCAACCCCCGAGCGGTGCCCTCCTGCTGGGTGGGGCTCACGATGACCCTCACGTCAACGGTGTCAGACCCCGGGGCGGAGCCCCTGCCTTCGGAGGTCTCGAGCCGGCTTTGCCGGGAGGATCGGCTGTACCTATACGATGCCGGCGAGGACCGTCTCGAACTCGTCGAGCCCCCGGACCCTTTCATCCTCCTCGAGGCCACCTGGGATCCCCTGGGCCGCGGGGTGATCCTGCTGGGCGGGAGTCTCTCCGAGCCCGAGGACGGGGATACCGAGGCGGATCCCGAAGGGGAGTTCCGGATCTATCGCTACGATCCCCAAGAGCGCTCCTGGGAGCTGCTGGCGCGGATCGTGCCTCCGCCGTCGTCCGCGGGTCGCTTCCCCTCGCCCCGCGAGCGACTCTTCACCCTCTTTCGCTCCCCCTCCCTCTCCCCGGACGGACGCCGGGTGGCCTACGTCGAAGGGGGGCTGCTCGGAGCGGGGCCGTTCACAGAGCTTCGGATCGTGGACCGGACGACGGGGGAGCAGCAGGGCAGCGTCTCAGGGGTCTTGGCGTACGAGTGGCTCCCGAGCGGCTCCACCCTGATCGCCTGGAGGGTCGAGTTCCCCACCCTTACGGACCCCTATGACGCCGAGGTCGAGGTCGAGATCGAGGGGCAGATCCTGGAGGTCCGCTGCGACCCTCAGGGGTGCACTCCGGAGCGGGTCCTGCGCTCCCTGGTCCTCCCGGCGGGCTCGCCCGAGCAAGCGGCTGCCTTGGGGTTGTTCTACGGCATCCTGCCTCCCACGCAGTTCTTCGACCTCGCCCCCGACGGCTCGGAGGTCGCGGTGGTGGCCCTCGCCCTTCGCGGCGGGGGGATCGGGGGACCTGTGGCGCTGGAGAACCGACTGCACGTGATCCCGCTACAAGAGGAGGGGGAAGGGAGAGGCTTCGTCCGCCGCGGCGCGCTCCTGCCGCGCTACTCCCCCTCGGGGCGCTTCCTGGCGGCGGCCACAGACGTCCGGATCGAGCTCCGCCGCCGCCCCGACCCCCGCAGCACCGCGTGTCTGGCCGCCCCCGTGCCCTGGGGCGGGGTCGTCGGGGAGACCCCTTCCCCTCTCGACCCCGCCGAGGGCGACGACGCGACGTTCGTCTGCCTCGATCCGGGGAACTTCCTGGCCCTGTGGGAGCGCTCTTCGGCTCCGTCGGGACCTCCCCCACCGATCCCGGCCCGCACGATCGAGCTCCCCCACGCCCCGCTGGAGCTCTTCTGGACCGCTCCTGGGCAGCTGGGATACGCGTACGCCCGAGGGACGAGGATCGGCGTTCGGGTCTGGGACCTTATAGCAAGCACCTCGGAGGACCTCACGGACCGCCTGCGGGCGGCCTGGGAGGCCCTCCCCGCGCGCACCCTCCGCGTCCCCGAGGACTACCCCAGCGTGCAGGCAGCCCTCGAGGCGGCCCGCCCGCGGGACGTGATCCGTCTCGCCCCCGGCGTCTACGCCGAGGACGTCTTCCTCACCCAGGACGTCGTGCTGGAGGGCGCTTCTCCCCCTTCCTCCCGAGGCAGCGAAGGGGACGGGGACGGGAGCGTCGCGGAGATCCGGGGCCGGGTGCGCGTGATAGCCCCTACCCCTCGGGAGGTCGTGTTGCGGAACGTGCGCTTGGTGGGGGATCGGGTGCGGGCGCGAAGCGGGGAAGAAGGATCAGGAGCCGGGCTCCGGGCGGTGGGGCCCGTCTCCTTGACCCTGGAAGGGGTCACGGTCGAGGGCTACCCCGGCCACGGGATCGTGCTGGAGGGGGAAGAGGGCTGGGGGGCCGCGGAGCTGCGCCTGCGAGAGGTGCGGGTGCTCGCCAACGGGGGCTGCGGCCTGTGGATCGCCTGGGAGAGCGTCCGCGTCTCCGCGCCGGAGCCGATCGAGATGCGGGCCAACGGGGTGGATCTGTGCGGTTATGCCCCGATCTCCCTGCGTAGGCCCCTCGTCCCTCCGACGGATCGCGCCCGGGTGCGGGTGCCCGAGGACTACGCAAGCGTTCAAGAGGCCGTGGACGCGGTGGCCCCGGGAGGGGTCGTGGAGCTGGGTCCCGGGGAGTTCTCCGCGGCCGAGATCGGGGGCGCCACGCTCGGGAAGCCGATCACCCTCCGGGGGGCGGGCCGGGAGCGGACGAAGCTGGTAGCAGAGCGCCCGGGAGGGATCCTCCTCTCCATCCCGGGCGGAGTCACGGGGGTGCGGATCGAGGGGCTGTCGCTCGTCCCCGGCCCGGAGGGCCAAGGGATGTGGGTCTACGGGGAGGCCGTCTTACAGGACGTCGTCCTGCAAGGGCATCCCCGAGCCCGGCGCGTGGGCGAGGGCCTCGGACTGCGAGCCGACGGGCGGGCGCGCGTGCGCTTAGAGCGGGTGAGGATCTCGAGGCTGGGTGCGGGGATCTTCGCGCGGGGACGGGCAGAGCTCGAGCTGGAGGACGTGCACATCTCGGGAGAGCCGGGCCCGCTCTCCTTCGGGATCGGCCTTGACGTGGGGGGATCCGTTCGGGTTCAGGCCCGCGGTCTCGTCCTCCGGGGAGTCGAGCGGGCCGTCCTCGCTTGCAAGACGAGCCCGGACGCGGACTGTCGCCCGACCCTGGAGGTCCGTGACCTCCGGGCAGAGGGGGTTGGAATTGCGCTCTGGGCCGACGGAGAGGCCGACGTCCGAGTCCGCGGGGGGCTGATCCGCGACACGAGCGGGTTCATCTTCGGGGCCGTCCGCGTGGAGGGCTCCGCTGTTCTGCGACTCGAGGACGTCCGGATCCTCGGGGAGAGGCGAGAGGCGAACGGGTTCGGCCTGGTCGCCTATGCGCCTCCCTTCCTCGAGGGGCAGGTCCACATCACGCTGAAAGACGTCCTTATCTCTGGATACATCGTGGGGCTCGAGATCGAGGGACGGGTCGAGGCCGCGATCGAGGACTCGAAGATCGCGGGGAACCGCAAGGACGGGGTCGTGCTCGACGGGGAGGACCCTCGCTCCCTCGCCCTCTCGCCTCGGGAAGGGGAGCCGTGGGTGCGGCTCCTGCGCACCGAGATCCGGGGGAACGGGACGGCTCCGGAATGTCGCCGGGTCAAGGAGCTCTGTGTCGGGGTGGAGCTGCGCGGCCCGCTCACCCTCGAGCTGGTCGACTCCGTCGTCCGAGGGAACGCCGACTGGGGGATCGCGGCCCACCTGCGGGCCTGCGGCTACCCCGAGGACGCGTTTGCCGGGACCGTGCGCCTCCTCGGCACCACCCGCGTCGAGGGCAACAACACCGCGGGCAACCACGAGGGGGAGGTCTGCCTGCCGTAAGGGGGCCGTAGGGGGCGTTACCCCCGCCAGTAGTCGCGGGTGAGCAGCACCAACACGGGGAAGATCTCCAGCCGCCCGATCCACATGAGAAACATCAGCAGCAGCTTGGAGGTCTCGGGCAGCGGGGCGTAGGAGGCCATCGGGCCCACCACCCCGAAGCCCGGGCCCACGTTCCCCAAGGAGGCCGCTACGGCGCTTATGGCGTCGAGTACGGGGACGTCCAGGCCGGCCCGCTGCAGGTCGAGCATAAAGACGATAGACCCCAATGCAAAGAGCGTCACATACAGGATGGCAAACGCGGCGACGCCGCGGAGCGCCTCCTCCCCGATGACGCGCGACCCCAAGCGGATGGGGATCACCGCCTGGGGGTGCAGCACCCGCCGAACCTCTCGGATCAAGAGCTTGAAGATGAGCAGGGTGCGGACCAGCTTGATGGAGCCCCCCGTGCTCCCGGCGCTGCCCCCCAGGAACATCAGGGCCAGCAGCAGGAGCTTGGCCGCGGGGTCCCAGCGGTCGAAGTCGGCGCTGGCGTAGCCCGTGGTCGTCATGATGCTGGCTACCTGGAAGGCGCTGTGGCGCAGCGCGGTCTCGGCGCTGCCGTAGAATCCCCATAAATTCACAAAGAGCAGTCCCGTGATGAGCGCGAAGACGGCCAAGTAGAAGCGGAACTCCTCGTCGCGCCACAGCGTCCCGGGGGCGCGCAGCGGCTTCCGGAGCGCCCGATACAACAGCGCGAAGTTCGTCCCGCCCAACAAAATAAACCCGACCACCAGCCACTGCGCCGGGACGGGGAAGGAGGCGAGGGAGTCCGACCGGGTCCCGAAGCCCCCCGTCGAGAGGGTGGTGAAGGTGTGAGCCAACGCCTCGAAGGGCGCCAGCCCCACCCCCATCAAGAGGAGGAGCTGTACCACGCTTAAGCCGACGTAGACCTTCCAGAGGGCGCGGGCCGTCTCCCGGATCCGGGGGGTGAGCCGCTCCACCTCCAGGCCGGGCACTTCCGCTTCCATGAGCTGCCGTCCCCCGATGGCCAGCTTGGGGAGGACGGCGATGGCCAGCACGATGATCCCCATCCCGCCGAGCCACTGGGAGAGCGCCCGCCAGAGCAACAGCGAGCGGGGCTGGCCCTCGATGTCGGGGAGCACGGTGGCTCCCGTGGTCGTAAAGCCCGACATCGACTCGAAGAGGGCGTCGAGGGGGCTTAGGGCCCCCAGGAGGAGATAGGGCAGGCTCCCCAGCGCGGCCAGGAGGAGCCAGCTTAGGCCCACGACCAGGAAGGCCTCGCGGACCCGGACCTCCTCCGCCTCGCGGGTGATCCACCGCACCGCGAGGCCCAGCGCGGAGGTCACCCCCAAGGTGAGGAGCCAGGGCCACAGGGGCTCCCCGTAGACCCCGGCGGCCCCGAGGGGGACGAGGAACGCCAAGCCGAGCCACTGGAGCACCAGGGCCAGGAGGTGGAAGGCGGAGCGGAGGTGGACGGCCAGGCTCCGGCTTCGGCTCATAGCCGCTTCTCGACCTCGGGGACAACGTCTTTGCGGGCGAAGACGATCGCGCGGTCGCCGGGCCTAAGGACGTCGGAGCCGCGGGGGATGAGCACCTCTTTCCCGCGGACCACCGCGCCGATGGTGGCCCCCTCGGGGAAGTTCGCCTCCTTGAGGGGCACGCCTGCCAGGGGGCTCTCCTCCGTGACGGTGATCTCGATCACCTCCGCGCGGTCGCCCTCGAGGATGGACATCCCCGCGATGCGGCTCTTGGTGAAGCGCAGGATCTCCTCGGCCACCACCTTGCGGGCGCTCACGGCCACGTCCACGCCTACCCGCTCGAAGACGCGGATGTAGTTGGGGTCGGAGACCCCCACGATCACGCGCGGGACCCCCAGGCTCTTTAAGAGCAGGGCGCACAGCAGGTTCGTCTCGTCCCGGCGCAGGACGCTCACGCCGACGTCCGCCTCGCCGATGCGCTCCCGCTCCAGGAAGTCGAGGTCCGTGGCGTCGCTCTGGAAGACCTGGGTGTGGGGGAGCTGCTCGGCGAGCCAGCGGCTCCGCTCGGGGTCGGACTCGATGAGCCGGGGGTGGAGACCGCGCCGCTCCAGGGTGAGCGCCAGCCGATACCCGATCCGCCCGCCCCCCAGGATGACGACGTCTTGGGCCTGGGCAGCGCCGCTGGCCCGGCGGTTGAGCTGGGTGATCGCCTCCGGGGTGCCGATGCTCACGATGAGGTCCCCGGGGCGGATGCGGTCCCGGCCGGTGGGGATGCGCACCCACCCGTCGTGGATGATGCTCACGATCCGCGCGCCGCGGGGCAGCTCCAGCTCCGCGAGGGGTCGTCCCACCAAGGGGGAGTCCTCGTCCACGGAGAGCTCGGCCATCAGGATGCGCCCCTCGGCGAAGGTGTGGACCTCGCGGGCGGCGGGGACCCCGATGAGTTCGGCGATCGTCTCCGAGGTGAGCAGCTCGCTGCAGACCATGAAATCGACCCCGAGCCGACCGCTCTCCCAGGTCTCGATGTACTCCGGGTCGTGGACGCGGGCGATGGTGAAGGCCGCACCCTGCTGCTTGCTGGCGGCGCAGGCGACGATGTTGACCTCGTCGACGTCCGTGCAGGCGATCACCAGATCGGCGCGACCCGCCTCCGCCTCCCGGAGCACCTTGAGGCTGGCGCCGTTGCCGTGGATCGCCAGCACGTCGTAGTGGCGCAGGAGGTCTAAGCGCTGCGGGGAGCGCTCGATGACGATCACGTCGTGGTCGTGCTGGAGCTCCTGGGCGATGCTGCGTCCGACCTGCCCGGCTCCGATGATCAGGACTCGCATGGGGATCTCCCGTCGGAACGTCCGAACGCGCTATTGTAGGTTCGACAGGCCCGATGCGTCAACGCAACGGGCTGCGTCCTCCCGGCCCTTGAGATCGCACGGCCAAGGCCCTTGGGAAGTGCGTCTACCGGGAGACGGTCAAGCGCGGTTGACCCGGCGAACCCAGCGACTCTAGAATCGAGACAGTACGTGGCCTGCTGCACCGGCCTGTCGACCGTCGCGTCCGTTCCCCACGGGGACCCGCGTATCTCGCGTGCGGACGGGGGACGGGCGACAGGGCGGGGCAAGGACGGGAGGGGTTCCGTCGCGGGCCGCAAAGGGGGGATGGCGCGTGCACAACCGACGCAGGGACGAGCACGGACGGGTCGGGAGGAGGAGGCGGCGGGAGGTTCAGGTTCGCCTCCTCCTCGTAGCCCTGGTGCTGGCGTGGAGCCTAGGCGGGGGTTGGGGTTGGGAAGGCGGGAATACCGGTGAGACTCGGAGCAGAGCCGCGCAGGCTCAGCCCAACCCTTCCTTGCCTCCTCTCACGGTGGAGCAGAGCGTGGTGCCCGATCGGATCGCCGTGCGCGGGACGGGAAGCCCGGATCGGGCTACCGTCACCCTGGCCTTGATCGGTCCTGCGGATGAAGAGGGGGACCCTCTGGATCTCCTGTTGGTGCTGGATCGCTCTTCCAGTGTGGACTGGGACGAAGTACGGACGATCGCCCGCCGCTTCATCGAGCACCTCAGCGACCGGGATCGAGTCGGGATCGTCTCGTTTGCGGAGTCGGCCCGCTTGGACCTGGCGCTGACCCCGGACAGAGCCCAAGCCCTCCAGACGTTGGAGGCGATGGAGCCCGGCACCCAGACCGCGCTGGGGGATGGGCTCGCATTGGGCATCGACGAGCTGGCTCGCACCCGGCGCCCGGACGCCCGCGCGTTGGTGGTCGTCCCCACCGATGGGGTGCACAACGCCGGACGACCGCCCCGTAGCGTCATCGAGAGGGCCCAAGAGGAAGGGATCCCCCTCTATCCGATCGGGATGAGCGCGGCTGCCCGCCGCCAGCTCTTGAGCGAGCTGGCCCGTCGCACGGGCGGGGTCTTCTACGGACGCTTCAGCCTGGACGTGTTGGAAGGGATCTTCCGCCGATCCGGACGGACGACGGTCGCCCGCTTCGTGCTCGTCACGCAAACCCTGCCGGGAGGCATCGTGTGGGAAGGGGCGGAGGAGAACCCCCCGAACGTCAGCGTGGGCCGGGAGATGACCCAGCTCCAGTGGAACGTGCCGTTCCTCCTGGCCGGACAGCGCTGGCAGACGACGTACGAGATCAGCGCCCGAGAGGAGGGGAGATTCGGGCTCAACCAATGGCCTTCCGTAGTGCAGTATACCGATGCACAAGGCCGATCGGTCACCCAGGAACTTCCGGCGCTCACCCTGCAGGTCGGCCGAGGAACGGGTAGTCCGCCGTCCCCCGAGCCTCCGGATGAGCCCTCGGAACCGGAATCGCCTGCCCCAGAACCGGAGCCGGTTCCGGCCAACGAGCCGCCCATCGCGGCGCTGCGCTTCCAACCGGAGGGTCCCGTGATGGGAGAGGCCATTCGCTTCGACGCTTCCGAGTCTCGTGACCCCGACGGAACCCTAACCCGCTACGAGTGGGACTGGACGAACGACGGGGTCTTCGATCGGGAGTCGACCGACCCTCGAGTCCGGCACCTCTACGCGCGGCCGGGGGAGTACACCGTGCGGGTGCGGGTCACCGACGATCGAGGGGCAACGGCCGAAGCCGTAACGACCCTTGTCGTCCGGGAGGGACTCAAGGCGGGGGCTGCGGTGAGCTCCGACTTCCGGGACATGCCCTCGGTCCCCGAGTGGATGGCCTACTACATCGACGACGGGGTGGTCACCGACGAGGAGGTGCGGGATGCCAACGCCCGCTTCGCCGCCGACGTCTTCATCCCCGGGACGCAATACCGCCTAAGCAGCGCGGACGTGCAGGCGATCATCCAGATCAACGCTTTGGCCAAGATCGTCGCGGCCTATAAGCGCCCGGAGGCCGCCGAGGCTGCGGGCTACGTGCGCGTAGGGGACTACATCCCTGGGGTGGGGCTGCACTACGTGCGGGCAGAGTTCTTAGGGAGCGAGCCGAGCTATGACCGTCCGCCGGTGCTCCTCTACGGCCGCGAAGAAGGAGGATGGCGCTTGGCGGGGGTCCGCTTCGTCGCGACGAACCCCGACGCGGTTCTCTTCCAGGTGGCCGATTGGCCGGACCATCCCGCATCGGCCCATTTCGAAGACGGGACGGAACAAGCCGCTGCTCGAGCGGAGGACGCGCCCCGGCAAAATGCCCAAGGCTCCCCGATCGCCTTCTGGCATCCCACCCTCTACGGACTTACGGTCTGGGTGGGGATCGTCAACCCCGAGGGACTTTTTGCGCCTCGCCATCCGGAGCTGTAACCCCCGGGAGGCCCGATCCCCCCACCGGCGGGCGGCGCGCAACGGAGCGCTCGAACGTTGGAGTTGCGAGTAGAAGCTCGGGATCTAGCAGGGCACCTGCGGTTCTCCTGGCCCGCACGACGGGTGGCCGAGGAGGGCCCTCGGTTGGTCCTCTGCGGCGATTGGGAGCGTCCTCTCGCGTTTCCCGACGGACGGGTCGTCCCCATCACCAACCGTTCGCTGGAGTTCTACGACCGCGAGAAGCCCTATACCGTCGCGGCCCTCTTCGATCGCACCTGGGAGCTCCAAGAATACTATGCGCGACTGATCCGCCCACCGCAGTGGGAGTTTCGCCCCAGGATCCTCGTCTTGGAGCTGCTCGGACTCGATGTCCAGATCACGCCCGACTACGACTACGCCTTGCTGGAGCATGAGACCGTGGACGATCCCGAAGCGGTGCGCCGGCTCGCGCAAGAGGAGTCACGGTTGCGGGAAGGGGTTCTCGCCTTGCTGGAGGAAGTGGAGCGCCGGGAGGGGCCGTTTGACCCTGAAAAGTTGCGAGGTTGGGTGGAGCAGGTCCGGCGAACGTGATGCCGAATACTTGACAAGGCGTCCCTCTCCGTGCTAGGGTCACATCCCCTCCCTAGGGGTTGGTAGGAACCCCCAGGAACAAGGGAGCTTGGCCTGCGGCCTGAAAAACCGCGTCCTCGGGCGAAGAAAACCCTGGTAGCCGGTGGAGGTCGAGTGACGTCCCTCTCCCACCTCAATCCCCAGCCGCCAGCGCCAAGCTCCTTTTTTTGAGGGGATCCAGAGCGCTTGATGTAAGCCATCCCGCCCCGCATCCCCTAGCGGGTCGAGGTCTGTCCGGGTTCGGACGGAAGAGCGGGACTGCGAGTCGTCCTGCTCCTCAGAGGGGCTCAAAGCGGGCGAGGAAGTGCCGCAGCGGCCCTTCCCCTTCCACGAGCCGATACCCCCGAAGCTCCTCGCGCCTTGAGGCGATCGCGCCCAGGGCTTCGGCCACGGTCGCTAAGTGCTCGTCCGTGTACACCCGGCGCGGGATCGCCAGGCGCACCAGCTCCAGCTTCGGGTAGACCGTCTTGCCCGTCTTGGGGTCGGTGCGGGCGAACATCACGCTCCCGACCTCCACTGCCCGCACGCCCGCTTCGCGGTAGAGCTCCACCACCAAGGCCTGGGCCGGGAACTCGCGCTGCGGGATGTGGGGCAGAAAGCGCTTGGCGTCTACGTAGACGGCGTGGCCCCCCACGGGCTCGACGATCGGCACCCCCCGCTCGCGAATCCGCTCCCCCAGCCGCCGGACCTGCGCGATGCGATCGTGGAGGTATTGAACGTCGAGCACCTCGCGGAGTCCCTGGGCCAGGGCGGCCAAGTCGCGCCCCGCCTGGCCCCCGTACGTGGGGAAGCCCTCCATGAGGATGAGCCGCTCCCGGCAGCGCTCGTACAGTTCCCGATCCCGGAGCGCGATGAGCCCGCCGATGTTGACCAAGCCGTCCTTCTTGGCGCTGATCGTGCACCCGTCCGCATAGGAGAACGTCTCGCGGACGATCTCCGGGATGGTCTTCTCCCGGTAGCCGGGCTCCCGCTCCCAGATGAAATACGCGTTCTCGGCGAAGCGCGCGGCGTCCAGGAACAAGGGCACCCCGTGGGCGTGGGCCACCTCGCTTACGGCTCTTAAGTTGCGCATCGAGACGGGTTGGCCGCCCCCGGAGTTGTTCGTGATCGTGAGCAGCACAAACGGGATGCGTTCCGTGCCCACCTCCTCGAAGAGGGCCTCCAGGCGCTTTACGTCCATATCCCCCTTGAAGGGATGCGGGCTTTGCGGGTCGAACGCCTCCTCGATCACCAGGTTGACGGGCTCGCCGCCGTTGTGGATCACGTGCGCCCGGGTGGTGTCGAAGTGCATGTTGTTCGGCACCACGTCCCCCCGATCGACCAAGCAGGAGAACAAGACGTTCTCCGCCCCGCGGCCCTGATGGGTGGGAAGCACGTACTCGAACCCGGTGATCTCCCGGACCGTCTCCTCTAAGAGCTCGAAGCTGCGGCTGCCCGCGTAGGCTTCATCCCCCTGGAGGAGGGCGGCCCACTGGGCCTGGCTCATCGCCCCCGTCCCGGAGTCCGTCAGCAGGTCGATGTAGATGTCTTGAGAGCGGAGCCGAAAGACGTTGTAGCCCGCCTCTTGGATGCGGCGCTCCCGATCCGCCCGCGGGAGCAGGCGGATCGGCTCGACCATCTTGATCCGGTACGGCTTATACCACTCGGGTTCCATGAGCTTGCCCTACGAGCGCTGGTTCTCTCCCACAGGCATGAACGCCTTGAGGACGTCGATGGGCAGCGGGAAGACGATCGTCGTGGTCTGCTCCGAGGTGATGTCCAAGAGCGTCTGCAGGAAGCGCAGCTGGATGGAGGCGGGCTGCTCCTGCAGGATGCGAGCGGCCTCGGCGAGCTTCTCGGCAGCCTGGAGCTCGCCGTCCGCGTTGATGATCTTGGCGCGGCGCTCGCGTTCGGCCTCGGCCTGCCGGGCGATCGCCCGCTGCATCTCCTGCGGGATCCTCACGTCCTTGATCTCGACCGTCCCCACCTTGATCCCCCAGGGGTCCGTGTGCTCGTCGATGATCTCCTGCAAGCGGCGGTTGAGCTTCTCCCGCTCGGCCAGCAGCTCGTCGAGCTCGGCCTGGCCCAGGACGCTTCGCAGCGTCGTCTGCGAGATCTGGTTCGTCGCCTGGAGGAAGTCCTCCACCTCGACCACCGACTTGCTCGGGTCGACCACCCTAAAGAAGACGACGGCGTTGACCTGGACGGGCACGTTGTCCTTGGTGATCACCTCTTGGGGCGGGATGTCTAGAGCGATCACCCGCAGCGAGACCTTCACCATCTTATCGATGATGGGGATCAAGATGAACAGACCGGGCCCCTTGGCCCCGATCAAGCGTCCGAGTCGGAAGATCACACCCCGCTCGTACTCCCGCACGATGCGGATGGCGCTGATCAGAAACAGCACCACCAAAACGATGATCGCAATCCCTACGGTCGTCACCGGTGAGACACCTCCTTGAAGCCAGTCGAAGAGAGCCCGGCGGACGGGCTCCAGCTGAAAGAGCAGCGCCGCGATGACCGCCAAGGTCCCCAACAGCGCAGAAATCCCCTGCCCCTGACCTTGCCCTTGGCCGGGTCCCGGGCCCTGCCCACCGCTGTCCATTCGCCTCGGAGTGCGCGGCTGCATCGTCGCTCTCGTGAAGCTGCCTTACGCCTTGCTCGGAAAGCGCCGCAGGCAACCCTCCCGCGGCTATTATCGACGATCGCCCCCTCGAAAGCAAAACGCCAAGGGGCTACAATCACGGGGCTATGAACGCGAACCCGAACCCGAGAACGAGAAGGCCGCTGATCGCGGCGAACTGGAAGATGCACAAGACGGTGGCCGAGGCCCGAGCGTTTCTGGAGGCGTTCCTGCCCCTTGTGCGAGATGTCCAGGGCGCGGAGATCGCGATCGCGCCGCCGTTTACGGCGTTACAAACCGTGGGCGAGCTCCTCCGAGACACGGGGATCGCGCTGGCGGCGCAGGACGTCTTCTACGAACCCCAGGGGGCGTACACGGGGGAGATCTCGCCCCCGATGCTGCGGGAGCTGGGGTGTCGGTACGTGATCGTGGGCCACTCCGAACGGCGACAGCTCTTCCGCGAGGACGACGCCCTCGTGCGCCGGAAGCTCGAAGCGGTCTTCGAGCACGGGCTGGTGCCCATCCTCTGCGTGGGGGAGACCCTGGAGGAGCGCCGGGCGGGACGGACGGAAGCCGTCTTGGAACGGCAGCTGCGGGCGGCGGTCGAGGGACTTTCGGCAGAGTGGGTAGGGGAGCTGGTGGTCGCCTACGAGCCCGTGTGGGCCATCGGGACGGGCGAGACGGCCTCCCCGCAGGACGCCGAGGCCGGGGCGAAGTTCCTGCGCTCCTGGATCCGTGAACTCTTCGGCGCGGGGACGGCGGAGCGGGTGCGGGTCCAGTACGGCGGCAGCGTAAAGCCCGAGAACGCCCGCGAGCTGATGACGGAGAACGTGGACGGAGCGCTCGTGGGCGGGGCCTCCCTCGACCCCCAGAAGTTCGCGGGGATCGTGAAGGAAGCGGCGGCTGCCGTCTCTATAAGCTGAGAGCTGACGGCTGACCGCTGAAGACTAAAAGCTGACTGCCCAAGATGCCCGAGCTCCCCGAGGTCGAGACGATCCGGCGCGCCCTCGTGCAAGAGGTGCTCCATCGCCGACTCCGCGCCCTCGAGGTCCGAGAGCGCGTCCATCTGCTCCAGAACTGCACCGCCCCTCAGCTCGAGAAGGCGCTGGTGGGGAAGAGGCTTACGGCCCTGGATCGACGCGGGAAATTTCTCGTCCTTGAGTTTGGTCCGTGGGCGATGGTGCTCCACCTTCGGATGAGCGGGCGACTTCTACTACACCCTGCAGGGCACACCCGCCTCGTTCTGGACTTTGAGGGGAGGACGCTCTATCTGGACGACGCCCGGCGGTTCGCGGCCCTCTACCTCGTCCCTACAGCGAAGCTTTGGGAGTTGGATCCCCTACGGCGCTTGGGGCTGGAGCCCTTCACGCCCTCGTACACCCTAGAAGCTTTCCGGGAGCGGCTCCGCTCCCGGCGGGAGGTCAAGCGCCTGCTGCTCGACCAGACGAAGCTTGCGGGGTTGGGGAACATCTACGCCTGCGAGGCGCTCTTCGAGGCCTGCATTCACCCGGAGCGGCCTGCCAGCTCCCTGACGCAACAAGAAGCGAAAAGGCTCTTTGAGGCGATCCCCCGGGTGCTGGAGCGGGCCCTCGCCGCGGGCGGGACCTCGTTCGACAAATACCGAACGCCCCGGGGGGAGCCGGGGCGCTTCCAGGAGGAATTCTCCGTCTATGGCCGAGAGGGCGAGCCCTGTCCCCGCTGCGGTGCGCCCATCGCAAGGATCGTCCAGGGCGGACGGAGCAGCTTCTACTGCCCCGAGTGTCAGCGGTAGTCCCGGTTCCGCCCTTCGTGCCCCGGTCTGGCTTGCAATCCCTTGCCCGATGCGCTACGGTTCTTCCACAGCCTTCGAGGGCGCTCTCTCCCATCTCCGCTTCAGCCTTTAAAGCATAGATGGAGGAGGGGTGAGGATCGTGGCGAAGTGGCGCAAAGAGTTTATCCCGAAGTGGATCCGCAAGCGGAAGAAGAAGTTCGCCGCCAAGAGGAGATTTAAGCAGCGGCTGCTCAAGAACCGCGGGATCAAGAAGTAAGAGCAACGAGTCAAGAAGAAGCGACGAGGTCGCGGTAGGCGGGCAGGCCCCCCGCGCCGTGGGCACGGGTGACCGCCCGCACGATCGCCTCTTCCAAAGTCCGTTGGACGAAGAGCGCCAGGTGGGTGAGCTCGCACTCCCCCTGGCGCGCGCGGGTGGAGACGGCGAAGATCACATCGCCGTCGAAGGTCGTGTGGGCCGGGGAGTGCGTGCGCACGATCGCTTGATCCGCCAGGCGGGCGAGCTTGTTGAGTTCGGGCTTCGTAAGCTCGATCTCTACGGCCACGACGGCCAGGGTCGTGTCCTGAGGGAGTGAGAAGCGCTTTCGCACCACCCCTTGGCGCATCTGCTCCGCGGTGGAGATCAAGCGGGTGCCGGATTCGTCCCGCAGGCCCGCCAGCAGCTCTCCCGTCTCCGGGTCTTTCACATCGCCGAAGGCGTTCACCACGGCCAGCGCCCCCACGGGGCCGTAGGGGCTCTCGACGGATGCCGTCCCCAGCCCCGACTTCATCGCCCTGGAGATCCCAAAGAGCTTCCCTACGGTAGCTCCCGTCCCGGCCCCCACGCAGCCCTCTTCTACGGGGCCGTCCGCGGCGCTCTGAGCGGCTCGGTAGCCCATCCCGGGATCGGGCCGCACCCGGGGGTCCCCGATCCCTAAGTCGAAGATAATGGCCGAGGGGACGATGGGCACGACCGTGGGGCCGACGGGGAAGCCGATCCCCCGCTCTTCCAAGAAGCGCATCGCGCCCCCGGCGGCGTCGAGCCCGTAGTTGCTCCCGCCCGCCAGGACGATCCCATGGACCTCGTCGTTGAGGTGCTCCTCGCGGCCCGCGTCGCAGGCCCGCGTCCCCGAGGCCATTCCTCCCACGAAGATCCCGAAGCGGGCTCCGCGCTCGAAGACCAACGCGGTGCAGCCCGTGAGGGCCTTCGCGTTATGGGCGTGTCCCACCCGCACGCCTCGGACGGCGGTGATCATTGATCGCTTACGGCAGATCTCCGTAGATCTCGGAGTACTTCTCGCGGATGTACTCGAGATAGCTCTCGGCCTCCAGCTCCCGGCCCGTGGCCCTTTGGATGAGCTCCATGGGGGTGAACTTCCGGCCATGCCGGTGGATCTTCTCGCGCATCCACTCCAGCAGCTCTTGGAAGCGCCCCGAGCGGATCTGCTCGATTACGTTGGGGATGTCCCGCCGGGCGCTCGCAAAGAGCTGGGCCGACAGCAAATTGCCCAACGTGTACGTGGTGAAGTATCCAATCGCTCCCCCCGACCAGTGGATGTCCTGCAGCACGCCTAACGCGTCGTTCGGCGGCTCCACACCCAGATATTCCTTCATCTTCGCGTTCCAGACCTCGGGGAGATCGCCAACGGGAAGCTTTCGCTCCACGAGCTGCAACTCCAGCTCGAAGCGGAGCATGATGTGCAGGTTGTACGTCACCTCATCGGCCTCCACCCGGATGAGCGAGGGCTCCACCTTGTTGACGGCTCGGTAGAACCGTTCGAGATCCACGTCCCTCAGTTGAGCGGGGAAGGTCTCCTGGAGCCGGGGATAGTAGTGCTCCCAGAAGGGGCAGCTGCGGCCCACTAAATTCTCCCACAGGCGCGACTGCGATTCGTGGACCCCCAGCGACGCGCCCGAGGCCAAGGGGGTGCGCTCCAGCTGCGGGTCGATGCCCTGATCGTAGAGCGCGTGGCCGCACTCGTGGAGCGTCCCGAACAGCCCCGTGGGCAGATAGTCCCTCTGAATCCGGGTGGTGATCCGCACATCGTGAACGGAGAACGAGGTGGTAAACGGGTGGGCGGAGCGGTCTTGGCGGCCCGCCTCGAAGTCGTAGCCGAAGTCCTTTATCACCCTAAGGCCGAAGTCCCACTGCTTCCCCTCGTCGAACTCCCGCTTTAAGAAGGAGTCGTCGGGGGGAGGGGCCTCTCGAATGGTCTGGACGATCGGGACGAGTTTTCCCCGGAGATCGTCCAGGATGCGCTTGACGTGGGCGGTGCGCATCTCCGGCTCGAAGAGGTCGAGCAACGCGTCGTAGATGTGGTCCTCGTACCCCAAGGCTTCCGCCTTTTGGATCGTAAGGTCGAGGATCTTCTCCAGATGGGGCTGAAAGAGCGAAAACTTCGACTCCGCGCGGGCCTGCTTCCAGGCCTCGGTGCCCAGAGACGTCGCGCGGGCGAGTTCCTCGACCAGCTCCGTGGGGACCTTGCGGGCCTTCTCGTAGTCGCGCTTCGTGACCCGGACGAGGCTGGCCTCGAACGAGTCGTAGGGGAGGTCGCAGACCTGGGGCTCCAGTCGATCCAAGAGTTCGCCGATCTCGTCGCTCGTGAAGAACTCGTGGGCCAGCTTGCTTAGGGTGGCCAGCTGCCGGGCGCGGGCTTGGGCGCCCTTGGGGGGCATGTACGTCTCCTGGTCCCAGGAGAGGACCGCGGCGGCGTTTTTCAAATCGCTGATGAGGGCCAGCTTCTCCTTCAGGCGCTCCAACGTTTCGTTCATGGGGATTCCTCCTCGCTCTCGGATTTCTTCTGCCGATGGGTTTGGAGATAGGCAGCGATTTGCCTTTGGACGGAATCGCCGATGATCCCCAGAAGATCGTGCACCCTTGCCGCATCGAGATCTCTAGGCATGGGCCAGCTCCTCGATATAGCGCTCCATCACGGGTTGAAAGTCGAAGAACTCGTCCCACGAGCGCTCCAAGAAGCGATAGGCTTGTTCCTCCGCCTCGTTGTCGCGGGCGTAGAGCAATCGTCCGCGGGTTGCGTTGTAGCGGAGGGCCAAGGGGGCGTCGTTCAGCAAGCACAGATCCACAGGGGGCTCCACCTGGGAGGCAAGATCCTCCCACAGCTCCACCAGGGTCTTTAAGGGATCATCCGCAGAGGCATCCAGATAGACGGCCAGGTCAAGGTCCTGAAGCGGCCCTTCTTCCAAAAACGAGCCGAAGAGGAAGGCAAAGACCACCGAAGGATGCGGTTTCAAAGCTTCCTGAAGCCGCTTCACGATTTGCTCTTTTTCGGGTCTCGTAAGAGAAAACTTCATCCGATCACGAGCCATCGGAGGCCACCGGAAGGGATTGTACCGTACTGGCAGGTCCTCTCGCTATAGTGCGAGACGTGTGTCGTTGTCTTTAATAGGAGCGCATCGTAGAATTTCTCAGGGAAATCCTGCACATGCGACCCACGAGGAGGCAAGGAAATGCCCACCGTGCGAGTGCTCTGGAACCGCGGCCTGCAGTTCGTCGGCCTCTCGGAGGGGAACCACACGGTCGTGATCGACACCCGAAGGGAGGTCGGCGGCTTCGAGGCCGCGCCCAGCCCTACGGAGCTCCTGCTGATGGGCGTCGGGGGCTGTACGGCCATCGATGTGGTGTCCATCCTCCGGAAGAAGCGCG
>JALSGO010000072.1 GCA_026982655.1 Candidatus Bipolaricaulota bacterium
GCCGTCTACCAAAAGTATCGAGGGACGCTGGGGCTGGAGGCCGTCGGGAGGGGACCGGCGATCCGGGCGCGGCTGGTGGCGGATCTGGCCCAGCTCCTCCGCGACGTGACTTTGACCTAGGTCGGGCCTAGGGCGAAGGGCTCAGGCAGGCCCCGATAAGGGGGGTTACTCTTAGGGCTTGGAAGAGGGTGCCAAAGAGGGACCATGAGGGATCCAATCGAGCTGGGGCGCCGCTTTGACGAGGAACTGGGCGGGGAGCTTCGATCTGCTGACTATCTGTACGCCGACACGCGCATTCCTGCGGTCTCGCTCTATGATCACCTGAGGCTTACAGCAGGGTTGGCCGTGGCGCTGGTCCGGGAGCTACAACGACGGGGAGCCTCCGCGGCGGAGATCCTGGGGATAAGAGTGGGGGAGGAGTGGCACCCCAACGATAGGGAACTCTTGGCCGTGGCTCGGCTGGCGGGGCTGCTACACGACTTGGGCAAGGCCCGCGAAGGGCAGACGGACTACCGGGGCCACGTGCGACGCGGGGAGGAGTACGCCCGCGCTTGGCTCGAGCGCCACCGGGTAGAAGAGCCTCTGTTCTCGATCTTGCTCGGGACGGTGGTCCGTCACCACCTCCGAGACCGACCCCGGACTCCGCTGGAGAAGATCGTCTGCATCGCGGACAGTTACGCCTCCGCCGGGGACCGCCCGGAGCTAGCCCAGGCTTCCACGCCCCGGCAGCTCCGCAAGGCGGCCCAAGAGATCTTGGAGCTGGAGACCGAGCTTTACGGCGAAGAGAAGCCGATCCGCCTCCTGCTGGCCGATGCCGACCACATCAAGGGCTATGTCTACGAGACGAACGCCCTCCCGGAGATCCGCGGCGGCAGTGAGTTCCTCCAGGAGGTGGAGGAGGGGCTCCGGGAGGAATTCGCCGTGGAGTTGGCCGAAGAGTGCCTGATTTACTGCGGCGGCGGAGGCCTGCTGGCGGTGGTGCCTGCAGGGGAGGCCGCGGCTTGGAAGGAGCGGATCGAGGAGCGATACGTAGCCCATACTCGGGTGGCCACTGCGACCGTGGCGGTCTCACCGCCCGTGGGATACGTCGACTTCGCCCGCGGGCTCCCCCCTCACGACGCCGAAAGTGTTGCCAAGCTGCGTGGCAGCGGCCCGGCGGAGGATCTGTTGTTGAGCCACTTCGGTGAAGGTGCAATTCAAAGGGAAAGCAAAGGGAATCGCAGCTTACGCAAGAACTTTGGAGAGCTTGTCGCGGAGCTCAGCGGCCAGCTCCAACGGGCCAAGAGGCAGAAGACTTGGGCCCCCTTCTTGGAGGCGTTCCCCGTGCACCGGCGGTGCGAGTCTTGCGGCAAGCGCCCTGCCACCGAGCACGACCCCCAGCGTGAGGAGTGGCTGTGTCCTGTCTGCACCGGCAAGCGCGGGAAGGGGCGAGAGGAGAAGAGGACCCTTCGGGAGAAGTTCGCGGAGTGGGGGAAGCGCCGAGGACTGGGGCTTGGGGCGATCGGCCCGCCCCCCAAGGATCTCGATGAGCTGGCGGGGGAGGAGGGGCGGATCGCCCTGATCTACGCCGATGGGAACAACATGGGAGACCTTCTGCAACGAGCTCCCTCACCCGCGACGTATCGCCATATCTCCGAGGCCCTGAGCTCGGCCACCGAGGCGTCCCTCTTCCAAGCTTTGGTGCGGACCTTCGGGCCGGAGCAACTCCGAAAAACCCTCCCCTTTGAGGTGATCGCCCTGGGCGGGGACGACGTGGTGGTCCTCACTCGTGCCGGGGCCGGCTACGCGCTGGCCCTGGCCCTCCTGGAGGAATTCGAGCGACACGAGAAGATCCGAAGACTTGAGGAGGAGGTCGCGCAGCGCTTCTCGGCCTTCGCGGAGCGGCTTCGGTTGACGATGTCCGCTGGAGTGGTGATGGCCGACGTCAAGCACCCGATGCGCTTCTTGTTCGACCTGGCGGAAGGGCTCCTCAAGCGGGCCAAGGGTTTGGCCCGAGGGTGCGGGCAGAGCACCCTCTGTCACCTCGGGCTGCGCGCCCCCATTATCGCAGAGGAGGCCGAAACCCTGCTGGAAGCCCTCTACAAGAGAGGGGAAGGGAGGAAGATGCGCTACTTGACCGCCCGGCCCTACACCCTCGAGCAGGCCCGTACCCTGCTGGGGGTAGCCGGACGACTCGCAGAGGTGCCCGCCCACGCCCGCAGGAGCCTGGCCGAGGCCCTGGAGAAGGGGGTGTATCTCTCCCTCAACCAGGCGCTGTACCAGGCGGCGCGCCTTCGAGACCACAAGGAGGCGCTGGTGGAGAGCTTTCAGGAGTTGGGTCGACTGCTATCTATAAGCGGGTCCGACCCGGGGCTCTACTTCTGGCGGCAGGATCCCGAACGAAAAGTTTGGCGGACTCCCCTGCTGGACGCGCTGGAGCTCGTCGAGTTGGGCACCCAGGCTGATTTGACTTCCAGGGAGGGAGAGGGATGAGTCCCAGCCGACTGGACGTCACAATGCGGTTTAAGCCCCTCTCCGGCTTTCACATCACGGGTGAGGAGGCGGTGCTGGGGGTGGATAAGGTCCTGGTGCGGGCTTGGGAAGCCCCGGACGCCCCGGTGATCCCCGCCACCAGCCTGAAGGGGTGGCTCAGGGACAACGTCGAGAAGGCCCTGCGGGGCCTGGGAGGATCGGTTTGTGACGGCTCGCAACCGTCTTCCGTCTGCGGGCGATGCCCGGTCTGCGAGGTCTTCGGCTCCCCGAGGGGTCGATCGCCGCTGCGTTTTGCCGACGTGCGCCTGGAGGGGAGTGCGCAGGACGTGCGGATGAACGTGGCGCTCAGCCGTCGTCGCCGGACGGCTTACGAGGAGCGCCTCTTCTCTACGCAGGTCGCTTGGCCCACCTCGCTGGAGGGTTGCGTTCGGGGGATCTTCCCCTCACCGGAGCAGGCTCGTCGGGCAGCAGCGCTGCTGTGGCTCGGGACCCGGACGGGCTTGGCCCTCGGAGCTGCCCGTTCCCGAGGCTTAGGGTGGCTCGAGCTTCAGGCGTTCTCCGCCGAGGTGGACGGAAGCCCCCTCACAAACGAGAGTCTCGCCGAAGAGGTCCGCACGCTCGTGACCGGAGCCAAGTCCGGGCCCGGGACAGAGGCAACGGCCGAGGCGGAAGGCGAGGCGGAAGGGGAGAGGAGATCCGGATGAAGGGAGCTGGAGGGTGAAAATGGGGAGGAAGGAGCACTTCGTGGCCCTGATCCCGGAGGGGCCGATTCGCGTCGGCGAGGTGAAGCCCAAGGGGGATTACCTGGGCACGCGCCCCTATCTGCCGGGGAGCGTCCTTCGCGGGGCGCTGGCCGAGTGGCTCAAGGCCCAAGGTCGGGAGCGGGAAATCGAGCCCTTGGTGCGCGCCGCCCGGTTCGGGAACCTCTTCCCCAGCCCCTCGGAAGGGGTCTATGCCCTGCCGTTCCCGATGACGGCCCTGACGTGCAAGCTGGCCTCGGGCTTCCGCGCCGCGGCCTCCAAAGGGGGCCACGGCGTTCGGGATAGCCTCCTCCTGGCCGTGGCATACGGCGAGCTGGAGGGCCGGGGTGTGCGCTTCCCCGTCCCGCTCCTGTTGCGGTGTACCCATCGGGACGCCGAAGGCCGCCTATGTGGGGGACGCATGGAACGCGTGATCGGATTTTATGCCCGCCTCCCCGGGGGCTGGGAGAAGGTCGAGGTCTCCCTAGGGTTGCAGACGAAAGTGGCGCTCAGCCGCCGTCGGCGGGCCGCCCAAGAGGGGATGCTCTATCGGGTGGTGGCCCTCCGCCCTCGTCCCCAAGGGGCCTTTGTGGGCCGCCTCTGGGCGGAAAACTCGACGATGTTGAGTGAACTCTGTGAGGCCGTCGCAGCCATGGGGGTGGGAGGACTCACCGGCCGCGGCTTCGGAGCGGCGCGCCTTAAGGTCTGGCCCCCGGAAGAAAAAGAGAAAAGAGCTCCGTTGCCCCCACTGGAGGAGCGGGTCCGAACCTTCAACGAAAAGCTCCGGGAAGCCTGGCAGGACCTGGCAGAGTTGGCCAAGCAAGCTGGAACGGTCGACGATCCCCTGAAGGAGCCTCCGGGCGTGTACTTCTCGGTTGACCTGCTGGCCCCGGCGGTCCTCACCGACCCCCAGGGGGTGCCGTCCCTGAAGCTGTGGATCCGAATTGGGGATCGGCTCCTCGAGCCCGTATGGTGGGCGACGCAACCTGCCTTCGTCGGAGGATTCTCCACGGCGTGGGGGCTCCCAAAGCCGACCGCCTTAGGGGCGGCCGCAGGGAGCGTCTACGTCTTCCGAAGCGAGCTGCCCGAGGAGGAGTTGATCCCCCACTTGGAGGCCCTGGAAGCTCAGGGCGTCGGCGAGCGGACCGACGAGGGTCTGGGTGAGATTCTCGTATGTCATCCGTTTCACCCGGAGGTGATGCCGGTATGACCCAGGGTACGACCCCTATCCTGCAAGCCGTCGAACGCAGGCTGGACGAGCTGGTGCAGCTCGCGGAGGACTGTGCGCAAAGCACGCAAGCTGCTAGGTCCCGGACACAAGATGCCCAGTTTCGTAACCTGCAGAACTTGGCCGCGGCTACCGATTCCGTGCTTGCCTTGGAGAACTTCATCCAATATCAGATGGGACGCGGCTTCTTGGACGAGGGCGTGGGCAAGCAAATCCTAAAGGACTTTGACGAGCTCAACCTAAGGGCGGAGGAAATCTCCCGCGAACTCCAGCTCGCGGATGAGGGACAAAGACGTCAGGTGAAGATGGAATTGATTCGATTGTACCTCGGCTTTTTGGCCCGTCGGGTGATCGCCGAGCGCAAGCTCAAGGGATAAGAGGAGGGAGAAGAAAGATCATGGGCGATTTCTGGGCGTTTGAGAACCGGACGACGATCACGGCCACGCTGGTCATGAAAACGGCCCTCTCGATCGGGAGCCAAGCTTCCCTGCTTCCGACGGGCTCTGACCTGCCCGTGATCAAGACGCCCGAGGGCCTGCCCTACATCCCGGGCTCCTCCCTCAAGGGGGTCGTGCGCGCCTACACAGAGCGCTTGCTGTGCACCCTCGACGAGATGGGCCTCTCTTATAGGGACCAGCGGCTGTGGGCCTGCGACCCGCTCGACGAGCGGGTGCGTTGTGTGACGGCTACCTGCGGTAGGGAGTGTACCTCTTGTGAGCGATGCGAGGGGGATTGCTGCGACGACTGCCGGAGGTGCAAGCGGTGCATGACGCAACGGGCCGCTCAGGACGGGCATCTCAACGATGAGGTGTTGACTCAAGAGCTGTTTGAGCTCTCCTGCACCGCCTGTCGGCTCTTCGGCTCCCCCTGGCTGGCCTCCCGGGTGGCGTTCCAAGACGCGATGCTTCTCAACAATGAGGAGCTGTTGCGCCGGGTGGAGGTGCGAGACGGGGTAGGGATCGATCGGGACCTGGGGACGGCGAAGCCAGGGATCAAGTACGACTTCGAGACGGTGCCCTCGGGAGCGCGGTTCGGGGTGCGCATCGTGGTGGAGAACGTTGAGGACTGGGAGTTGGGCCTCCTCCTGCTGGCCCTGGAGGCCTTGGTCCGAGGGGAGATCCCCCTGGGGGGCAAGACGAGCCGCGGCCTAGGGTGGGGAGAGCTCCGAGACCTCCGCGTTGAGCGTCTGCGGGCCGATCAGCTGCTAGATTGGCTGACCGACCGGGCTCAGCTTGAGGCACTCCCTCCCGAAGAGCTCATCAGGGTATTCCGCTCGGGCCTGTCCCAGGGGGAGTGAGAGCGATGCACAAGCGACGCTGGAACGCCTTGAAGCTGGAATTCGTGCTGGAGCCGCGCGGCCCCTTGCTGATCAAGGCGGGGACCGTCTCGCCGAACCCCTCCCTGCCCGACATGCAGTTCGTGCGCACCATGACTTCCGCGGGCGAAAAAGTCTTCCTCCCCGGATCCTCGCTGAAGGGCGTGTTCCGCAGCTTTACGGAGAAGGTGCTGCGGACGGCCCGGGCCGACGAAGAGGGGGCTTGTGATCCCTTCGGCGAGACGTTCTGCGGGAGGCGCCTCGGCGAAGAGCGGGACGCGGCGCGCGTGTATCGGGACTCCTGCCGGGCCTGTCGACTCTACGGCAACACCCGCCTGCGGGGCCGGCTTGCTTTTACGGATGCCCTCCCTGCCGGTGAGGTCGCCACGGAGGTCCGTCAGGGTGTAGCCCTCTCCCGCTTGACTCACGCGGTGGCCGTCGGCCCCTTCGACCTCGAGGTCGTCGTAAGCGGACGCTTTGCGGGAGCGCTGGTGTTGGAGAACTTCGAGGTCTGGCAGCTGGGGCTCCTGGCCCTCACGCTGGAAGCCCTCAACGATGGCCTGGTGAGGGTCGGCTTCGGGAAGAACCGCGGGTTCGGGGAAGTCCGCCTGAAGCCTACGCGGATCACAGTGGAGATGACCAAGTCCCGCGACCTTCAGCCCGGACCCGGCGAGATCTGGGGTGTGGGGGCGTTTATGAGCCCTGAGGAGCGCGAGGCCTACGGGATCCTCCTGGGGCAAGGGGACCGTTTCGAGGGGCTTCCTGAGGCCCAAGAGACGGAGGACCTGGGCTTCTACGAGCGGAGGCGGTACGACCCGGAGCAGTGGCCCTCGATGGCCGAGCGGGCCGTCCAAAGCCTCCCTGCTGCCCTGGGCCGAGAGGAGGAGGCATGAGAGGCTTCGTCTACGCCGGGCTCCTCACGGAGGAGGAGCTGAATAGGCTTAAGGGGAGGCTGGGACTGACCACGCAGCTCTCGTGGGACCTTGCCCGGCTGGACTTCTCCTCAGAGCTAAGGGAATCGGGAAGCGCCTTTAACGAACGGGCAGAACTCCGCTGGCGCCTGAAAGGCGACCGCTATCGGGTGCTCCTCCTTTCGGATTCTGACGTCCAGGGAGAGATCGACGGCTTCGGCCTCGAGGCCGTCCCGGGCCCCTGGGAGGCGGAGGAGCTTGCCCCGCCTACGCGCCTCATCGACCTGAAAAGCCCGCAGTTTCACCCTTCTTTTGAGGAATACCCGGGCCTAGGGACCGGCCCGGGGGCCTTGCGGTGCTGCGTCTTCTCGCGGGAGGGGAAGGCTGTATTCCTGAGCCCAAGGAGGTTGGAACATGACGAGCCCAAGACGGAATAGGCGGTGGGGGGGTCACCCAAGGGGCCCTACGCCCGAGCCGAAGCCTTTTGTGTGGGTGCGCCTTCCGACCGACCCGCCACAACGAAAGGAGCCTGCGACCCATGAGCGCTTCACGGGGCTTACGGGGCACTTGGAGCTATCGTTCACCGTGGTATCCGATCACCTCTTCGTCGGCTCCGGATTCTACGAGTTCAACCCCAACCCCGGGGATCGACAACCGGACGTCTGGCAGACCTTCTACCGGCGGGAGGGTCAGGTGTGCGTGCCGGGCACGGGACTCAAGGGCGCGATTCGCGCCCTGGTGGAGGCGATCTCCAACTCGTGCGTCTCCCAACACAAGCGTGGGGAGCGGGTGCCGCAGAGCCACGAACGTTGTCGGGGGACGAAGTTGTGTCCGGCCTGTGGGCTCTTCGGGACCACGGGGCTGCGGGGACGGGTTTCGTTCGCCGATGCGCTCGCGGATCCCAGCGTCGAGACCCAGGTGGTGAAGATCGCCGAACTCTGGCCACCGAAGCGCTTTGCCGGGAGGAAGTTCTACCAAACGAAGTGGGGGGTTGAGCTTTCAGACCTTCGGCCGCAGAAGAACTTCCGCTTCGTGGAGGCCGTCCCCCAGGGCAGCCGTTTCCGCACCGTGCTGTACTTCGAGAACCTCGCGGAGGTCGAGCTGGGCCTGCTGGCCTACGCCCTGGGCTGGGAGCCCCGCGCGCCGGGCGGCCTCGCCCAAGCCTTCCCACCCAAGCTGGGCGGAGCCAAACCCCGCTGCTTCGGGGCGGTGACGTTCCAATGCGAGAGGGTAGTGCTTTGGGAGCTACAACCGAACGGCTTGCTCACTAAGCAGGAGGTACAAGGATCCAAGACCCTGCAGATGCTGAACACTTGGATGGAGCAGGCCCGCGCCTCGGAACTCCTCCACCTCGCGTCGTGGGAGGTGCTGTCACAGGAGCTCCGCCCTCAGGAGGACCGAACCTGCCCGCGGGAGGTCTACTGACTTAAGCCGATCAGATAGAGACGATGACTACGGATGAGAAGGTGAAATTGGCCGAGGAGATCGCCGGACGGCTCGTGGGAATCGTCCCCTCTGAGTGGGGCAAGTGGGCCGCGTACGCCGCCCGCCACGGGGTGGAGAAGGGGTTGCGCTTCGCCCGGACGATGATGTCCTCCCCCTCCCTCCGTCCGGGACAAAGACGGTCCTACCAAACGATCTTCGAGGTGCTGAGTCGCTTTGAGGAAAGCCTTCGGGGGCTTCCTTCCTCGGAGGTGGCTGAGATCTTGGGCTATGTCCGCCAATCCCTCATCGCCCGTAGAGCAGCTTCAGTTCAGTAAGGGAAGGGGACCGGGAGTTGCCCTTTTAAGCCAACCGGCCTAGGACGCCTTAGGGCAGTTGCCTCAGGGCGGCGTCGAGCCGGGCGTCTACACTACGGTGACAAGAGGAGGAAGCACGAATGAGAACACTCTTAAGCTTTCTCGGTACTGGCCCTTATGAGAGAGTCACCTATATCTGGTCAGAAGCCGAAGCGGGGGCGGAGCGGCAGGTTACCACGGACTTGTTTCCCGAGGCCGCAGCCCGCCTCTTCCGTCCGGATCGGGTTCTCCTCGGGGTGACCGAGACCGTTCGAGACAGCGAGAACTTCCGCGAGAACTTCCGGAAGCTGCAGGAGCGGATCGAGTTCGAACCCCTGCCGATCCCGGAAGGAAGATCCGAACAGGAGCTCTGGGAGCTGTTCGATCGGGTCGCTAAAGCAGTCGGAGAAGGGGAGACGCTCCTCCTGGACGTCACCCACGCCCTTCGCTCCCTGCCCTTGATGGCCTTTACCGTCGCAGCGTACCTGCGCCGGGCGAAGCGGGTGACGGTGGAGCGCATCGTCTACGGGGCCTACGAGGCGCGGGAGCCGTCGCGAGATCCGACAAAGCGCGAGCAACGAGTTCCGGTGTTTGACCTGACGCCGCTCCTCGATTTGCTGGATTGGCTCAGCGGGGCCGAGGCCTTCCTCGAGCGGGGCGACGCCCGCACGCTGGCCCAAAAGCTCCGGGAGACCCAGGGCCGCTTGTGGCGGACGAGTCGGGATCAACAGCAAGAGGCGGGAGGGCTCCCGCAGAAGATCCAGCGCGTGGCTACCAAGCTCGACGCGCTGGCCCGGGCGCTCCAGCTGAGTCGTCCCCGGGAGGCGATGCGGGAGGCAGACGCGCTGCGGGCCGTTCTGGCCGAGGCGGTGCCGGAGGTGGAGCGCTGGACTCAGCCCTTCGCCGTCATCTTAGAGAGGACCCGCGCGGAAGCGGAGCGACTGGCCCATCGGGAGCCGGACCGCTTGGATGCAGAAACGCTCCGCAAGCAATGGGAGCTGATCGAGTACGCTCTCGACAAGGGATGGGGCGTCTCAGCCGTCCTCATGGCCCGGGAGTGGGTGGTCAACTGGGCGGCCCTCCACCACGGCGAGGGCGACTGGCTCAAGCGGGAGTACCGCGAGCACGAGATCGAGCGGGCGTTGAGCGCCGCCGCTCGAGCGCTGCACGACCCGCAAGCCCAGGCCGAGGTGCCCGAGTGGGTGGACGCCCTGCCCCAGGGGCGTGAGGTGGCGGGGCTCTGGGATTGGCTTGGGGATCTGCGCAACGACGTGGCCCACTGCGGCTATCGCGAGCAGGCCGCTTCCCTTTCGAGCCTCGAGGGCCGAACTCAGGAGCTTCCCCGGCGATTGAAGCCGCTCCTAGACGGAAGCGAGATCGGAGAGCGGGCGCTCCACGGCGGGCGGGTGGTGCTGGACCTAAGCCACTTGTACGAGGGGGAGACGGCCAAGCTGGACGAGCTACCGCTTTACTTGGAAAGGGCCAAAGAGCAGGCCGGGGAGGGCCAGGAGGTCGTGCTCACCGGGCCGGCCCCGATCTGGCTGTACCTAGCTGTCGCGCACGCCCTGCACGGTCGGGCCCGTCGCCTGGTGTACGGCTCGCCGGTCACCGGTGAGGTCTTGGTCTTTGACCACACGGCGAGGTGAGCGAGAAGAATGACGGAGATTGTCCCGACGATCCACCTCTCCCTCGATTGCCCCACCGGGAACTTCTGGGTGGACACGGGCCTGGTGGTGCTCGTGCGCCGCTTCGGCGAGGGGGAACACCCCGTGGGTGAAGTGCTCGCCTGGTTACTCCGTCAGCTCGTCCAGGAGACGGGCAACAAGGGGGAGTACTACGACGAGGCCGCCGGTCAGATCCGAGAATACAACAAGAGAAACTGGGTTTACCCCACAAGTTTGTTCATCAAGGCGGCCGGCAAGCCGGGCAGGAAGGTGAAGATCGACGGCAAGAGCTACCCGACGCAGCCGCCCACGTTCGAGCTCAAGCTGTCGCTCAGTAAGAAGCCCGACGTCTGCGACCTCTGTGGGGATGTGACCCCGCTGACGGACGCCAAGATGTGGATGTACCCCTTCGTGGTGACGCCGGATAAGTTTGGGACGTTCTATCCCGGCACCAAGCGGGGGCTTAAGCTCTGCGCCCGCTGCGCGCTGGCGGGGCTTGCGGGCTACTTGGGCTGGCTGTGGAAGGCGCAGGGACGGGACGCGCTGCACGTCTTCGTCTTCCATTCGGAGCTGCGGGAGCTGGAGCGCCTGCACCGGGAGGTCTTGGAGCCGCTGCGGCTCGGGCTCGAAGGCGAAAAGGGCGGCCCGACCCCCATCGCATTCGCCGGCCCCTACGTCTACGAGACGACGCTGGGACTGCTGCTGGAGCTCTTCCGACACGTGCGAGAGCGGGCGTCCGACCGGCTCTCGGAGGGGGCGCGCGAGCTGCTGACGAGGCTGTTGGGGGCGGGCTCCTCGACGTCGGGGTCGGGAGCCGGGCCGCCGGCTCCCCTCACGCTCTACGCGATCACCGGAACGCCCGGAAAGGCGTTCCAGATGAGCGCCCTGCGGGAGTTTTCCCGGCTCCAGCGGCTCTATCGGCTGTACGAGGGATGGATCGAGCGCCTCGCGCAAGCGGGCCTCGATCCGAACCCCTCTCGGCGTTTGGCTCGGATCTTCAGGCAATTCTGGGTCCAGCAGGGGCAGAACCGCGAAACCCTCTGGCGCGACAAGGTCGCCCAGGCGGTGTTAGAGTTCGGCGATCCCCTGCCGTTTGTGGAGAGCTTTCTCTATGAGGCCCGAGCCAAGGAGGCGAACCCCGGCCCCTTGGTGCCCGGCACGCTCGAGGTGTTGGACCACTATGCACAGGAGGTGCTCGGCATGGACGAACAAGTTCGGCGGACGCTGGCGGGCTTCGGGCACGCGCTGGGCGCGGCCGCCCAGGAGCACAACGAGATGGGCCTGCTCTACGCCCTGCGCAACGCCAAGAACCCCGAGGACTTCTATCGGGTGCTCAACGACGCGCAGTTTCGGCTGGAGATCACGATCCCCGAAGCGCTCCTGCGCCTGGAGAAGGACCAGCGCATCGCCGGGGCTTCGTGGAAGCTCACCAAGACCCTGCTGTCCATCTACGCCATGAACGCGTATTTGCGCCGGGGCGGCGCGCAGCGGGCGCAAGAAGAAGCGGAACTAGAGGAAGCGGAAGAAGGTTCAACGATCCAGGAGGAGTGAGCCATGACCCAGACCCAGGTTGAGAACACGAGCAAGGCAGTCGTCATCGGGTATTTGGCGAAGGTCTCGGCGGCCAACGTCAACGCGTCGCACACCGAGGGCAACGTGGTCGTGGCGAAGAAGGCCACGCTGCCCGACGGGAGCGCGGTGCCGTACATCTCGGGACAGGCGCTGCGGCGGATGCTGCGGGATCGGTTGGAGGAGCTGGGCTATCCGCTCTCGGAGCCGTTCGCCCAAGTGGACGGCCAGGAGGTCACGCCGCCGGTGCGGCCGTGGGAGTTCGCGGACGAGGATCTCTTCGGGTATCTGGACCCCTCCGGCGGACGGAGACGCACCTCACCGGTGCGCGTCTCCGCGGCCGTCGGACTCTTCCCGTTCCAGGGCGATCGGGATCTGGGCACCCGCTCCTTCGAGCGCTTCGGCAAGGCGATGGCTGTCGGCGGCAACATGTTCGAGACCGAGCTCTACGCCAACCTCTTCAAGGGCACGATGCTCATCGAGCTAGATCGAGTGGGCGTCTTCGAAGATCGGGAAGTCGGGGAGCAGGAGATGCCCGAGGAACTGGAGCGGGAGGAGCGGCAAATCGGGGATCGGACCCGCTGGAGCGTGGCGCTTTCCCTCGAAACACGACGGCAGCGCCTTCAAGCGCTGCTGGAAGCCCTCAGCCTCCTCTGGGGCGGCGGGCGCACCGCCCGCCTGCTGGCGGACCTCTCCCCGAAGTTCCTCGCCTACACGCGGCTTCGGGTCAAGCACCCCGTCTTTCTGGAGGCGCTCGCGGCGCGCTACGAGGACGGTCGCTATGCGCTGGAGCCGGAGCCCCTCCTCAACGCGCTCGAGAAGTTCGGCGCCTATCGGGAGCAGACCCTCTTCGGGCTGGAGCCAGGTCTCTTCCACAACGAGGACGAGATTCGAGCGGCGCTAAGCGAACACGGGACGGTGTTCGCGGTGCACGAAGCCCTGCAGCGGGCGAAGCAGGACGTAGCGAGGCTATGGAGCGGGAGCGAGAGCGGGTCTTAGCCGTGCGGGTTCGGGCTCCGGTGGCCTCCTTTCGCCGCCCCTTAGATCACAACTATCAGCGCACGCTGCCCCTGCCCCCGCCGACGACGCTCTTGGGGGTGGCCGGAGCGGCGCTGGGGCTATCGGATCGAGAGCTGTGGTCTCCGGAGAGTCCGCTTCGTGAACTGAGAGTTTCTGTCTGGATGGACGCCGAGCCCGGGCGCGCCCGCGACCTGTGGACGGTGCTCAAGGTCAAGGGCGGCAAGATCGAGACGCGCTCGCCCTACTTTCGGGAGCTGCTCTTCTTCCCCCGGTACACGCTGCTGTACGGCGGCGAGCCCGCGCTCTTGCAGGCGCTGAACGCGGCCTTTCAGGATCCGGTCTATCCGCTCTCACTAGGACGGGATGATGAGCTCCTGCTCGTGGAGGACGTACAACTTGCGTACGCTCAGCCGGGCGAGCCCCGCTTTCGGGGGACCGCGTTGCCGGGCGACATCCGTCGGGCAGCCGGGCTGCGCCCGATTTTGGAGCCCGGGGCCATCCTCGAGCCCCCGGTGGTGGAGACGCTCCCCCTGGCCTTTCGCGTGGACGCCCGAGGCATCCGTCACCCCGAGCGCCTCACCCCGTTGAGCTTCCTGCCCTTGGGGATGGAGCTGGAGGTGCCCGGAGTTCGGGCCCGGACGCTCCAAGGGAGGGGGTTTACGTGGCTGAACTCCTAGCCAAGCCCGACACGTCCCTCCTGGACCACCTAGCCGATGTCGTCAAACGGGGAGCGGAGATCGCCCAGCGGCCGAAACTTCGGCTGCAAGAGCCCCTCCGCACGAAGGCGCTCATCGCCTGCGCCCTGCACGACGTTGGGAAGGCGACGGTGGGGTTCCAAGACTACATCCGGGGGAAGCGCAAGGGGGCCTATCCCCACGCGCTGGCCTCGCTGCCGTTTGCCCTCGTCTTGGAGGGGTTGCTCAACGCGAAGTGGGGCCTTGCGCCCACGCGCCACGAGGCGACGGCGGCGGTGCTCACGCACCACTCGCCGCTGAGCCCACGGCTTTACCGAGGCTATGAAGTGCCGCCCGACTATCACCCCGATCTTCGGCGCACTTTAGAGGGGGTGTGGGAGCTGCTCCAAGAGGCGGGCGTGAAGAGTCTGCCGCCGGTGGAGGCGTTCTGGCCGCTGGTGCAAGAGCTGCTAGGCCAATCCCCTGCAGTCCTGTTGGATACGCCCCAGCGAATCGATGGGGAAAGCAAAACCCTGCGGGGTGCCTTCCAGAGTCTGGCGGCCGAAGACTTCGCCCGCGTCAAGGCCGTATTGCACCTGGCGGACTGGCTGGCCTCCGCCAAGCGATCGAGCTCCCAGGGGCTGTTCTTGAGCGGGGGGCGTTCGGCGGTGGAGCGGCACACCCGGCGACTGGGCGTGTCGCTGCGGGCCTTCCAGCGCGCGGCCCGGCGGGCGGCCGGAGACGCGGAGGTGCTGTGGCTTCGGGCGCCGACGGGCGCGGGCAAGACGGAGGCCCTTTTGCTGTGGGCCGGCGACGCGGAGCGGCTGATCTACCTTCTGCCCACGCAGGCCACCACCACCGCCATGTGGCGCCGGCTGCGCGGGATCTACGGCGACGACGCCGTGGCGCTCGCCCACGGACGTGCAGCCTACCTGCTGAGGCAGGAGTTCGACGAGGACCCGCTGGACGTGCGCCTCTTCGGCTCGGTCTTCGCCCAGCCCGTGACGGTGGCCACGCTCGATCAGTATTTGCTGGCGCACCTGAACGGGCGGCACTGGGAGGAGCGGCGCACGCTCGCCCGCCCTGCCACGATCGTGCTGGACGAGATCCACGCCTACGAGCCCTACACGCTGGGGCTCTTGTTGGAAGCACTCCGGCGAGAGCGGCCCGAGCGGATGGCGCTGGCCAGCGCCACCCTCCCCGACCCGCTGCTCGAGCTCTTCCCCCCGGGTCGCCTCGTGGAGGCCGAACCCGAGCTGTGGACGCGCCGGCGCCACCGGCTGGCCCTCCGGGAGGGCGCGCTGCTGGAGGATGGGATAACCCAGGCTCTGGAGTGGGCCCATCGGGGGCAGCGGGTGCTCGTGGTTGCCAACACCGTCCGGGACGCCCAGGCGTTCTACAAGCGACTGCAAGAGCAGGGGTGGGAGGAGCGGGAGCTGCTGCACGCCCGCTTCCTCCTCCGCGACCGGCAGCGCAAGGAAGCCCGCGTCTCCGAGCCCAGGCCGGGCACGATCTTCGTCGCCACGCAGGTCGTGGAGGTAAGCTTGGACATCTCGTACGACGCGCTCCTCACGGAGATCGCCCCCGTGGACGCGCTGGTCCAGCGCCTGGGACGGGTCAATCGACAGGGCCACGGGCCGCCCGCCCCCGTCGTCGTCTATCGGCAATGGTCCGAAGGGGCACAGCGGATCTACGGCCGGGAGCTGTTGGAGGAGAGCGCTCGGCTCCTCTCGGAGCTCTCCTCCGAACCGACGGACGCCGAGCTGGCGGGGGCGACCCGTCAGCTCTACGAGCGCGTCCTGGCCACCCCGGAGTGGCACAGGGAGCTGGAGGAGGGACGCCGGACGCTGGACGAGGTGCAGCGGACGCTGGGCTGTTACACCATCGACCTCGCAGACGAGGAGCTAAGGCAGCGCTTCACCGCGCGGCGCGGGACGGTCTCCGTCGAGGTGCTCCCGGAGCCGTTCCTGGAGGAGGCCTACGGGCTCAAGGAGCGGGGTGAGGGCTGGAAGCTCCCGGAGCTGCTGGTCCCGGTGCCCGTGTGGTGGCTCCAGCAGGTCCCGGAGATGTTTACGCCGCTTTCCGACCTCGGGGTCGTGCAAACGGCGCTCCCCTACGACCCGGAGCTGGGCCTTCTGCTCTCGATGGACTCCGAGGCCGAACGAACGTCCCAAGCGGAGGTGTGGTAAGCGAACGCAACCATGGAGAGGGTGACGGGGACGTTGGTCCACTACGCCAAGATCTGCCCCCGGAAAGTGTGGCTGATGGCCCACGAGCTCGGCCCCGACGAGGACCACCCCCTCCTGGAGTTGGGCCGCTTCCTCAGCGAACGGGCCTACCCGAGGGAGCCCCTGCGGAAGATCGCCCTCCCCGGCCTGGTGATCGACTGGGTGCGCGCCACGCCCGAGGGGGAGCTGCTCGTCGTCGAGGTCAAGAAGTCCGGACGGGCCCTGGCCGCCGCCCGACTGCAATTGCTCTTCTATTTGAAGCAGCTGAAGGAGCGAGGCCTGCGCGTCCGGGGCGAGATCCGCGTCCCCGGGGAACGCCGTCGGATCCCCGTGGCGCTCGACCCCGACGGGGACCGGGAGCTGCAAGCGGCCCTGAGCGAGATCCGCGCGATCGTACGGCACCCCCTGCCCCCACCCCCACGGTGGATCGGCCCCTGCCGCGGCTGCGCCTACGCCGAGTTTTGCTGGGCCGACCTCCTCGATCCTGAAGCCAAGGAGACCCCCACGGACGATGAAGCGTAGCTTGTACGTCTTCCAAGGCGGGACGCTCCGCCGCAAGCAGAACACCCTCTGCCTGGAGATGCCGGTCCCCGACGGCCCGCCCGAGGGCGTCCAACGCCGGTACCTGCCCATCGAGCAGGTGCGCGAGATCCACCTTTTCGGGACGGTCACGCTCAACACCAAGCTGCTCGAGTTCCTCAGCCGCCAAGAGATCCTGCTCCACGTCTACAGCCGCTACGGGTACTACATGGGCTCTTTCTACCCGAGGGAACACTACAACTCCGGGTACATGGTGCTCAAGCAGGCGGAGCACTACCTCGACCCCGAGAAGCGCGTAGATCTCGCCCGGCGATTCGTGGCCGGGGCGGTGGACAACCTCGAGCGGGTCCTGCGCTACTATCAAAATCGGGGCCTGAAGGAGGCACTGGAGCCCATCGTCGATACGGTGGAACGCCAGCGGGCTCGGCTGGACGAACTCAACGACGTGGAGCCGATGATGCAGGCCGAGGGCCAGGCCCGCGAGGCGTACTACCAAGCC
Source organism: Candidatus Bipolaricaulota bacterium (assembly GCA_026982655.1). Lineage (GTDB taxonomy): Bacteria > Bipolaricaulota > Bipolaricaulia > RBG-16-55-9 > RBG-16-55-9 > JALUUA01. Next base: position 16,639 of record JALSGO010000072.1, read on the forward strand.
TTCGACCTCATCCTGCAGAACGAGACGTTCGCCTTCGAGGCCCGGACCCGGCGTCCGCCCCGCAACCGCTTGAACGCCCTGATCTCGTTCGGAAACTCGCTGTTGTACACCGCGGTCCTGGCGGAGATCTACAAGACGCATCTCGATCCCCGGATCGGGTTCCTGCACACCACGAACTTCCGGAGGTTTTCGCTCCACTTGGACGTGGCCGAGGTGTTTAAGCCCCTCTTGGTAGACCGCCTGATCTTAAGCCTGGTGCAGAAGCGGCAGATTCAAGCGAAGCACTTCGAGGAAGCCTTAGGCGGCCTCCATCTGAACGAGGCGGGTCGGCGCCTCTTCGTAGAGGCTTGGGAAGGGCGTTTGCAGACGACCCTCTACCACCGGGGGCTTAAGCGGAACGTCTCCTACCGCCGGCTGATCCGCCTCGAGCTGTACAAGCTGGAGAAGCACCTCCTGGGGGAGAAGCCCTACACGCCGTTTCGCAGCCGCTGGTGATCCGCAACCGACTTGGGGCGTCTCATAGGCCCTCTCGTCTCACCGCCAAAGGGTAGGAGTGCAAGCTCTCCCATGTACGTCATCCTCGTTTACGACGTCGCAGTCGAGCGGGTAGCCAAGGTGCTCAAGATAGGGCGCAAGTACCTCACCTGGGTGCAAAACTCGGTGCTCGAGGGGGAGCTGACCCGGGCACAACTGGAGAAGCTCAAGGGGGAACTGAAAGAGGCGATGGACGAGGAAGAAGACAGCGTGCTGATCTATGTGCTGCGCAGCGAGAAGTGGCTGGAGCGACAGGAGCTGGGGAAGCGCAAGGGTGGGCCGGAGTGGGTCATCTAGGTGTCGTCGACCTTCGATGGCGCAGATCCCCCGGGGGATCGACGACACCTCCGGCAACGCTCCTAAACTTGACAGACTGCAAACCTTTGTGAAATACTCCCCTTAACACACCCGCTCCTTGACAAGTGCAAAGTTGACCCCCTCTCCGCAGCCCAATATAATCCGTTGTGGTTGATAGGCTACCTATGAGGGATTGAAACCAAACCTGAAATTGAGAATGAGTTTGGATTTGGGGATGTTGATAGGCTACCTATGAGGGATTGAAACTCAGGTAGGGTTTGCGATGTTTATCTTCGAGGAGGCGTTGATAGGCTACCTATGAGGGATTGAAACCTTGATGATGAGGCGGTAGTCAATCGAGTAGCGGCGGCGTTGATAGGCTACCTATGAGGGATTGAAACATCAATCGTAGTAGGAACGAATATACTCCCGGATCACGTTGATAGGCTACCTATGAGGGATTGAAACGATGTAATTTCATTCAGTGGGTCGGCTGGCTGAACCCGCGTTGATAGGCTACCTATGAGGGATTGAAACGAGGACAGCATCGTAGTCCTCGCCTTGCACCCAGAGTTGATAGGCTACCTATGAGGGATTGAAACGATGGCCAGTGGATACCGCCGGGGCTTCCACTGGAGTTGATAGGCTACCTATGAGGGATTGAAACCTTTGGTCCCCCAGGTCCCTTGTAGGAGCGTACCCTCGTTGATAGGCTACCTATGAGGGATTGAAACTCGAGAATGTTACTTGCATAGCTACGAGGACATAAGGTTGATAGGCTACCTATGAGGGATTGAAACGGTGATCCTGCCTGTGCTTCCCGTTCGGGATGTCGCCACGTTGATAGGCTACCTATGAGGGATTGAAACGATAGGAAAAGGCGGCAAACTGGAAAGTTTGCATGGCGTTGATAGGCTACCTATGAGGGATTGAAACTCAGAGAGGGAGCGCAAGGGGATAGAGGATGCAAAGCTACGTTGATAGGCTACCTATG
>JALSGO010000073.1 GCA_026982655.1 Candidatus Bipolaricaulota bacterium
GAGGACCGCCGGGGTGAGCCCCTGGGTCAGGGGGTAGAGGGGTACCAGGCGTCTCGTGAGGAAAGGCTCTTGGTCCTCGGGCTCCCAGACGGGGTTGCTCATCTGAGGCATCCCATATAGGCGCTCCACGGCCCCGTACAAAGCGAGTCGCTGCCCCATGTGCGCCTCCAGCTGGGATTTGACCCACGGCTGGTTGAACCAGACGGCAAACAACACCCCCGTGTTGTCTTGGACGGCGGCCTTGATGATCTCCAAGTTCTTGCGGGGTCTGATCGTGTCCACCGCGCGCAGCCTTCCCACCACCGTTGCCTTGTCCCCATGACGCAAGTGGCCGATCTTTCGGACGGCGCGCCGGTCCTCGATCTTCCTCGGGAGATAAAGCAGAAGATCTTCGATCGTCTCGATCCCCAATCGCTTCAAGAGCCGGGCGCGCTGCTCCCCCACCCCCTTGGCGAAGCGGACGGGGCTGCGGAGCGCTTCCGCGTCTACCGGGGACACGGGGGCCCCGGGTGGGGGGTGTCGGGCGGGTTCGCCCCCCGTGCCCTTCCGCAGGGCCTCCTCCAGCGCCCGGAGGGCCGCTTCCCGCTCGACGGGCGTCTTAGCTGTATAGTTCGCTAGATAACCAGCCAGCGAAGGAGCTTGATTAGCTAGAAAGCTTTCTAGTCCTCCGAGGACGGCTCGGTCTTGGCAGCCGAGCCGCCGCTCCAGCGCGATCACCTTGCGGATCCGCTCGATCGTCTCCTCTGAGAGCGACATGACGTCCTTCCCCGAGGCGCGTATAATGTCCCACCTAAGATCGACATCGACATCCTAGCGTAGCATAGCATAGCGCAGAGCGGGGGAGTGCGAAAGGACGGAGGAGAGAAGCGATGGAGTTGGAGATTCGGGTGTACCCGGACCCGGTGCTGAGAAAGCGGGCCGAGCCCATCCCAAAGATCACGGACGAGATCCGGGCGCTCGCGGATCAAATGGTGGAGACGCTGGTAAAGCGCGTGGGCTACGGCCTGGCCGCCCCTCAAGTCGGGGTGCTGAAGCGCCTGATCGTCGTGGACGTCGAAGATGAACTCTACATGGTGGCCAACCCCGAAATCGTTGAGGCCGGCGAGGAGCGCGTCCTGGGGGTGGAGGGGTGCTTGAGCATCCCCGGGGTGGAGGCCGAAGTGGAGCGGGCCTATCGGGTGCGGGTGCGCGGGCTCACGATGGACGGAGAAGAGGTCGAGATCGAGGCCGAAGGGCTGCTGGCCCGGGTCTTCCAGCACGAGATCGACCACCTCGACGGGGTTCTCTTCATCGACCACCTGGGGCGGGCCAAGCGCCTCCAGCTCCTCAAGGAGTACGAGCGCCTCCGGCACTCCCCTCAGGCTCGAAGCCAAGGCAAAGAAAAAGAGAGGGAGAAGGAAGGAGTCGTGATCTAATTCGGGCTTGCGATTCTCTTTATGGGATCGGGTCCCTTGGGACTGCCCACGCTGCGAGCGCTGGCGGCCCATCCCGACTTTGAGATCGTGCTCGTAGTGACCCGGCCCGACCGCCCCGCGGGCCGGGGGCTTAAATTACACCCTACCCCTGTAAAAGAGCTGGCCCAGGAGCTGGAACTCCCCCTCTTCCAGCCGGAGAAGGTCAACCGCGAGGTCGAGCGCTTGAGGGAGCTGCAACCCGACGTCACCGTCGTGGTGGCCTACGGACAGATCCTCTCCAAGGACGTCATCGAGGTCCCCAAGCTGGGGACGGTCAACCTCCACGCCTCGCTGCTGCCCAAGTACCGGGGCGCGGCCCCCGTGCCGTGGGCGCTGATGAAGGGCGAGACGGTCACGGGCGTCACCACGTTCCTCATCGACGAGGGGCTGGACACGGGCCCCATCCTGCGGCAGCGGGAGGTCCCCATCGCCCCGGAGGACACCGCAGGGACCCTCGAGCGCAAGCTCGCCGAGGTGGGGGCTTCCCTGATGGTCGAGACCCTGGAGGGCCTGCGGGAGGGTACCCTTCAGCCGAAGCCCCAGGACGACTCCCGAGCCACCTATGCGCCCAAGATCACCCCGGAGATGGCCCGCATCGACTGGACCCGGTCGGCCCCCGAGATCCACAACTTGGTGCGGGCGATGGAGCCCCGACCCGGCGCGTTCACCTTCTTCCGGGATCGGAGGCTCAAGGTCCACCGCACCCGGGTGGTCACGGCCCCCTCCAGGGCCGGGGACGGAGGGAAGCCCGGCGAGGTCGTCGGCGTCGGGGAGGAGGGGCTGTGGGTCGCCACCGGCGATGGGGTCCTCGAGCTGTTGGAGGTCCACCCCGAGGGCAAGCGCCGCATGAGCGGGCGGGACTTCGCCAACGGATATCGCGTGCGAGGAGGGGAGACGTTGGGCTAGCCTGGGAATCACCCAGGGATAGCCCGCTCGAACGCCCACCTCGTCGGCGTTCCCGGTCCGGTGCTGCGTGCGTTCCCTACGAAGAACAGCAGCTTTCGCCGTTGTCGTTGCCGCTGCCGCCGCAACCGCAGCCGCCGTCGGCGTCAGCGTGCGCGGCCTTCGGGGCTTGGATGAGGAATCCCGCCCCGTGCTCTGGGTGCTCGATGTAGTCGATCGTGGCCCCTTGAACGAGCTCCCGGCTGACCGGGTCGATGTAGAAGCGCACTCCCCCCTCCTCGACGACGGTGTCGTCGGGTTGGCCCTCCTTCTCGGGGTAGAGGGCATACGTAGGCCCGCAACAGCTGCATCCTCCCGGTTGGGCCACCACCCGCAGGCCGTAGTCCGCCTTTCCCTCTTGGGCGAGCGCCTCTTGGATCTTCTCCGCCGCCTTCGGGGTGACCGTGAGCACGTCGTTCATGCTCTTCCCTCCCTCGCTTTCCTTAAATTCAGAGGCATCC
>JALSGO010000074.1 GCA_026982655.1 Candidatus Bipolaricaulota bacterium
GCCACCCACACAAACGTGAGTCCGACATGAACCGCAAGGAGGGTTCCTAGGCGGGAGACGCCCGCCAAGAGCGCAAAGCCCACCGCCAAGCCCCCGAATCCCAGCAGGACAAAGGGCTTTCGGCGGCCCAGGCGGTCGCTCCATCGGCCCCAGAAGAGCCCGGCGAGCACGCCCGCCAGGCTCGAGAGGGAGGCCACCAGCCCGACGTCCTTGGGGCCTCCCCCCAGCACGAACGCGATGAACAGGGGCGTGAGCAGCGAGGCCCCGCCCTGGGCGACGTTCGCCAACGCGAACGCCAGGAAGTAGCGCTCGGAACGGCCCTCGGCCCGGGGGCGCTCTGCAGGCGAAGGAGGCGGTTCGGCCTCCTCGTCCTTTGCGGGGAGCGGGGAGGGAGGGGGCTGTGCGTTCATCCCGGAAGTCGATCTCTGCTCTGCGGTTACGCTCATGTTTGTTCGAGAAATCCTCGCTCGGCCTTCGTAGGCCGGGATCGAAAGTTCGCGTATTATGCCGAGCGGGGGAGGGATGTGCAAGGCCGGGCGGATCCCCCCAAGGGGACGCGCGTTCACTCCTTGGGGAGGTTGACGAGCCAGAGGCGCGAACTGGCGACCGCCCCGCCGCAGAGGTCTCGGAGCTGGAGCTGCACGCGGTTGATCCCCCGGGCGAACAGCTCGGTGACGTCCAGGGGGTCGACGGGGCCGGTCCCCAAGCAGGAGTTGCTCAGATCGAAGAGCTTCGAGGCTTGGGTGCCGTCGGGGTGGGTGACGATCAAGGAGATCGCGTCGTCCACGAAGACGCTCCCGTCCCCGCGGAGGTTGGAACTCAACACAAGCCGGCCTTCGAAGTAGCGCACCGCAAACTCCGTGGTGAAGAAGATCTCGCCCTTCGTGAGGACAGGACGCTCGGGGATCGCGTCCGTGATGGGGACGGGGAAGCTCTTGACGTCCCGAGGCGGGAAGAGCCTCTCAAAGTAGGCGCATCCCGACAGACCCACGGCGAGCGCGGCGACGGCGAAGAGAACACCCGCCCATCGAAGACGCTGAGTCGAAGCTCGGTCGGTCATCGTCGCAGCCCCCTTTGGGGGCATTCTAAACCCCTGGGGGCATTCTAAACCCCCAACAGCGCGAAGATCAACAACAAGACGTTCAGCCCCACGATGATCCCGGCGCTCGCCCACGCCAAGAGCTTCGTCAGGGGGCCGTTCACGAGCTTCCCCATAAGGGCGGGATCGGAAGTAAAGCGGACCAGCGGGATCACGGAGAAGGGGAGCTGCATGGACAGAATCACCTGAGAGAGCACGAGCAGGGAGACCGGACGCACCGCCAACCAGACGGCGATTACCGCCGGGGCCATGGTGAGCAGCCGCACCCCCAAGCGCAGGAGCGCCAGCCGCCGCACCCGGATGTTGAGGAAGCCCTCGAAGACGATCTGGCCCGCGAGCGTCCCCGTCGTCGAGCTGGAGATCCCCGAAGCTAAAAGGGCGATGGCGAACGTGAGCGCCGCGGCCTTCCCCAACAGGGGGGCCAGGGTGAGGTACGCCTGATCGATCTCCGTCACCAGGATGCCGTTCTGGTGGAAGACCGCCGCAGCCATCACCAAGATCGCCCCGTTGACCAGCCAGGCGGCTCCCAGGGCGCTCACGGTGTCGAGCACGGCCATCTTCACGATGCGCTCCCGGGCCTCGGGGTTGCCCCGCACCCGGGTCTTGACCTGGGCGGAGTGCAGATAGAGGTTGTGAGGCATCACGGTCGCGCCTAGAACCCCCATGGCCAAAAAGAGCGCGGTCGTGCTCTCGAAGATCGTCGTGTTGGGCACGAAGGCGTTCCGAGCGACGTCGGCCAGATCGGGTCGTGCCAGGAAGATCTCGACCACGTACGCCAGTCCGATGGTGGCCACAAACGCGAGGATGACCCTCTCGACCCAGCGGAACCCGAAGCGCTCCAGCCACAAGATCAGCAAGACATCAAAGACGGTAAGCAGCACCGCGATCGTCAGGGGGATCCCCAACAAGAGGTTTAAGGCGATCGCCACCCCCATGAACTCGGCCAGATCGGTGGCCATCATCGCCGCAAAGGCCGTCACGAACAGAAAGCGCCGCACGGGGGGCGAGTAGCGCTCGCGCATCATCTGGGCCAGATCCCGCCCCGTCACGATCCCGAGCTTGGCCGAGAGCACCTGCATCAGCACGGCGATGGCGCTCGAGAGGGTCACAATCCACAACAGCTGATACCCGAAGCGGCTGCCCGACTCCAGCGAGGTGGCCCAGTTCCCCGGGTCCATGTACCCCACCGACACCAAGAACGCGGGCCCCAGGTAGAACCAGAGAGAGCGCCTTGAAGGCGTCTTTTGGATCGCTTTCTCTTGAACGGAAGCTATCGTGTCCTGTTTTCCCATAAATAGGGTGTTACGTCATGCCGCGACCAAGAGTCCGGTGAGGTACATGATCAGGAGCCCCACGAGCAGGCCCGCGACCTGCGGGACGCCCAAGAGGGATCGCTCCGTGCGCGCTAAGAAGCGGACGATCTCGTAGATCACCTCGAAGATCGCCCCGGCTCCGATCCCGAAGAAGATCAGGGCAGCTAAATCGGAGTACACGAAGCCGCCGATCCAAGTGCCCGTGATCGTCGGCCCGCCCGCGATGACCCCCATGAGGGCTAAGTGGAGCAGCAGCCGGGCGCGGGGGAGCCCCAAGCGCAGCAGAGGGGCGACGATCGCGATCCCCTCGGTGGTGTTGTGGAGGGTAAACCCCAAGACGAGCAGGGTCCCCAAGGCCACCTCCCCTAAAGCGTAGGCCGCCCCGATCGCCAG
>JALSGO010000075.1 GCA_026982655.1 Candidatus Bipolaricaulota bacterium
TGCGCCTTTCAGTAAAGGGTAGACGCGTCCTTCACCAATAGGGTATCCTCCCGACGGAGGTGATCCCCATGGTGAGGGTGCGCCCCCTCTCCAAAGCGGAAGAACAACAACTCTATCGGCTGCTTGATCATCCCGATCCCCAGATCCCCAAGCGGGCTAAGGCCGTCCTCCTCTCCGCTCAAGGGTACAGCGCCAACGAGATGGTCCCGGTGGTGAACCTCACCGCCAAGTCGATCCGCAAGTGGCTGCGTCGGTTCAACGAGGAGGGGGTGGGAGGGTTGACCCGGGAGCGCAAGTCCCCCGGCCGCCCCCGCACCTTCTCCCCCGAGCAACGGAAGCGAATGGTAGAACTGGCCCTCACTCCGCCCCCGGCCTTGGGCAAGCCCTTCACCACCTGGTCGTTGGCCAAGCTGCGGGAACATCTGGCCGAGGAGGAAGGGATTCGCATCCGCCTCGGCGGCCTGTGGAAGATCCTCCAGGAAGAAGGGCTCAGCCTGCAGAAGGCTAAGCGCTGGATCCAAAGCCCCGATCCGGAGTACGCACTCAAAAAAAGCGGGTCGAGGAGCTAACGGAGAGGCCGCCGGAGGGAGCGGAAGTGATCTTCTTCGATGAGAAGTGGACCTGTAAGGTGAAGCCCTACGGGGGTCAAAGCTGGCGACCGCAAAAGGAGCCCCATCGGGTGTCGGCGAAGCATCGGGTGAAGGGACGGGTGGAGATCTTCGCAGGCTTAGACGTACGCAGCGGGGAGGTGCGGGTGCGGTGTATGCGCCGCCGCCGGGCTCAAGAGGTGAAGCGCTTCCTGACCGAGGAGCGGAGGCGGGCCCGAGCGCAAGGGAAGGACCTGTACGTGATCTTGGACAACTTTGGGGCGCATCGAGCCCTGCGGCGGTGGGAGGAGCGGCAGCGGGGGCCGGGGAAGCTACACTTCGTGTGGCTGCCGGTGCAGTCCCCGTGGCTGAACCGGGTGGAGCGGTTCTTCCGGGACCTGCAGCAGGAGGTGTTGGACAACAGCGACTTTGCGGGGGTGAGGGAGCTGAGCCGGGCGGTCTGCCGCTATGCGGAGTGGTGGAACGCGCATCGGGCGCGACCTCTCGTCTCAGAGACGGCTTTAGTGAACGCATAGGCCTACTCATTCTTGAAGGGTGCAGCATGGTTTGCGAGATAGGCCATTGCAGCCAAATATCCCATTAACAGGTCCATGCTTCCCACTGATGATGCAAGTCTGTTGATCTGCCACAGAAAACACAGCAGGGGATCTTCAATAAGAGGAATCGTCGGATCCTCCCGATGGGCTTCAGTGCAAAGCTCAGCGTCTCTTGGGTAGGCATATATCCAGCTGGCTATGAGTTGAGAGTTAAACTCCTTCATCTGGGTGTAAATGAAGGGAGCGAGAGGACCGAACCTCTCAATCAGCGATTGCATAGTAGTATTCAACCCTGCTTGGGCAAAGTCGTAGAGAAAATTCGCGAGCATGTCGATGGTATCGACGATAGCGGTTTCAGATGACGTGAATCCATTGTCAACAAGGAACTGCGCGATCCTGTCAATGAACTCACCGACAGCAGCCTCCGGAGTCCCGGGATCGACGCGACCCTCCCTCCACTCGGTATAGGTGTCGCGCAATCTGTTTTGAATAGACGCTAGGTCTCCGGGGCCGGTGACCGCATTTAGCAACCCTTCTCCTAAATTATCTGCTTGAGAGATCATATCATTCATTATCATCATAAGATCAGCGACAACAGCCACGATGAGGCCAGCGGATGTCGAGGATAGTCCAAGACGTAGAAGAATCTGTTTGAGCGCTTCTATAAAGGCGTTGATTTGTTGTCCTTCTACGGGACTTGCTTTTACAACATGGTCATAAATCTGCTGTAGTTTTTCGGGGGTTACATCCTTCTTAATATTGGCAAGGATGAGTCCACCTTTAGGACCCATTAGGCCTATCACTCCACCCTTCGTGGATTGTAAAACCTGTTGTGTCTGAGCTTGTACAATGGGTAGTGTCCTCAGCCCTCTGTTAAAAGTGACCCGCTGGATCTTACGGGTAACTTTTCTTTCCCAATAGTGACAAAGTGGCTTACGGAACAGTGAAACCTTGCCATAGTATTGGTAAGGGCACAGATCAAATGGCTTGAAGTGAAGCTCACTCCCCTGCCTCACCTGTGAGGAAGGCATCGTCACCTCAAAGCTAGTCGTGTATCCTCCTTGCGTCACTGCTTTCTTCTTCACCTTCACCTTGGCATATATCGCCTGCCTCGGGTCAATCGCCGGTCGTGTCCTCCCCCACAACTGCTGCCCCTCCGTCCCATCGCCTACCTCCGGGATCACCAGCAGCGCCTCTACTTCCTCTCCCTCCGCTGGCTTCCCTAACAATACCACCTCCGCCCGGTCCCAGTCCAGTTCCTGTCCAGAAGACATCCCCCAGAGCCCGGAGCCCTCCGTCCCCGTATCCGAGCCCTCCAGCAGTTCCCTCACCTGCTCCGCGATCTCCTCCGTGATCTCCTCGTTCGGCAGCAGGAACTGGACCGCTCCTACCTTCCCATCCCTGCTCAAGCCCTGAACTTCCTCATCGGACTCCCAGCCCACCTCGATGTGGGTGAGCACCTCTCCGTCCTCCACCGTCTCCTTGAGCGACACCCAGTAGTTCCCCTCGTCCAACCCCTGGGTCTCCACCAGGTACAGCGCCGCATCCGCCCCGGCGGGCACTTCCACCAACACCGTCTCCGGCTCCCCGGCCTGCTGCCCTATCAACCCCTGGCCGGAGGTATCGCCCTCGCTCTCGTCCTCGGGGCTCACCT
>JALSGO010000076.1 GCA_026982655.1 Candidatus Bipolaricaulota bacterium
CGGCGGAAGCGGCTCCCGCCAGAGCCACTCCTCGCGGAGCCAAAAGTCCCTCACGACCTCCGAGCGGTAGACGCCCTCTTGGGGACGGCGGCGCTCGTAGCGGCCATCCTCCCCCAACACGTAGAAGTCGGCCCTTTGCTCGTCGGGGTCGATCAGCCAGTATTCGCGGACCCCACCGGCCTCGTATTCGGCGAACTTCTCGCCCCGATCGCGCAGGCGGCTCTCCTGCGAGACGATTTCTACCACCAAGTCCGCCGGGCCGTCCAAGTACGTCTCCTTTAAGCGATCAAGGTGCTCCTTGGCCACGTAGAGCAGGTCGGGCTCCCGCCCCGGCAGATCGGGGTGCGTCTTCATCTGGAAGGGCGCGCTGAGCACCTTGCCGAGGTCGTGGATCTCTACATAGATGCCCACGACCTTGACCAGGAAGCCCGTCAACTCTTGATGTCGCGTCGACGCCGGAGAAAGCATGACCACCTCCCCGTCCACCCACTCGGCCCAGGTGTCCTCGTCGAGCCACCCCAAAAACGACTCATAGCTCATGGGGCCCGGTGGGGCTTTGCGCCCGTGGGCCTCGCGTTCCTTGACCGTACCCATGGAAGATCACCTCTTGCAAGCGTAGTGCCTTTCACGAGAGTCATTCTACCCGTTGCCGCCCGCTTCTTCCGTGAGCACTCCTTCGCCGCTTTACGTCCCCCCGCCCAAGAGCCGAAGGAGCCTTTCGTGCACTTCGAGGAGGTGCAGGTCTCGCTCGCCGCGGAGATCGGGAACCCCCCGGGCGACGTAGAGCCCGTGTTGGGCGTGGTTGGCGTCGTCGGGGCCGGTGTCGTTCTCGTGCACCCAGACCGTCCCCCAGCCCACGGTGCCCACGGAGCGCCAATGCAGGTCCCCCAAGACGGCGATGAGGTCGGGCGCGATCCCGTTGACCCGCTCGTAGATCTCCTCCGGCTTGTAGACCCGGGTCCCGATCGGGTTTCCGCGCTCGTCCCCCAGGGCTTCCAGCTTGCGGGTGAGCTCGTCCCGCACGCTCTCGTACTCCGAAGGCGCGACGATCCCCTGGGGCTCGCGCCCCCGGACGTTGAGGAAGATCCGGCTGTAGTAGCCGCCCTCCCCCCAGGCAACGGTACGGGACCAGTCCACCTCCAGCTCCTCGAAGCGTTGTATGCCCTCGGGAGGCCTCTTTACGCAGAGGTACCCCTCGCGCAGGAGCCACTCGTTGATGCAGATCCCCCCGTCCATCCGCTTGGCCCCGTGGTCCGAGACGATCCAGACCGCCGCGTCGTCGGGGACGTGCTCTAAGAACCGTTGGAGTTGTTCATCCAAGAAGCGATAGTACTCCCGCATCGCGTTCCGGAAGGGGTTGTCCGGCTCGTGTTTTCTGTGCAGAGGATCGCAGAACTTCCAGAAGCCGTGGTGCAGGCGATCCGGACCCATGTCCACCACCATAAAGAAGTCCCAGGGCTTGGTCGTGAGCAGGTGCTGGGCCACCCGGAAGCGCTGCTCCGTGAGCTGATAGATCTGGTCGAGGAGCCAGCGTTTGTCGTCCGTGCGGAAGTCTCGCACGTCGAATTGATACTCTCCAAATTGCTCCTCCAGTTCCCCTTTGAGAGAGGGCGGATAGGTGTAGTCCGTTCGGGCGTTGGGGGTGAGGAAGCACCCGATCGCGTACCCGTTCAGGGGCTTCGGGGGGTATCCCGGAGGGACCCCGATCACGACGGAGCGCTTCCCGTCCTCCGTGAGGCGGTCCCACACCGTCCGCTCCCGGACGTCGCGGGAGGTGACGATGGAAAGCTTCTCGTAGCCGTAATCCGTCCGGTTGCGGAAGCCGTAGATCCCTAAGGTGCCCGGGTCTTTCCCGGTCATCATGCAGGCCCAGGCGGGGACGGTGATGGGGGGGATCACGCTCTCCAGGCGTCCGTAGCCGCCCTCTTGGCAAAGCCGGGTGAGGGTGGGCATCGCATCGGCGTACTCCCCAAACGCCAGGGAGGGCTCCAAACAGTCGAGGCCGAGGACGACGACGCGCTTTTCCCTGGGTTTGCCTCGTCGTATCCAGCTCAGCATTCTCACTTCACCCGGTCGAGGAGTTGGAAGTATCGCTCGCGGCTGATCCCGGCAGTCCGCAGGTTGGTCAGGTTGGTAAGGATATGAGATACCGGAACCTCTTTGGAGCTCTTCTTGAGGAACACAAGCCTTTTGACCCTGGGTTTGGTGAGGACCACATGATCCCCCTTCTGTCTACTCACGGCAAATCCGTCGAGCTCGAAGATCTTCACCAAGGTCGAGTACGGAATGGGGGTAATCCTTCGTTCTGTCATACGGTGGAACTCACGGTCATGAGCTCGGCGGCCACGGGTTGGCGGGGCAGCCAGTGGCCCTCCCGATAGGAGAAGCCCGCTTCTTCCAGGACCTCCTCCAGGGTGCCCATCCTCTCACATTCCTCGAGGAAGGCCTCTACCGCCTCTCTCAGGGCTGCTTTGGCTCCTTCTAGGGTCTCCCCGAAGCTGGAGACGCCGAGCTCCGGGGCCAGCCCCACGTACGCGTTTCCCTCCCGGAAGAACTCGGCTCGGTAGACGATGTTCCCGGCCATCCGGTATCCCCCCCCTCCGGCTTCCCATGCGTCCCTTTTCGATGCATTTCAAATGTATCCCTCTTTCTCCAGATAAAGCAAGACCTGATGGGCGGCCTCGTCCGCGGTCATCCGGGAGGTGTCCACCACGACCTCGGGGCGCTCCGGCGGCTCGTAGGGGTCGTCGATGCCCGTGAACTGCCGGATGAGCCCCGCGCGGGCCTTGGCGTAGAGCCCCTTGCGGTCCCGTTGTTCGCAGACCTCCAGGGGCGTGGCCACGTAGACCTCGATGAAGCCCCCGTATTGGGAGATCAGCTCCCGAACCTCGCGGCGGGTGGAGCGATACGGCGCGATCAGCGCGCAGATGGCGATCCCGCGGTTCTTGGTGATCTCCGAGGCGACAAACCCCACCCTCCGCACGTTCATCTCGCGGTCCTTGCGGCTGAAGCCCAGCTCCTGGGACAAATACTTCCGCACGATGTCGCCGTCCAAGAGGGTGACGGGACGGGTGCCGATCTCCAGGAGCTTGGCCATCAACACCTGGGCGATGGTGGACTTGCCCGCCCCGGAAAGCCCCGTGAAGAAGACCGTAAAGCCCTGCCGCGAGCGGGGCGAGTAGGCCTGCCGCAGGGCTTCGATCACCTCGGGGAAGGAGTACCACTCCGGGACCTCGAGGCCCTCGCGCAACCTCCGGCGCAGCTCGGTCCCCGAGAGGGTCAACACCCGAGCGCCCTGGGGGACCTGAGAGCGGGGGAGGTACTGCCCGCGGTCCTCGACGTAGACCATCTCCTCGAAGGGGAGGATCCGGATGCCCAGCTCCTCTTGGTGTTTGAGGGCCAGCTCCTGAGCGGCATAGGGGGGGTAGAAGGGCTGGCCGTTCTCGTGGTTACGCGGCCCGGCGTGGTCCCGCCCGACGATGAAGTGGGTGCATCCGTAGTTGCGGCGGATGATCGCGTGCCACAACGCCTCGCGCGGCCCGGCCATCCGCATCGCCAGGGGGAGCAGGCTCAGCATCGTCGTCTGCTCGGGGTAGTATTTGAGAACGGCCTGGTAGCAGCGCACGCGGGTGAAGTAGTCGACGTCCCCGGGGCCGGTGCGGCCCACCGCGGGATGCAGCAAGAGGTTCGCTTCCGCCTGGGCCGCGGCCCGCTTCGTCAACTCCACATGGGCCCGGTGCATGGGGTTTCGGGTCTGGAAGCCCACCACCCGGGTCCAGCCCCGTTTCTTGAAGATCTGTCGGAGCTCCTGGGGCGTGTGCCTCAGGTGCGGAAAGGTGTGGTGGGGCGGGAGTTCCAAGCCCTCCACCCGACCCCCCAGGTAGACGGGGTTCGTCTGATGGAGCAGGTGGAAGACGCCGGGATGGGCCTCGTCGTCCGTGCCGAAGACCCATCGGGCCTCCTCGCGGCGGTCGGGCTCCCAGAGGCTCTCCACCGTGAGGACGGCCAAGACCATCCCCTCGGGGTGTCTTAGGGCCACGCGATCGCCCTCGGAGAGCCCCTCGGCGAACTCGGGGGTGACGTCCAGGGTGATGGGGATGGGCCAGAGGGTCCCGTTTCCCAGACGCATCCTCTGGCAAACGGACTCGTAGTCCTTCTGCGTCAAATAGCCCTGCAAAGGGTAGAAGGCCCCGTTGAGGAGGAGCTCGATGTCCCAAACTTGGCGTTGGGTGAGGTCCCACGAGGGGAGATAGACGGCCTCCTGCTTCAACTCTTCGGCCCTAAGCTCGTCCACTAAGAGGTCAAGATGGGGTTGCGTGCTCATAGGTCTCCTCTCCCCACGACACGACGGTGGAGCGCACGGGGTGGTTTAGTGTACGATATCACAGGTCGCAGCGCACGGGGGCACATCAGACTTCCTACTGCTGTGGGATACGGGCCTAGGGGTAGGCAGTTCAAGAGGCGTCCCATCGGCCCGACTCAGGATACCGGGGAAAAGCGATGAGGAAGGTTCGCGCACTGGTGAGCGATCCACTCCATCCGGAGGCGCTCCAACGATTGGAGGAAGCGGGGGTAGAGGTCGTCTACCGCCCGGGGGTCGAGCGCGAGGAGCTTTTGGAGATCGTGGGGGCGTTCGAGGTCTTGCTCGTGCGCAGTCGTACCCGGGTGGATCGAGAGCTTCTCGAACGGGCGACGCGCCTCCGGGTCGTGGGACGGGCGGGCACCGGCTTGGACAACATCGACCTCGAGGCCGCGCGCGCTCGGGGAGTTCGGGTAGTTCACACCCCGGGTGCGAACGCCAACGCGGTAGCGGAGCTCACCGTAGGGCTCATGATCGCACTCCATCGCCACCTCAAGCAGGCGTTCTACGAGCGAGAGAAGCCCCGCAGGTACGGCCGGGAGCTCCGAGGCCAGACCCTGGGGATCGTGGGATTGGGTCGGATTGGGAGCCGGGTGGCGGAGCTGGCTCACGCCTTTGGGATGCGCCTCTTGGGCTCCGATCCCCTCCCGGAGGCCGGACCCTCCCATCTCCCCTTGCGGCGGGTATCTCTGGAGAAGCTGCTGCAGGACAGCGACGGCATCACTCTGCACGTGCCGCTCAACGATCGGACGCGGGGACTCCTCGGCCCGACGCAGCTGGAGCAGGTCAAGGAAGGGGCCTGGCTGGTCAACACCGCTCGGGCAGCCCTGGTGGACGAAGAGGCGATCTGGGAGGCCCTCGAAAGGGGACGGCTCTCCGGCTACGCCGCGGACGTCTGGGAGGATCCCCGCCTCGTCACGCACCCGCGCGTGGTCACGACCCCGCACATCGGCGCGCAGACGGAAGAGGCCCAGCGAAACGCGGGCCTCGGCGTCGCAGAGCAGGTGCTGGCTGCCCTTCGAGGGCGGGACGGATAACCTCCTCGTTTCGTTTGCAGGAGCCCTTTCCGCCTCGGTACAATCGCTTAGAATCTGCGAAGAAAGGACCGGAACGGCCGGACTTACGATGAACGGTAGACCCCGGATAGACGACGACCCGAGGCGGCGAAACCGGAACTTCCGCACCGTTTTGCTGCTGGTTCTCGTAGTTCTCTTCGCCGTGGTGCTCGTACAATCCCTGCGTGCCCCCTCCGTAGGGGAGGAACTGTCCTACAGCGAGTTCGTCCGCTTGGTGGAGCAGGGCCAGGTCCAAGAGGTCACGATCCAAGGGGTTCGCATCTTCGGCACCCGGACCGACGGGAGCAAGTTCCACACGACGGCTTGGACTCTGGACGAGAAGCTCCCGGACCGCTTGATCTCCCAGGGCGTCGAGGTGCGCATCAAGCCGGAGCAGGACCTCTCCGGCTTCTGGATGCTGTTGCTCTACCTGCTGTTGCCGGCGCTCTTTCTCGGGACGATCTGGTTCCTCATGATTCGAAGGATGCAGGGCGAGGGGACGAGCGCCTTTTCGTTCGGACGGAGTCAAGCGCGCCTCTTCAACAAGGAGTACTCCAAGGTCACTTTCGCAGACGTCGCGGGCATCGACGAGGTCAAGGAGGAGGTCCAAGAGATCGTCGAGTACCTGAAGGACCCGCAGAAGTTCGTGCGCATCGGGGCGCAAATCCCGCGGGGCGTGCTCTTGGTGGGAGCCCCCGGGACCGGGAAGACGCTTCTTGCGCGGGCGATCGCCGGGGAGGCCGACGTGCCCTTCTTCTCCATCTCGGGCTCGGACTTCGTGGAGATGTTCGTGGGGGTGGGGGCTGCCCGCGTGCGGGACCTCTTCCGCCGGGCCAAGGACGAGACGAAGGGGCAGCGCGGTGCGATCATCTTCATCGACGAGATCGACGCCGTGGGGCGCAAGAGGGGGGCCGGCATCGGCGGCGGCCACGACGAACGCGAGCAGACCCTTAACCAGCTGTTGAGCGAGATGGACGGGTTCGAGAAGAACGAGCACGTGATCGTGCTGGCCGCGACCAATCGGCCCGACATCCTCGATCCCGCCCTGCTCCGACCGGGCCGCTTCGACCGCAAGATCACCGTGCCCCCGCCCGACATCAAGGGGCGCGAGGCCATCCTGCGGGTGCACGTCAAGAACAAGAAGCTCGCCCCGGACGTGGACCTTAAGACCCTGGCCCGCCGCACCCCCGGCTTCGTGGGGGCCGATCTCGAAAACCTCTGTAACGAGGCGGCGCTCCTGGCGGCCCGCCGGGGCAAGGACGCCATCGAGATGAAGGACTTCGAGGACGCCATCGATCGGGTGATCGCCGGCATCGAGCGCAAGGGGCGCCTGATCAGCGAGGAGGAGAAGGTGAAGATCGCCTATCACGAGGCGGGCCACGCTTTGGTGGGAAAGCTCCTGCCCAAGGCCGACCCCGTCCACCGGATCTCCATCGTCCCCCGCGGCGAGGCCCTGGGATATACCCTCCAACTCCCCCTGGAGGATAAGTACCTCTACTCGAAGCAGGAGCTCATGGATCGATTGACCTCCACGCTGGGAGGGCGAGCGGCCGAGGAGATCATCTTCGGCGAGGTCACCACAGGGGCCTACGACGACCTCAAGAAGGCCACGGAGATCGCCAAGCGCATGGTGATGAGCTACGGGATGAGCGAACGGATTGGACCGCTCTCCTTAGGCCGCGAGGACGGGAACGTCTTCCTGGGGCAGGACCTCATCCTCAGTCGAGAGCTCAGTGAGAAGATGAGTTCCCTGGTGGATGAGGAGATCAAACGACTCATTGAGGAAGCCTATGCCCGCGCCAAGCAGCTCCTCTCCGACAACGAGTCGGCCTTGCGCAAGCTGGCCGAAAAGCTCCTCGAAGTCGAGGTGCTCGAGGGCGACCAGCTCGACGAGCTCCTCAAGGATGAAGTGCCCCACTTCGTTCCGACGCCCCCCCAGGACCCGGAACCGCAACCGCAGACGTCGGTGCGCTCCTCTTCCCCCTAGGAGCGCCGCACGCACCCTACCACACGGGATGGCCGTGCCGGAGCCTCAGCCGGAGAGGGAGAGGTCGTGCAAGCGGATCATCGTCCTCGGATCGACGGGCTCCATCGGCACCCAGGCCCTGACCGTCATTCACGCCTGGAACGCCTCGCCGGAGCGACCGTATTCCCTAGAGGTCGTCGGGTTGGCTGCCGGGCGCAACCTGCCCCTCTTGGCCGACCAGGTGCGAACCTTTCGCCCCTGCGGGGTGGCGATCGCCCGCCCCGAAGACCTCCCCCGACTGAGGCACCTTCTGCAAGGAGAAGGAACCGGGGGATCCCTGCGGCTCTTCGCCGGTGAGGACGGGATCCGCGAGCTGCTGGAGGCCATCCCCGCCGACACCGTCGTCAACGGGCTCGTGGGGGCGGCGGGCTTGCTCCCTACCCTGACGGCTCTAGAGCGTGGGATCGACGTAGCCCTGGCCAACAAGGAATCCCTGGTCATCGGAGGCCCTCTCGTCCGAGCAGCCCTTGCCCGGTCCGAAGCCCGACTGATCCCCGTCGACAGCGAGCACAGCGCGCTCTTTCAGCTCCTGCAGGGGTGCTCTCCGTCGGAGGTCCGACGGGTGGTTCTGACCGCCTCCGGCGGGGCCCTGCGCGACTGGCCTCGACAGCGGCTCGCCCACGCATCCCCGGAGGACGTGCTCGCGCACCCGACTTGGGCGATGGGGGCGCGGATCACCGTGGACTCCGCCACGCTGGTGAACAAGGCCTTCGAGGTGATCGAGGCCCACTGGCTCTTTGACCTGCCCTGGGATCGCATCGGGGCCGTCCTCCACCCGCAGAGCGTCGTCCACGCGCTCGTCGAGCTCGTCGACGGGAGCTGGCTGGCGCACCTCGGGGATCCGGACATGCGGGTGCCCCTGCAGTATGCGCTCACCTACCCGCAGCGGGTCGCTCATCGATGGGCTCCCCTGCGGCTCGAAGGCCTTACGCTGACGTTCCGCGCCCTGAAGGCCGACCGGTATCCGGCCTTCCGGCTCGTGGTGGAAGCGGGAAGGCAGGGCGGGACGTTTCCCGCGGTGGCCAACGCGGCAGACGAGGTCGCCGTGGAGCGCTTCCTCCGCAAGGAGATCGACTTCGGTAGCATCCCTCGCCTGCTCGCCGCTGCCCTCGAGGCCCATGGGGCCCGGGCTGTCCCCTCGGCGGAGCTCACCCTCGAGGCGATCCGGGAGGCGGACCGCTGGGCGCGGGCGTTCGCGAGCCGATGGCCCTCTGCCCCGTCCCGCTCCGGGGGGAGGTGACGCGCGTCATGGCTTGCAACGGCTTCCCTTTGGTATCGTAATGCCCGATTTCATCTCGGCTCGCTTGCATGGATAAGGCTCCGGTCGTAGTATGGAGGGAACACGGCAGCGGATAGGGTACGGCAAGACCGCAAGATCATAACCGGACCCCTACCAGAGGAAAGATGGTTCGCAAGTACTTTGCCGCAGCGGCGATCGTCCTGTTCTTGACCTTCGTGGCGGTGGCCCTGGACAACTACAACCAAGAGTGGCGTCAGTGGCAACGGGCGTACCTGACGGAGCTCAAGCTCCGAGAAAAGGGGTCCCTGAGCCTGTGGGATCGCTTACAGGTCGAGCTCTCTATGGACTTAAACCGGGTGAAGATCGTCACCGAGCCGGGGCGCCTGGCGGACATGTGCCTGGCGTGCCACGCGAACACCGGCGTGCCCGGCTTCGAGGCCAACCCGCTCAAAGATCTCAACGAGATCCACGAGAACCTCTTTATCCTCCAGGAGATGCCCCTCGACCAGGTGGGATGTACCGCCTGCCACGGCGGAGACCCGTTGGCGCTCACCACCGAACGGGCCCACGAGAACATGCTCAGCCGCTTCGAAGAGCTCTTCTTGGAGAGTCTCGAGCAGCTACGCTCCCCCAAGCAGATGGAGCGCCAGCGGGGAATCGAGCGGATCCGCTGGATGACGGGAACCGACTTCGGGTTCGTCTTCAGCGACCCACCGGAGGTCCGCGAGGCGAAGATCCGAGAGATCGAGGCCTGGTGGGAACGCCACCGGGACACCTTCCTCGCCGAAGGCTACGGCGAACGGGACTCCCCCTTCAAGACGGAGAACCCTCAGCGGGAGAAGATCCTCCAGGAGACGACCGTGTCGCCCATCGGGGAGAACCTGCAGTTCGTGGGATCCAACACGTGCGTGGCCTGTCACTCCAACCCTCAGCTCGGAGGCACGTCGTACATCCCCTTCTCGAATAAGGAGCACGTGGAGCGCTGGTTCCGCGACGAGTTCAAGACGAGCGAGAACCCCGAAATGTACCTGTACAACCACCCCTGGTTGGCCGAGGTCCTTGCCGCACAAGTCATCACCGATCCCGAGAGGCGCCGTGAGGTTTTGGAGCTCATCGATGAGGCGCGACGCACCGGCAAGGTCCCTCAACCGCCGCCCCAAGAGCTGATCGAGGCGATGCGGTCCCTGGACATCACCTGCGAGGCCTGCCATGGCCCGGGCAGCGAGTACGCCCAACTCATGATGCGAGGGATGGCCTTCGAGTTCCAGGGACGCTCCGACGAGGCCACTCAACTCATCGCCCGAGGTGCCGAGATCGCCCGAGAGAACGCGCAACGGAACGTCTCCGACTCGAGCATCTGGCGGATCTTCGAACGCCTCATCGCTCGCCTTACGGGGTCCGATCCGGAATCCCAGCTGCCTTCCGAACCCGAGTCCGAGTCGCAAGAGTGAGGCCTCCGTTCCGGCTACCGTTGACAGCGCCTCCGTGACTTCCTACAATCGATGAGCCGGATTCCGGTGGGACCCCTGGCGAGGGATCTCCGGGCCCATCATCTCGCGAGCACGACGGCACCGGCATATGAGGATCACATGAGGATCACGCGCAAGAGCGATTACGGCCTGCGGGCGATGGTGGAGCTGGCGAGGCGGTACGAGGAATCCCCTGTATCCATCGGGGAGATCGCCGCTTCTCAGAGCATCCCTGACCCCTTCTTGGAGAAGATCATGCAGGAGCTGAAGGGAGCGGGGCTCATTCGGGCGACTCACGGGCGCGGCGGGGGGTATTCCCTTTGTCGCCCTCCCGCCGAGATCTCCGTTCGAGAGGTGATCGAGGCCTTGGAGGGCCCGGTGGCCCTGGTCAACTGCCTGGATGCCTCGCTCCGGTGCGAGATCGAGCAGGGATGCCCCACCAGCGCCTTCTGGGCGGTCATCAACGAGCGCTTCCAGCGGGCCTTGGGGGAGACGACCTTGGATGACCTGCTCCGAACGACATCGAACTCCCCTGCGCGCGATCCGGAAGGCCGTGCTCGGGCCCGCTCTCGACCTCGACCCCGATCCCGATCGACCGTCCCGACCCCCTCCGGGAGTTGATCTCTATGGGATCCCTCTCGTCTCCACCCCCTTCCGCCCTGACCGAACGGGTCCGCGAGGCCCTGCATGGGGTTCTCCTCCCCCGCTTGGGCAAGAACATCGTGGAAGCGGGGATGGTAGAGCGCGTCCTCGTCTCCCCGGACGGGACGGCACGGGTGCTGCTTCATCTCAAGCCGGCGTACATCTCGAAGTCGGAGCTGACGCGCCAAGTCGAGGAGAGGCTTCGCGCGGTGGAAGGGATCTCCGCGGTGAGCGTCGAGTTCGTCTCCTCTCCTTCCCCGCAGGCGGTCCGAGCTGCGGCCGCTCGGGGTCATACTCCGCAGCCGACGCGCATCTCCCTCCCCGGGGTGAGGGAGCGGGTCGCGATCTTCAGCGGCAAGGGCGGGGTGGGCAAGAGCACGGTGAGCGTGAACTTGGCCGTGGCCCTGGCCCGGCAGGGGGCCCGGGTAGGTCTCTTCGACGCCGACGTCCACGGGCCGAACCTCCCGCAGCTCCTGGACTTGGGGGAGGAACGCCCCCGGCTCGGTCCGCGAGGCAAGATCGCGCCCATCGAAAAGTACGATCTTAAGACGATCTCGTTGGGCCTGCTCGTCGAGGCCGAAGAGGCGCTCATCTGGCGGGGGCCGATGATCTCAAAGGCGATCCGCGAACTCCTCGAGGGGGTGGACTGGGGAGAGTTGGACTTCCTGTTGATCGACCTGCCCCCGGGCACGGGGGATGCCCCGCTAGGGCTCGCCCAAGACGTAGAGCTTACGGGCTCGATCGCCGTCACCACCCCCCAGGAGGTCTCGCTGGCGGACGTGCGCCGCGGCATCACGGCGTTCCAAAGGTTAAACGTCCCCTTATGGGGGATCATCGAGAACATGAGCTATTTCGTCTGTCCTCGCTGTGGGGAGCCCACGGAGATCTTCGGGCGCGGCGGGGGGGAGCAAGAGGCAAAGAAGCGGGGAGTGCCGCTCTTGGGGCGTATTCCCTTGGACCCGAAGGTTCGCGAGGGCAGCGATCTCGGCACGCCCATCGTCGTAAGCGACCCGGAATCGCCGGCGGCTCAGGAGTTCCTCAGGATCGCCGAGACGCTGCGGGCTCGGACGGCAAGCTCGTCGTCGTAAACCACCGGCAGAATAGACAAACCAGAGGAAAGGAATGAGGGATATGGCGCTGGATCCGGACGCGATTCGGGAGTGCCTTCGGGAGAACGTGATCGACCCGGAACTGGGGATCAACGTCGTGGATCTGGGACTCGTCTACGACATCGACGTTCGGGGCGAGAAGGACGTGCGGGTGGAGATGACGCTCACCACCCCGGGGTGTCCCCTGTACGACGTGTTAGAGGCCGATGTGACCCGAGCCATTCAGGAACGATTCGGAGAGGATATCGACGTAGAGGTGGAGTTCGTCTTCGACCCGCCCTGGAGCCCCGACATGATGAGCGAAGACGCCCGGATGGAGCTCGGGTTCGTGTAGGCTCCTCATGGCATCCTCGACCTGTGTCTACTGCGGTCGGGACCGAGGCCGCCGACGGTGCCCGGCCCTTCACGGCCTCATCTCCCCTGCGTGTTGCGGCCGACACCGCGCGGTGACGATCGACTGCCCCCCCGACTGTCTCTACTATCGGAAGCACGAGGAGTACCAGCGTCGGCGGTGGGTTCCTGAGTTCCAGCGGGCTTGGGGGAAGGCGATGGAGCCCCTCTATCGAGAGCAGGCCGACGACTCGATCGCCTTCGCCGTCTACTTGGAGCAAGTCCTCTACGTCCACTATGCCCTCCGCCCCCGGGGCACCGATGCGGACGTCCTACAAGCCCTCGGACGCGTGCGCGAGGAGTTGGGGCCCATCGCGGTGGTCGCTGTGGAGCTCCCGCCCCGCGACGTGGAGCGCCGCTTGTTCGAAGCCACACGCGCGTACCTACAGCGCGCAGGGGGGCTGGACCCGGAAGCAGCCCGTCGCGCTGTGGACGCCCTTGCGGCTGCGATCGCGACCCTGCAGGATCCCCGGGGGCGCGACCCCCGACGGGCGCTCCACGGGCTCCTAGGGCACGTCGAACGGGTCCTGGGTCTTCCCCCGGAGCTCCAAGCGCATCTCCAGGATCCGGCAAGCTCCATCGAGACCCCGAGGATCTTGCGCCCCACAAGTGGGTCTCCTCCCTCAGGGCTCGACGGTTGATCGTCTCCGCTCGATCGGGTACAATAGACGCGTTAGATCCACGCGGTCCCATCGTCTAGTGGCCTAGGACGCTGGTCTCTCAAGCCGGAAACAGGGGTTCGAATCCCCTTGGGACCGCCACCTCATTTTCTTTGTTTGTCTTCCTCTCTCCCGCGGAGACGACGGGAGATCACGCCGTAGATCGAACCGAGTCCCTGGACAGTAGAGGACAAAAACGGGATATAGGGGGTACGAACGCATGGAGATTGCGCAGCTTGTGACGTGGCTGGCCGTCGGGGCCGGCTTGGTGGCCCTTCTCTATGGGGGGTGGCTGATCGTGCAGGTGATGCGCCTGCCCGCGGGCACAGAACGCATGCAAGAGATCGCCCGCGCCATCCAGGAGGGCGCCGCGGCGTACCTCAATCGCCAGTACTCGATCATCGGCCTGGTGGCCGTGGCGATCTTCCTGGTGTTGCTCCTGGCGCTGGGCTGGCCGACCGCCGTGGGCTTCCTCATCGGGGCCGTCTCCTCGGCCGCTGCAGGGTACGTGGGGATGTACGTGGCCGTCCGGACCAACGTGCGCACGGCGGAGGCGGCCAAGCAGGGGCTCGCCCCGGCGTTGTCGGTGGCCTTCAAGGGCGGGGCCGTGACGGGCTTGCTGGTGGTGGGCCTCGGCATCCTCTCGATCGCCGTCTACTTCCTGGTCCTGTTCTTCGGAATGGACTTCTCGCTGAAGGAGGCCCTCAACGCGCTGGTGGGCCTGGGCTTTGGGGGGTCTTTGATCAGCGTCTTCGCCCGGCTGGGCGGCGGCATCTACACCAAGGGGGCCGACGCGGGGGCCGACCTCGTCGGGAAGGTCGAGGCTGAGATCCCCGAGGACGACCCCCGAAACCCCGCCGTGATCGCGGACAACGTGGGGGACAACGTGGGCGACGACGCCGGGATGGCCGCCGACCTCTTCGAGACCTACGCCGTGACCGCCGTGGCCGCCATGCTCTTGGGGTTCCTCGAGTTCGACTCGCTTCCGACCACGGTCTACCCGTTGCTGTTGGGCGCGATCTCCATCGTGGGGGCCATCCTCGGGACGTTCTTCGTGCGGCTGCCCCGCAACGGGAGCATCATGGGCGCGCTCTACCGCGGCCTGTTCGTGGCCGCGGGACTCTCCGTGATCGCCTTCTACCCCGCTACGGGTTGGCTCCTGCAGGGGGTGGAAGGGATCTCCGTAGCCGGGTTGTGGTTCAGCGCCGTGCTCGGCGTGCTCGTGACGGTGGGGATGGTCTTCATCACGGATTACTACACCTCGAGCCGCTTCTGGGCGGTTCAGCGTATCGCTCGGGCGTCGGTGACGGGCCACGCCACGAACATCATCGCCGGACTGGCCGTGGGGATGCGCTCGACGTTCTGGCCCATCGTGCTCATCTCCGCGGCCATCTTGGTCGCCTACCAGCTGGGAGGCCTCTACGGGATCGCCATCGCGGCGATGGCGATGCTCTCCATGACGGGCATCGTCATCGCCATCGACGCCTACGGCCCGATCACGGACAACGCGGGCGGCATCGCGGAGATGGCCGAACTCCCCGACTCCGTCCGGGCCGTGACCGACCCCCTGGACGCCGTGGGGAACACCACCAAGGCCGTCACCAAGGGATATGCGATCGGCTCGGCGGGCTTGGCCGCGCTGGTGCTCTTCGCTGCTTACGCTCAAGAGCTGGAGGACAAACTGGGGATGGCCGTGCAGTTTCTGCTCTCGGACCCCTGGGTTCTGGTGGGCCTCTTCATCGGAGGAGCGCTCCCCTTCCTGTTCGCGTCCCTGGCGATGGACGCCGTAGGCACCGCTGCAGGAGCCATCATCGAAGAGGTACGCCGACAGTTCCGCGAGAGGCCCGGCATCCTGGAGGGCAAGGAGAAGCCCGACTACGGGCGCTGCGTGCGGATCGTGACGGCTACGGCCCAGAAGGCGATGATCGCCCCGGCGCTCATCCCCGTGCTGGCCCCCCTCATTGTGGGGTTGTTGTTGGGAGCCAAAGCCCTAGGCGGGCTCCTGGTGGGCTCCATCGTGACGGGGCTGTTTGTGGCCATCTCGATGACCACCGGGGGCGCGGCCTGGGACAACGCGAAGAAGCACATCGAGGAGGGGGCGCACGGGGGCAAAGGGTCCGACGCGCACAAGGCCGCGGTCACGGGCGACACCGTGGGCGATCCCTACAAGGACACGGCAGGCCCGGCGATCAACCCCATGATCAAGGTGCTCAACATCGTGGCGCTGCTGATCGTTCCCTTCTTGCGCTAAAGGGTTGACGGCCTCGCTCCCAAAGGCTACGCTGGGAGTGCTATGCCCAGGACGAAGCCCCAATCCCCAAGCTCCCCGATCGAACTCGAGGCCCTGCGGCGAAAGCCCCCTCGGCGCAGGCTCACCTTTGAGGAGTTCCTGGAGTGGCTTGACGAGGACACTTGGGCAGAATGGGTGGACGGGGAGGTCGTCGTGCTCTCGCCGGCTAACACGAGGCACCAGCGCATCGCGGGCTTCCTTGCGATCACGCTGGGGCTGTACGTTCGAGAGCGGGATCTGGGCGAGATCTTCACGGCTCCTTACCTCATGAAGCTCCCGGAGGAGCTGCGCCGGGGGCGGGAACCCGACCTCTTGTTCGTTGCCAAGGAGCACCTCGACCGCATCCAAGAGACGTATCTCGACGGTCCCGCCGATCTCGTTGTGGAGATCGTCTTGAAGGAGAGCCGTCTGCGCGATCGCGGGGACAAGCGGGCGGAGTACGAGGCCTCGGGGATCCCCGAGTACTGGCTCCTCGATCCCGAGCGCCGAGAGGTGGAGCTCAACCGCCTCGACGAGCGCGGGCGGTATCGACCCGTGGAGCCCGATGAAGCGGGGTTCTACCGTTCGGATGTGATTCCGGGCTTCCGTCTTAAGGCCGAGTGGCTCTGGCAGGAGCCGCTCCCCTCGCCCCTGGACGTGCTGGCCGAGCTGCTCGAGACGTCCCCGGAAGCCCTGATCAAGCGCTCCCGCCATGGCCGCTAGCTCCGTCCTCCTGCAGGTAGAGGACGTCACCAAGCAGTTCGACGGGGTGCGGGCCGTCGACGGCGTCTCCTTCGAGGTGCGAAGGGGCGAGATCTTCGGGCTCCTAGGGCCGAACGGGGCGGGCAAGACGACCCTCATCCGCATGATCCTGGGGATCTTCCGACCCGACTCCGGGCGCATTCTTTACGGGGGCTCGGGGGTAAGCGATGGCCCGTCGGGAGAGTTGCCCAAGGAGCGGATCGGCTACCTCCCCGAGGAGCGCGGCCTCTACGAGGACCGCCGGGTGGGGGAGACCCTGCTGTATCTGGCGGGCCTCCACGGGATGGACGCCCGGCGCGCCCGCGAGCGGGCTCTCGTGTGGCTCGAGCGCTTGGACCTTCGTGAGTATTACCCCCGACGCCTCAAGGAGCTCTCCAAGGGGATGCAACAGAAGGTCCAGTTCATCGCCGCGGTGCTCCACGAGCCCGAACTGGTCGTGTTAGACGAGCCCTTCTCCGGCCTCGACCCCCCGAGCCAAGATCTCTTCTTGGAGCTCATCCGCGGGCTCGCACGGGAGGGGATGACCGTCCTGCTCTCGGCCCACCAGATGAACTTGGTGGAGAGCCTCTGCGACCGGGTCTTTCTCATTCACAAGGGGCGAAGGGTGCTCTACGGAGACTTGGATCGCATCAAGCAGGACCACGGGATGAGGGTGGTGCAGATGCGGTTCGCCTGCCGTGGGCCGTCGGAGGAGCTGCGCCGCCGGATCGAGGCCGCCTGCCCTGCGAAGATCCTCTCCTTGGACGCCGAGGGCGCGGAGCTTCTCCTCCCCAAGGACGTCCCACCGAAGGATTTCTTGCAGCTCTTGGTAAACGACCTGATGGGCGATCACGATCTGGATCTGGAGGAGATCAGCATTATGAAGCCCTCGCTCCATCGCATCTTCGTGGAGGTCGTGCGCCGGCTATGATCCTCGAACGATTGGGGCTGGGAAAGCGGACGTGGAAGGTTGCCCGCTGGGAGTTCCTGGGCACATTGCGCAACCGGCAGTTCTTGTTTCTTACGGTGCTGTTCCCCCTCTTGCTGTTGGGCTCCACGCTGGTGACGGTTCTGCTGGTGACCCCGGGGTTGCAAGAGAGCTTGATCGCGTTTCCCGCCAACACCCCGGAGGAACTCGAGACGCTCCTCACACCCTGGGTCGAGGGGGAATGGGGCGTGGAGTTGGATCGACTCCTGTCGGCTTTGATCGCCGGAGCTTTCGCCTTCGTGTTCCTGTTCGTGGTGCTGTTCTCCGGGACGTTTGTGCTCCAGAACGTGATCCGCGAGAAGCAGAGTCGTGTGGTGGAACGCGTCCTGGCGGCTCTCACCCCTCGAGAGCTGATCGCCGGAAAGATCTTAGCCTTTGGCGCGCTGGGGCTGGTGCAGGCCGCCATCTGGGTCGCCGTGGGGCTCACATTCTTAGTCGTCATAGGCCCCTACTGGGAGTTTCCCACCTGGCCCCTGTTGGGGTTGCTCTTCTCGTACCTGCCTTGGGAGAAGCTCCTCTTGTTCCTCGTGTACTTCGCACTCGGGTATCTGTTTATCGCGTCGTTTTCGGCGGCGATGGGCTCCACCATGACGGACGTCTTCAGCGGTCAGCAGACCCAGAGCTTGATCGTGGTCCTCCCGGCGGTGCTGCCCCTCTCGTTCTTCCCCCTGCTCAGCAACGATCCGCAGACGGTGGTCTACCAAGTGCTCAGCTACTTCCCGCCCTCGATCCCCGGGGCGATGATGCTGCGCCTGGCGCTCACGGACGTGCCCCTAGGGGAGGTGCTCACCAGCCTCGGGGTGCTCCTCTTCTCCACGGTGCTCATGGTGCGCCTGGCGGGCAAGATCTTCGAGATCGGCATCTTGATGTACG
The DNA here is from genome assembly GCA_026982655.1 of Candidatus Bipolaricaulota bacterium. Classification (GTDB taxonomy): domain Bacteria; phylum Bipolaricaulota; class Bipolaricaulia; order RBG-16-55-9; family RBG-16-55-9; genus JALUUA01. The sequence goes on from JALSGO010000076.1 coordinate 17,822, forward strand.
GAAAGTCCCTCTCGCTTCGGGAGATCTGGCGCTGGACCCGCGGCTGAACCCTATGGCCCTTCGATCGGAGCGGATGGAACGGGAAATCCGGGCCCATCGCTTACCCAACCTTCCGGAGGAGTTCGTCCTCCCCCACTTCCCGCGCTACTCGCTCGTGAACCTCGCGAACACGGTGCTCGACGCCTTAGGGGTGCCCCCGCTCCACCCTCCCCTGCCCAAGGGGCTGCTGCCCCCCAAACGGGAGGTGCAGGCCGTCGTGCTCGTGCTGGTCGACGCCCTGGGCTACCGGCAGCTCCTGCGCTTTCTCGAGCGCTCCCCAACTCCCGGAGAGGAGCTTTTGCATCGGGAGTGGCGGCCCCTCACGAGCGTCTTCCCCTCCACGACGGCGGTGGCGCTCGCGACGCTCCACACGGCGCTTGCGCCCCGGGAGCACGGGCTGGTGGGGTATCGGCTGTTCTTGCGGGAGCTGGGGCTCATCGCGAACGTCTTGCGCCTAAAGCCCGTAGCCGACCCCGAGGGGGATCGCCTGCTGAAGATGGGCCTCTCCCCCCGAAAGCTCTTGGGGGTCCCCACGCTCCACGAGCGGCTCCACGCCCAAGGGGTGCGCTCCTACGTGCTGATCCCCAAAGCGTACGTGCGGAGCGGCCTCTCCCGGATGCTCAGCCCCCCCGAAGGAGCGGCCACCCTCGTCCCGTTCTACACTGCCGCCGATCTGGCCGTTCGCGTACGGGAGATCTTGACTGCCCTGGAGGAGAGGGCCTTTCTCTTCGCCTACTGGGACGCGTTGGACTCCCTGGCCCACGAGCAGGGGCCGGAGTCCCCGGCTTGGGACGCGGAGCTCCGCTCGTTCCTGAACGTCCTCGACCGCGAGCTCCTCGGCGCGCTGGCCCCTTCTGTTAGGGAAAGGACGTTGATCCTGCTCACGGCGGACCACGGCCAGATCCGCGTGCTCCCCAAGGAGGAGGTCGTGCACCTCAAGCGCTACCCCCGTCTGGTCAAGAAGCTGAGGTTCAGCCCCACGGGCGAGTACCGCGCGGCGTATCTGTACGCGAAGCCCGACGGACTGCGCGATCTGGAGGACGGGCTGCGGAAGCGCTTCTCGGAGGAGCTGGCGGTGCTCCGCTCCGAGGAGGCCCTGGAGGCCGGGCTCTTCGGCCCTCAGGCCTCTCGACGCAGAGAGCACCCCGAGGTCCGCGAGCGCTTGGGGGATCTCCTCGTGATCCCCAAGGGGGCTCAAGCTCTGTATTGGCCCTACGACGACTTCGATCTGGTGGGCCGCCACGGCGGCCTCACCGACGAGGAGATGCTCGTACCCTTCCTCGCGTTGTGATACAATGGTGCTTCAAGGGGGCTGGGAGATGAGCGGACGGAACTCTCTTCTCGTTGGGGTTTTAATGGGGTGGATCGCCGTCTTCGTGGTGGGGTGCGCGCAGCCCAATCAGCCGCCCACCGTTCGCATTACGGAGCCGCAAGAGGGCGTGCTCTTGGGGAGCGAAGTGGCGTTCCGGGCCGAGGCCTCGGATCCCGACGGCGAGATCCGAAGCTATCGCTGGGACTTCGGCGACGGCACCCCGAGCGAGGAAGCCGCGCCCACCCACCGCTACGAGCGGAGCGGGGAGTATCGGGTGACCCTCACGGTCACCGACGATCGGGGGGAGACGGCCCAAGACGGGATCACGATCCGGGTGCAAGTGGGACCTAAAGCGATCGCCACCGTCCGTCAGGCCCTGGCCACCGAGCCCATCGTATTGCAGTATCTGAGCGGAGAAGCACCCCTGACGGTCGCCTTCGACGGGACGCGCTCCCGTCCCGAGCCCGGTACCCAAATCGTCTCGTACGAGTGGGACTTCGGCGACGGCACCTCAGGGGAAGGCCCCACCCCCGTGCACACCTACACCGACGCGGGGGAGTACGAAGCCGTCCTCACGGTCACGGACGATCGGGGCCGGGCGGACACGACGACCGTGACCGTCAAGGTCGTCTCGTACGAGGCCACCCAGGAGACGCTGGAGCTGGACGGGCTGAGCGTCCAAGTCGCCCTGTATGACAAGCAGGAAGCGCCGTTTGCCTCGGGATTGTCGCTCGTCTTTCGCTACGTCGTCGAGGCCCCCCGGAGGCTTACGGAAGGGGAGATTCGTCAACTCTTGGAAACGCTGATCGAGAGGGCGAAGCAGCGACCGCGGCTCACCCGCATCACCCTCTATCTGTTTGACCGCGTGCGGAAGAACTTCATGATCCCGCGGGATTATGCGCATTATCTGGGGAACGCCGTCTGGGATGGAACCCTTCCCGAAGAGGAACGGCTTGCCCTCTCCATCAGCCTCGCGTATCTCCAGAGAGCCGGCCTAGAAGTGTTGGGGTATGAGATCCGAGAGACCCTGCTTCTGCCCGACGATCCGGTCTGCGGACCCGCTTGCGGAGAGTTCCGCTTGGGGTTCGCCGAGATGTACCTCCAAGACGAGCCGATCTGCGAGGAGCTGTTGCAGAACACGTTGCAAGAGATCGCCTCGTGGCGGCTGCTCAGCTCCTATGAGGGCTTCGTGGCCAACGTCTACTCGCGGGACGTGCGTCGGCCCTTGGCGTGGATGCTGGGCCGCCGGGCTCAACTCCAAGACGAACTCGCGTGGGAAGACTTCCCCCAGGGGCTGCTCGTGCCGTGGGCCGACGAGCCGACACAACCGGAGTGGCACATCCGGGATGAGACGGTACGGATCGCTTGGGATCCCGCTCAAGTTCCCCCCTGCCCGGCCCAAAGCCCCTGAAGGAAGGCGTGGACGTTCGGCCCCAACGCTTCGACGTCGTAGCCGCCCTCGAGCACCGCGAACGTGGGCCGCTCCAGCTCGGCTAAGAGCCTCCCGATGCGAACGTAGCTCTCGGTGGTGAGCCCCAGGGAGGCGAGGGGGTCGCGCTCGTAGGTGTCGAAGCCCGCAGAGATCGCCAGCTGCTCGATGCCCTCGAGGTCCACGGCGCCCAGGGCTCGCTCCAGGGTTTGCCGATAGGCGGCCTCCCCGCAGCGGAAGGGCAAGGGGTAGTTGAAACAGTTCCCCTCGTGTCGAAGCCCCGTGCCGGGGTAGTTGGGCGAGCTATGCAGCGAGATAAAAATCACAGAGGGATCTCCCAGGAAGATCTCTTGGGTGCCGTCGCCGTGGTGGCCGTCGAGGTCCACGATCAGGGTGCGCTTCCCCGAAGCGCGCACCGCTACGGCCAAGTTGTTGAAGTAGCAGAACCCGGCAACCCTTTGAGGTCCGGCGTGGTGGCCCGGCGGGCGCATCAGCGAAAAGCCCCCTAGGCGCATGGCAAGAAGGGCTCCGCCCGCCGCAAGGCGGGCGTACTCGTAGATGCCCTCGTAGCGCGGGCTGTCTGGGTCGTAGAACTCTAAGTTCTTCACGCGCTCTAGGTGCTCTTGGGTGTGTACTCGTAAGAGATCGTCCTCGGAGGCGGGCTCCGGCTCCTCCCAGCGATACCCGCCCTGAGAGTTCAAGAACTCAACAGCCCGCCGGAGGCGCTCGGGGCTCTCGGGGTGGCCCGGGGCCCCGTACTCCAAGCAGCGGGGGTGGAAGACGATCGCGTTCATGTCATGCTACAGGCTCACGGTTTGCTGAGCCGCTCCAGCGCCCGCTTGATGAGCTCCTCGGTGGAGAGTTCGCCGTACTCTTCTCGGACCCGCTCCAGCGCCCTTCGTGCCTCCGACTCCCGGAACCCCAGCGTCCGCGTAAGGGCCCGCAAAGCCGTCTCCTCCCGCTCGTCCCGGGGAGTGCCCACGGGAGCCCCCAGCGGGAGCCGGGCCACCTTCTCCTTGAGCTCCACGATCAACCGCTCCGCCGTGCGCTTCCCGATCCCCTTGATCGCCGAGAGCTCCGCCGCCGAGCCCTTCAAAATGGCCTCCTGCAACCGCTGGGGCGTCGTGGCCGACAGGATGGAGAGGGCGACCTTCGGCCCGATTCCGGCCACGGTGAGCAGGAGCTCGAAGAGCTCCCGCTCCTCGGGGGTGCTGAAGCCGTAGAGCGCGAGGTCCCCCTCCCGGATCTGGAGGTAGACGAAGAGCTTTACGCTTGCGGCTCCGTCCCGCCGCCGGGCGGAGAAGAGCTCCTCGCGCGTCTTGCGCGAGGTGTAGACCCGATACCCGACGCCGCCGACGTCGAGCACCACGGAGTCGTCGGCCAGCTCGACGAGCCGCCCCTCGAGGTGGTGGAGCATAGCACCTGCGAGTGTAGGGTCCTCTCTTCCGGGAGGCAAGCCCTTCTCCTCTGCAGGCATAGAGCAGAAGGCGTGACAACGGGAGAAGAGCCACGCTATAATGCGAGGGCGAACCCCGATCCCTCTAGGAGGTCCATCGATGGAACGAAAACTCGTGCTGTGGCTCGCCGTAGGGCTCATCCTGCTGGGAGCCGCCCTGCTGGCGCAGGGCTTCTTCCTCAGCTCTCCGTCCCCGGAAGCGACGGAGACGACGATCTCCGAAGGGGCTTCCCCGACCTCCCCGACCCCGACGGCCTCTCCCCCAGACTCGAACGACTCGAACTCCCTCTCCACTTCGACGGATACGCTCCAGGCCCAAGAGCCGACGAAGCCCCTCACGCGCGAGGAGCTGATCGAGCGCTTGTGGGAGGCCTATCAGAAGACGGAGCAGAACTTCTACCAGCCGGAGCGCCTCGACGGGGAAAAGCTCATCGAGGAGGCGATCCGGGGGATGATCCAAGGGCTGGAGGACCCCTTCAGCCGCTATAATACCCGTAAGGAGTATAGGGAATTTACCATCAGCATCGAGGGGGAGTACGAGGGGATCGGGGCGTACATCGGGCTGCGCAACGGCGAGATCGTCGTGATCTCCCCCATCAAGGGCGGGCCCGCCGAGCGCCAAGGGGTCCGGGCCGGGGACGCCATCCTCGAGATCGACGGCGAGAGCACGCAAGGGTTCTCCACGGACGACGCGGCCCGTCGCCTCCGGGGGCCGCGCGGGACCTCGGTGACGATCAAGGTCCGGCACCTGGACGGGAGCATCGAGGAGATCACCATCGTGCGCGAGCGCATCCAGATCCCCTCCGTGGAGACGAAGCTGCTCGGCCCGCAAATCGCGTACGTGCGCCTCAACACCTTCAGCGGGACGACCCCCGATGAGCTGCGAGAGAAGCTGGCCGAGCTGGAGAGGGAATCCTCTGACATCCAAGGGCTTATTCTCGATCTTCGGGGCAACGGCGGCGGGCTCCTCCAGGCGGCCAAGGAGATCGCCAGCCTCTTCCTGGACCGGGGGATGACCATCCTGGTGGAGCGGACCCGCCAGGGGGAGCGCATCCACACCAGCTTCGGCAACCGCCGTCCCAACTGGCCGATCGCGGTGCTCGTGGACGAGGGGACCGCCAGCGCCTCGGAGATCCTGGCCGCCGCGATCCGCGACAACCAACTGGGAGTCCTCTTCGGGCGACCGACGTTTGGGAAGGGCGTGATCCAGACGCCGATCCCCTTAAGCGACGGCTCGATGCTCATCCTCACCACCGCGGAGTACCTCACCCCCCACCGTCGGCCCGTGCAAGACGTGGGCCTTACGCCTTATGTGATCGTCGAGGACTGGTTCCCCTCCCTGACGGAGGTGCGCCGCGAGGTCCAAGGGCTGCGCGAGCTGCTCCCCGGCTTCGCCGAGGCCAGCGCCCGGGTGCTCGAGGGCTTCGAGAACCTCTTGGACCGGATCGAGACGCACGCCTCCCGGGACGAGTACGAGGAAGCGCTCAAGGCCCTCGAGGAGTTCGAGGCCCGGCTGGAGACCGATCCTGCAGCGCTCCTGGAGGAAGCGGGCGTCTCCCCCGACACGCCGGAGGCCGTGCTCATGGAGCCCCTGCTCGAGAAGCTGGCCGAGGGCGTACGGCCCCTCCTCCCCGAGCTGCACGAGCGCCTGGTGCGCAACGACATCGCGGTGGCCGAGGAGTGGCTCCGGACGATGCTGGGCAAGCTTTGCCCCTGCGATCTCCCGGAGACCCCCGAAGAGGAGGCCGTCGGCGCAGGGACGGGTTCCGAGGGCCCTTAGCTTCTCGCTCCCCGGTTGCAGGGCCAAAGTGCGGTTTGTGAGGGCATCGTGCTCAACCTCAACCCTACAGCCCGCGAAGGCGCGCGGACGATCGCCGTTCTCGGCGCGGGGAGCTGGGGGACGGCCATGGCGGCCCTGTTGGCCCGCAAGGGCCATCGGGTTACGCTCTGGGCCCGGGACCCCGAGCTCGCCGAGCACATCCAAGCGCACCACGAGAACCCCCGCTATCTGCAAGGCATCCCCCTGCCCTCCTCTTTGGAGGCCACGGCGGATTGGGAACAGCTTTTCGACTGCGAGGCGTATTTCTTCGCCGTCCCCTCGTTCGCGGTGCGGGAGACGGCCCGGCGTTTGCGGGAAGCCCTGGGAACGAAATCTTCCCAAAGGGTCTATGTGAGCCTCACCAAGGGGCTGGAGTACCCCCGCCTCAACGAGGGGCTCATCGCTATGACGCAAGTGTTGCGGGAAGAGCTGAAAAGCGAACATGTGTTCGCGCTGTCGGGTCCGAGCTTCGCGGACGAGGTGGCCCGCGGACAGCCGACGGCGGTGGTGCTGGCGGGGCGGGACATGCAGCGGGCCGCAGAGCTGCAGCGGGTCCTGATCACGGAGCGCTTTCGGGTCTACACGAGCGACGACGTGGTGGGGGTGGAGCTGGGAGGGGCGATCAAGAACGTGATCGCGCTGGCGGCGGGGGCCTCCGACGGGTTGGGGTTCGGGGTGAACGCCAAGGGGGCCTTGGTCGCCCGAGGGCTGGTGGAGATGACCCGGTTGGGCGCGGCGCTGGGCGCGCGGAAGGAGACGTTCTTCGGCCTGGCGGGCTTAGGAGACTTGGTGATCACGTGCATGTCGGGCAAGAGCCGCAACCACACCGTGGGCGAGCGGATCGGGCGGGGGGAGCCTCTTGAAGAAATCCTGAGGAGCATGACCCAGGTGGCCGAGGGGGTGTACGCTACAGAAGCGATCCATCGCTTTGCTCACGAGAAGGGACTGGACCTCCCGATCACGAGGGCGGTCTACGAGGTGCTCTACGAGGGGGCCAGCCCCTTGGAGAAGCTCACGGAGCTGATGACCCGGGCACCCAAGCGGGAGGAGATCTGATGCCCTGGGAGGAGCGATACCCCTTGGCCGCTGCGGGGCACGGCCCTATCACGATACCGTCCCTACGGACGCTTCGGTTGATTCTCCCACGATCTTTGCGCTACAATCCGAAGGAAGATTTCTCACGTGCATGAGAAGCCGGGCGCATCCGAGAGAGATCCTTACTGAGGAGGATTCGAGCATGGCTACGGAGCTATACGCGAAAGCCCACCGAAAGATCCAAGACATCAAGGGGCCGCTGCTCTTCTTGGAGCCCGTCGCGGACGTGAAATACGGCGAGCGGGTCCGCATCGTCGACAGCGAGGGGCGCGAGAAGAGCGGCCAGGTGCTCGACGTCGGCGAGCAGGCGATCATCGTCCAGGTCTTCGAGGGGAGCGACGGACTCGACCGCAGGGGCACCGCCGTCTTCTTCACGGGCGACATCGTCAAGATCGGCCTTTCGGAGGACATGTTGGGCCGGGTCTTCGACGGCTCGGGGAACCCGCGGGACGGGCTGGGAGAAGTCTATCCCGAGGTGGAGCGCCCCATCACGGGAAGCCCCATGAACCCCGTATGCCGCCAGCAGCCCCGCGACTGGATCGAGACCGGGATCTCTGCGATTGACCTTCTGTTTACCCTGGTGAAGGGCCAGAAGCTCCCCATCTGGGGCGGGCCCGGGCTGCCCCTCAACCAAGTGACGATGCAGGTCGCCCGCCAGGTGATCCGCCAGTCGGGCGAGAACCTGGTGGTCGTCTTCGCGGGGATGGGGATCACCTCTCGGGAATACAACTACTTCTACCGCGAGTTCCAGGACAGCGGCGCGCTGGCCAACGCCGTGCTCTTCCTGAACCTGGCCGACGATGCGGCCATCGAGCGGATCCTCACCCCGCGGCTGGCGCTCACCACCGCGGAATATTTCGCCTTCGACAAGGGCCGCGACGTCTTGGTGATCCTGACGGACATGCTCAACTACGCCAACGCTTTGCGGGAGATCAGCTCCGCCCGCGAGGAGATCCCCGGTCGGCGCGGGTATCCCGGGTACCTCTACACGGACCTGGCGACGATCTACGAGCGCGCGGGGATCATCCGAGGCCAGCCCGGCTCGGTGACGCAGATGCCCATCTGCACCATGCCCAACGACGACATCACCCACCCCGTCATCGACCTTACGGGCTACATCACGGAGGGGCAGATCCTGCTGAGCCGCCCCTTGGACCGCGCGGGGGTCTACCCGCCCATCGACGTGCTCCCCAGTCTTTCGCGGCTCATGAACCTGGGGATCGGGAAGGACAAGACGAGAGAGGACCACCGCCAGCTCGCCGACCAGCTCTACGCTTTCTACGCGCAGGGGAAGGAGTTAGAGAAGCTCACGGCGATCATCGGCAGCGAGGGCTTGGGCGCGACGGAAAAGCAAATTCTGCGCTTTACGGAGCGCTTCGAGCAGGAGTTCCTCAACCAGGGGGAGCAGCCGCGCTCCCTGCAGGAGACGTTGGACCTGGGCTGGGACCTCCTGGCGGAGGTGCCGCGCTCGGAGCTGCGCCGCGTGGAGGAGAAGTACATCGAGAAGTACATGCCCAAGCGGGCGGCGGTGGGAGAGGCTGAGCCCGTGGGCGCGCCCGGCGCTGCGGGAGCCGCCGGAGGGGAGTGATCCTCCATGGCCGGAGCCTCGGAGACGATCAAGGCGACCCGCGACGAGCTGCTGCGCACCCGCAGGGACTTAAAGACGGCCCTCGAGGGCAAAGATATTTTAGAGAAGAAGAAAGAAGCCCTCTTAGGGCGCTTCCTGCAGATGGTGCGCCAGTACAAGGGCAAGCGGGAGGCGCTCCTTAAAGACATCAAATACTTAAAAGACATGCTCGCGCTCACCCGCGCCCGGGACGGGACCGTCACGGTGCGCTCCCTCGCGTTGGCCACCGTCCAGGACGTGGAACTGGACGTGTCGATGGACAACGTCATGGGCACGAAGATCTTCCACATGAAGCACTCGGCCCTCCGGCGGGATCTCCTCTCCCGGGGCTACAGTCCTGCGAGCATCAGCAGCCGCATCGAGGCCGTGGCCTCCACGGCGGAGGCGCTGCTCGACCGGATGTTAGACATCGCCCACTTAGAGCACAACCTCAAGACCGTGGGCAAGGAGATGGGGGCGCTCAACCGCAAGATCAACGCCTTGGAGGAGACGATCATCCCCGAGCTGCAGGCGAAGCTCCGCTACATCCAAGACGCCCTCGAGCAGGCCGAGCGCGAGGAGATCTTCCGCCTCAAGATGATCAAGCGTGTCCAGGAGCGCAAGGCGGCGGAGGAGAAGCGGGAGCAGGAGCTGGTGACGGCTCCCTAACCTAAGGTTGGGGACGAAGGATGGCGAAGCTCAAGGACGAGGTCAAAGCGCTTATCGACCAGCTTCCGGATGAGGTCTTGGGGGATCTCAAGCCCTTGTTGGAACGCCTAAGCGAGTGGGAAGCTACGGCAGAAGTCCTACGCGATAGGGACCTCATGGAGCAAATCCGTCAATCCGAGGAGGATTGGAAGCGGGGGAGAACAGTCGCCTGGCGCGATGCCCAACGACGGGACGTATGAGGTTCGACTTTCCCGATCCGCTCGAACCTATTACGAGAGGTGCCCTCCCAAGATCGCCAAACAACTAGAGATTTGCTTTAAGGACTTGGAGAGGGCTCCTTTCCCTCCGCATCCCCGGATCAAGAGGCTTCGAGGAGAACTGGCCGGCTTTATCGTTATCGGGTGGGTCCGCTGCGGGTTGTTTATTCCGTATTTTCCGACGATCGGATCGTCTACGTTCGGGCTATCGGGCCAAGAGGAGATGTGTACTGACCCGTTCGTTACGCTTCTTCCTGGTCATTTGCGATAAACCCCGCTTCCCGCGCCTTGAGGGCCGCCTGGGTGCGGTTGTTCACGTGCAGCTTGCGGAAGACCAGCGACAGACGGTTGCGTACCGTCTTCTCCGCCAGTCCTAGCCGCTTGGCGATCTCCTGGTTGCTCGCCCCTTGGGCTAAGAGCTCGAGCATCTCCCGCTCCCGCGGGGTGAGGTACACGATCTCCCCCTGCAGCTCGCGCAGGGGAGGGCGGCTGAGGCGGCGGAACTCCTCGAGCATCTTGTGGGCCAGGGAGGGCTCGAGCCACGCCTCCCCGCGGTGGACGGCCCGCAGCGTCTGCAAAAGCTCCTCGGGTTTCGCGCTCTTGAGCACGTACCCCCGCGCCCCGGCCTTGATCGCCTCAAAGAGGTGCTCCTCGTCCCCGTACATCGTGAGGATCACCACGCTCACCTCGGGGTAGCGCTCGGTGATCCTCCGGGTGGCCTCGATGCCGTCCAGCCGCGGCATGTGGATGTCCATGAGCACCACGTCGGGCCGATAGAGCTTCGCTTTCTCCACGGCTTCCTCGCCGTCGGCGGCCTGGGCCACCACCCGGATGTCCGGCTCCGCCCCCAGGAGCTGGGCCAGTCCTTGACGGACCAGGTGGTGATCATCCGCGATCAATACCTCCAAGGTGCCCGTTGTCCGTTCTCTCACGTTGGACCTCCCGGGGGGCCTTTCCCCACCGTGGGGAGAGGGGGAGAGGCCTCGGTGCAGATGTCCTCTCCTCCCAAGGGCAGGAGGGCCTGCAGGCGCGTGCCCGCTCCGGGGGAGGACTCGATCGTAAAGGAGCCGCCCCGTTCCTCGACCCGCTCGCGCAGATGGTGTAGTCCCAGCCCTTGAGTCTTTTGTAGGGCTTTCGAGACGTCAAATCCTCGGCCGTCGTCTCGTACCTCTACCCTCACATGGGTCGGGGCGATCTCGAAGAGGACCTTGGCCGTTCGGGCTTGGGCGTGCTTGGCTACGTTGTGCAGTGCTTCTTGGGCAATGCGGTAGAGTGCCCCTTCTACGTCGGGGGAGAAGCGCCTCTCCTGGCCCCGCACTTCCACGATGATGTCGAGGCCCGTGTGCGCTTTCAGGTCGGAGGCGAGGCGACGGACGGCCTCGAAGGGGCCAAACTCTTCCAACTCCAGGGGGCGCAGGGCCCAGATCAGACGTCGCAGATCCTGTAAGGACTCTTGCAGGAGGGCCTGCAGGCCCTCCAACTCCTTGTCCACGCGTTCCGGCTCCTTGAGGAGGAGTCGGCGGCAGAGATCCATTTGGAGCCCTAGGAAGTAGAGGTTTTGGGCGACCCCTTCGTGGATCTCGCGGGCGATGCGTGCCCGCTCCTCGCGCACGGCCCGCTCCCGGCGACGACGCTCCTCCTCCGCACGCTCCTCCGCCCGTTCCTTCGCTGCCAGCTGGCGCTCGATCCAGGCGAGCACGCCCCAGGTCACTACCGGGCCCACTATGCCGTAAAAGAGGATCTCTAAGCCGAAGTGATACGGCAGCCCCCATCGGTGAACGCCTCGCACGAAGAAGAGCTGGTACAACGCTACGACGACGAAGATCGCCGGGGGAAGGATCAGCCGAAAGAACGAAACCTGTTCGCGGGGCGATCGACGCCAGAACCTCACCATAAGGACATTATACCGAAATTCCGGGTGGCTCCCCGCGCCCGATGGGACAATTGTCCCTACCGCCCTAGGGACGGTTGCCTCTATGCAGGGGAGGGCTCCTACGATATCGTGTGCTCGACGGGAAGCCAAAGGGTCAAACCCTAGCCCTAGGGCTCGACGGACCGAGAGCCCACGCTTACCCGAGCGGACAGGACCCAGAATCCCGAAAGGAGGAGGAAGGATCATGCGGAAGAATCCTATAACGCGCAGGGAACTGCTCAAGGCGGCCGGAGCGGCAGCGCTGGGAGGGGTGCTCCTGACGACGGCGCCTCCCACGCGACGACGTGCCTGGGCCCACGAGGGAGAAGGCATCATGGACCTGGAGATCCACATGGGCGAGATGTACTTCCAGGTCCATAGCATCAACGGCGAGGAGGTGGAGGCGGAGAAGAACGCGCCCATCACGATTCACGCCGGGCAGCGCCATCTTATCCGCTTCGAGAACGTGGGGGCCGTGGAGCACGAGGTCCACTTCGGGCGCGATCCGGACCTGGAGGCCCGCCTCTACAAGGAGAACCTCTTCGGCGAGCACGGCGAGAAGGGAGCGCCGGGCTTCCTCGGTCTGCACCTTTTGCCGGGCGAGTCGGCTACGCTGCACATCTGGATCCCCGAGGACCGGAGGGGTGAATGGGAGATCGCCTGCTTCATGCCGGGTCACTACGAGGCCGGGCAGCGCGCACCCCTCATCATCCAGTAGGGGTCTCCGACGGCACACCCTGCAGCACAGGGGCGCATCCGGAAGGCGAAACGGCAGGGGATTGGACCCTCCTTCTGGGAGAAGCGAGTCGGTAACCACCTTCCCGACGAAACGGCATCGGGGTGGGGACGCCCAAGCCCCACCCCGATGTTCTTTTGCCGTTGACGCGGATCCGGGTCCGCGCGTATACTTTCCCCGCTTCGGACCCGCTTGGAGGAGGCGATACCCATTCGACGCCTGCAGCGCTCGGACGAGGAGTGGCGTAGGATCCTTACCCCGGAGCAGTACGCCGTCTGCCGCCGGGGGGCGACGGAGCCGCCCTTCTCGGGCGCGTACTGGGACTGCCACGAGGAAGGGATCTACGTCTGCGTCTGCTGCGGGAACGAGCTGTTCCGCTCGAGCGAGAAGTTCGACTCGGGGACGGGGTGGCCCAGCTTCTGGGCACCGGCCTCCCCGGAGAGCATCACACTCGTGGACGACTGGACCGGCGGGATGCACCGCGTGGAGGTGAAGTGCGCGGTCTGCGACGCCCACCTGGGCCACGTCTTCGACGACGGGCCGCCCCCCACGGGGAAGCGCTACTGCATCAACTCCGTGGCCCTCCGGCTCGTCCGCTCCTCCTCCCCTTAGCCCAGGAGCTGAGGCCCTCCACCCTCACAGCGAATGGGAAAGAGGGCGTGTTGGGAGTTGAACACCCCGATTAAACAACCTCCTAAGGGGTGCCCTACGGTACAGATCCACCGACTCACCCACGTGACAACGAATCCTCCCACGCAACCGCTCTCCGCTGAATGTACGATAATAGCAGGAAGCTCCGGTTCAGGGAAGATCGGGCCGGGAGCCAATTGGGAGGCTGTAAGAGGGCCCTCGCTCTCATCATCGCCCTCTTCGTCGACCTTGGGCTTGACGTATTCTTTGACGGTAAGCAGCTTAGGAAGGCTATGATATGCTTCTTCGATGCGTCCCTCCGGAAAGAGGAATCGAGCCGTCTCCAAGCGTATCTCCCTCTGCTCACAGACGAGTTTGTCCTCCCAATACTCCCCGGAAGGGAAGCGCTCGACCCACCGAGGGGGAAGCCCTTGGCCCTCAAAGAGCAGCGGTCCGGGCCAGCAAATTTCGTAGATATAGTGACCGGTTGGGGCGTCGTACCCTCCTATCCGTGCCCAGCGCAAGGTCTCCACGTCGAGCTCGTCCCCCTCGCGAACGATGAGGCCGTAGACCCCGTCCTCCTCGTAGCGCAGGCCGAGGACGACTCCCGAGCCGGGGATGGGGCCCTGAGGGCCCTGGACATAGTTGTACTCTACGCTTTGAACGCCCAGTTCCCGGGCATGTCGCTCGAGCCATCGTCTTGCCGCCCAGAGATCACGGTCTGGGAGGGCATCCGGAGCAGAGCGGAAGACGTCCGATCCGGAGGAGAAGAGGGAGCCCGCTGGGGTTGGCGCGCTCGTCGTCGGCTCGGAGGATCGAAAGGGGAAACCGCACCCAGCCAGCCCGACAAGCAAAATCCCTACAAGGGAGGTGAGGAAGAGCGAATTGCGTGGGACCATGATCCTTCCCTGCCCTCCTTTCCTTCCCCTCGAGCTCGCCCTATTCTACCGTGCGAGGGGGGACGGTCAACCGGTCCTTGAGCTGGCTTTATCGCGGGCTTTCCAGTAATCGCCCGATCAGCGTAAAGCCCTCGGACACCCTCACGCCCGTCTCCCGGGCCGCCCGCTCGCCATAGACCCGACCGCGCTCCTGCGCGTGCGAGTCCCAAGAGTGCACCAACGCGAAAGGCACGGGGTCGGAGGTGTGGACGCGCTTGCGGAGGGGCGTCGGGTGGTCGGGGAGCAGCAACAGCGCCCAGCGCTCAAACGCTTGAAGCCCCTCGACGATCGGCCCCACGATCCGGGCGTCGAAGTCCTCGATCGCCTGGAGCTTCTTCTCGAGGGAGCCCTCGTGGCTCACCTCGTCAGGGGCCTCGACGTGGACGTACACCAAATCGTCCCCTTCCCGAAGGGCTCGGAGGGCGGCCTCGGCCTTGCCCTCGTAGTTCGTGTCCAGATACCCGGTCGCCCCGGGCACGCGGAGGAC
>JALSGO010000077.1 GCA_026982655.1 Candidatus Bipolaricaulota bacterium
CCGGGCTCGAAGCCTTGAGGGACCGTCTTCACAAGCCCGAGCAGCGAGGCCCGCCGGGCGAGTGCGTCCATATGGGGCGTTCGGGCCGCTTCTAGGGGCGTGCGCCCGCCCAGCTCGTCGAGGGGCTCGTCCGCCATGCCGTCGCCGACGAGGATGACATATTTCATCGCTTTAACAGGCCTAGACAGTCTCAAGTTGAACGATCTTCAGCTGCTCCGGTTGCACGCGTGTGCTGAGGTTCAAGATCTCAATGCCAATTACCTTGCCCTCTGCGTTGAAGTCTAAAACAACCCCTGGTTGAACCTCTTCCGATTCAACGATCTCGGATTCATCAAGACGGAGATACAACGCATCGCTATCCCTGTCGATTTTCAGCCTCATCGTTTCCTCCTTAAACGCCTATCGAAGAACACTGTGATCACACGATTGGGTTGAACGTGCGGGTTAACGACGACCCTTAGGAATCGTCCACTACGTTCTGAAATAGCTTTGATGTAGTGAGTATTCCCTTCCGAGCCCATTTCTGTTCGATCGGGATCGTCGATTGTTCTCCGGACCCATTCTTCTGGGATGTTGCGTTCCCGCATCATGTCCTGCGCGTGCTTTGAGAATTCGACCTCTGCCATTATAGCTTCAGGGCGTTTAAGACTGCTCCCATCTCCGCCGGAACCCGCACGGGCTCCGGCGCGCACGCCAACGCGCGGTCGGGGTCTTTGAGCCCGTGGCCCGTGAGCGTGCATACGAGCGTAGTGCCTTCTTCGAAATACCCTCGTTGGGCGAGCTTGAGCACCCCGGCCACGGAGGCCGCCGAGGCGGGCTCGCAGAAGATCCCCTCCTTCGCAGCCAATAGCCGATACGCTTCCAAGATCTCGGCATCGCTTACGGCCTCGATGAGGCCCCCCGACTCGTCCCGGGCGTTTATAGCCTCTTGCCAGCTCGCCGGGTTCCCGATCTTAATGGCCGTCGCGATCGTCTCTGGGTGCTCGACGGGCGCGCCCCGCACGAGGGGCGCGGCCCCCTCGGCCTGAAAGCCCAGCATCTTGGGCAGGCCCTCGATCCTGCCCTTCTCGCGATATTCGCGATAGCCCTTCCAATAGGCGGTGATGTTCCCCGCGTTGCCCACGGGCAGCGCGTGGTAGTCGGGTGCCCGGCCCAAGGCGTCGCAGACTTCAAACGCCGCCGTCTTCTGGCCTTCGATGCGATAGGGGTTCACGGAGTTTACCAACGTCACGGGGTGCTCCTCGGCAATCTTTCGGACAATTTCGAGGGCCTTGTCGAACAACCCCTCAATTTGAAGGACTTGAGCCCCGTGCATGATGGACTGGGCCAGCTTCCCCAAGGCGATGTTTCCCTCGGGGACGATCACGAAGCATTGGAGCCCCGCCCGCGCGGCGTACGCCGCGGCGGAGGCCGCCGTGTTCCCCGTCGAGGCGCAGATTACAGCTCTAGAGCCCTCGGCCACCGCCTGGGAGACGGCCACGGTCATCCCGCGGTCCTTAAACGACCCGGTCGGGTTGAACCCCTCGCACTTGAGATACACCCGTACCCCCGAGCCTACGAGCTTCTCTACGGAGCGGGCCCGCACGAGGGGGGTGCCCCCCTCATGGAGGGTCACGATGGCGGAGTCGGGCAGCTTCGGCAGCCAATCGCGATACCGGCGGATGACCCCTTCCCAAGCCATGATGATCCCTTCTCTTGACATCCCGAGAAAACTCCCTTATGTTTACTCCATCTTTGTCGGCGGGACAACTCCAAGCGGCTATGGACAAGCTCAAAGTCGGCATTCTGGGCGCCACCGGCACCGTGGGCCAGCGCTTCGTGCAGCTCTTGGAGGATCACCCCTGGTTCGAGGTCGCGTATCTGGCCGCCTCGGAGCGCTCCGCGGGGAAACGCTATGGGGATGCGTGTGCGTGGAAGCTCCCCACCCCGATGCCCGAGCGGGTGCGCTCCCTCGTCGTGCAGGAGCCGAAGCCGGGGGCCTTCGACGGACCCCTGGTGTTCTCGGGGCTTACGGGCGACGTAGCGGGACCCGTGGAAGAGGAATTCGCGAAGGCGGACTATGGGGTCGTAAGCAACGCGAGCAGCCACCGCATGGACCCCGACGTCCCCCTGCTCATCCCCGAGATCAACCCCGACCACTTGCAGCTTATAAAAGCCCAGCAGGAGAAGCGGGGGTGGAAGGGGTTTATCGTCACGAACCCAAACTGCTCGACGATCGCGCTCTGTCTGGCCTTGGCCCCGCTGGAGCGTGAGTTCGGCGTCGAAAAAGTGTGGGTTTCGACGATGCAGGCCGTCTCGGGGGCGGGCTATCCGGGGGTCCCCTCGCTCGACATCTTGGGGAATCTCATCCCGTACATCCCCAAGGAGGAACAAAAGATCGAGGAGGAGACGCGCAAAATCTTCGGACATTTCGCGCAGAACGCTAACGCTATTGAGCCCCATCCTATGGGGATAAGTGCCCAGACGACGCGTGTGCCCGTGCTCGAGGGGCACACGGAAACCGTCTTCGTGAAGCTCCGCGAGGAAGCCCCCCTGGACGAGATCAAGCGGTCCCTTCGAGAGTTCAAGGCGCTGCCTCAAGAGCTAGGGCTCCCCAGTACGCCGGAGTGCCCCGTGGTCGTGCGAGAGGAGCCGGACCGACCGCAGCCCCGCCTGGACGCCGAAATGGAGCGGGGGATGGTCACGGTCGTGGGCCGCGTGCGGCCCTGTCCCCTAACGAGCGTAAAATTCGTTCTCTTGGAGCACAACACGATCCGGGGCGCGGCGGGGGCCGCGCTCTTGAACGCGGAGCTGCTCAAGGCACAGGGGTATTTGCAATGATCGTGATGAAGTTCGGCGGCACCTCCGTCCAAGATGCCGCCGCCATGGAGCGGGTCATCGAGATCGTCCGCTCCCGCCGGGAGAGGCAACCCGTGGTCGTCCTCTCGGCCCTGGCGGGCACCACCGACGCGCTCCAGCGCTGCGCGGAAGAGGCCCATCGAGGCCGGGAGCGCGAGGCCCTTCAGCTCTTAGAGGACGGGATCGTCGTCCGCCACCGGGAGGTCGTAGAAGGGCTCCTCCAAGACCCGATGCAACGCCGCCTGCTGCTCGACTCCCTGGAGAAGCACTTCCAGGAGGTTCGAATGCTGCTACGGGGGCTCGCCATCTTGGGGGAGCTGACCCCCCGCTCGCTCGACACGGTCCTGGCCTACGGGGAGAGGCTCTCGACGCTCATTGCGACGGCGGCGATGCAGGAGCGGGGGTTGCCCGCCTGCTGGCTCGACGCCCGCGAGCTCCTCGTCACGGACGAGCAGTTCACCCAAGCCACGCCCCTTCCGGCCGAGAGCGCCGAGCGCGTGGAGAAGTACCTTAAGCCTCTGCTCCGCGACGGCGCTAAGATTCCCGTCACCCAGGGGTTCGTGGGGGCCACCCCGGACGGGCGGACCACCACCCTGGGCCGCGGCGGCTCCGACTACTCCGCTGCGATCCTGGGCGCTCTCTTGGACGCCGAAGAGATCGAGATCTGGACGGACGTCGACGGGGTGATGACCGCCGACCCCCGGGTCGTGCCGGAGGCCCGCACGATTCGTGAGCTCTCGTACACGGAGGCCGCGGAGCTCTCCTACTTCGGGGCCAAGGTGCTCCATCCCAAGACGATCCGGCCCGCCATCGAGCGGGGCATCCCCCTGAGAATTTTAAACACCTTCAACCCGGAAGCCCCGGGAACGCGCATCGTGCGGGAGTCCGCCCGCGAGCCGCGCACGGTCAAGGCGATCACCGCGATCAAGGACCTGAGCTTGATCAACGTCGAGGGGCGGGGGATGCTGGGGGTGCCGGGCGTGGCCGCCCGCGTCTTCACGGCGGTCGCCCGCGAGAGGATCAACGTGCTGATGATCTCGCAGTCGTCCTCGGAGCAGAGCATCTGTTTTATCGTGGAGGCGACGGCTGCCGAAGGGGCGCTGAGGGCGCTGAGGGAGGCCTTCGAGCGGGAGCTGGAGAAGCGGCTCATCGACCGCATCTCGGCCCAAGACGACGTGGCGATCGTGGCCGTGGTGGGAGCGGGGATGCGCGGAACGCCGGGGATCGGGGCCAAGGTCTTCCGTGCGCTGGGGGAGGCTCAAATTAACGTGATCTCCATCGCTCAAGGGTCCTCGGAGCACAACCTCTCCCTCGTGGTGGCCCGCGGGGACGCGGACGAGGCCGTCCGCGCTATCCACAAGGAGTTTCGCCTGGAGGAGCCTTATGATACGAACGATCCCGCTGGTGCAGCTCGGACTGGGAGGCGTGGGCCGGGCGCTCGTACGACAGATTCTGCAAACCCGTGAGCATCACGCCCGCACACGAAACGTGCGCTGGGAGTACGTCGCCCTGGCGGACCGGGACGGTCTCGTCTTCGAGCCCCAGGGCCTCTCGGACGATGCCCTTGCGCGGCTGGTGGAGGCCAAGGACCGAGGAGGGAAACTCCAAACGCTGGAGGGAGGCCGGCCTTGGTCGGGCGACCCGGCCTTGCTCGAGGGGATCGACGCTGCGTTCGGGGTCGTCGTGGACGTGACGGCCTCTGCCGAGACGGTCCCCCTGCTGCTGCGGGCCGTGGAGCGGGGCTGGGGGGTCGTGCTGGCGAACAAGCTTCCGCTGGCGGGACCTCTAAACGTCTTTCGGACGCTGACCCAAAGCCCGAGGACGCGTTTCGAGACGACGGTGGCCGCGGCGCTGCCCGTGATCTCCACGCTGCGGACGTTTCTGCTCGACACGGGCGATCGCGTGCAGAGAATAAGAGGCTGCGTCTCGGGGACGCTCAACCTCGTGTGTCAGCGTCTGGAGCAGGGAGAGCGGCTCTCCCGGATCGTTCGAGAGGCACGGGCCCACGGACACACCGAGCCCGACCCCCGCGAAGACCTAGCGGGGAGGGACGCGGCCCGCAAGGCGCTCATCCTCGCCCGCCTGCTGGGGCAGCCCTTGGAGCTTGAGGACGTCGCGGTCGAGGGGCTCTACCCCGCCGAGTGGGACGCATTGGGTGTCGAGGAGTTCCTGGAGCGCTTACCCGAGCTGGACGCGCGCTACCTCGAGCTCGCCGAGGAAGCCCGTTCCCGAGGTCGAACGCTGCGGTACGTCATCGAGGTCGAGGCCGAGGCCGCGGAGGGCCGCTGCCGAGCCCGTTTGGAGTCCCTGGCTCCGGAGGACGAGCTGCTGCGCCCCGGCGTCGCCGACAGCGTGGTGGCCTTCTACACCGAGCGCTACGCGAGCGGCCCGCTGATCGTCCGGGGCAAGGGCTCCGGCCCGGAGCTGACCGCCTCCGGCGTGCTGGCGGACTTGCTCCTGCTGGGCCAGGGTTGACGAGAACGGCGAGCTGCAACGTGCATCAGTCCAGCGGCCTGCACCGTTCGTGTCGTCCCGTTCGGGGATCCAGACGCAGGGTGCCTAGCTGCAGCGTGGAGGCCTCCTCCACCGGCGTGAACACGTCCACGGCGTCCGAGGAGATCTCTTGGAGCACCCCTAACCCGCGGAACTCGCCGCCTTGGAGGAGGCCCACCAACCGACCGCGGAGGTCCTGCCACCGGTAGAGCTGCAGGCGGGGCACTCCGAGCTCTGCCTGCCAGCTCCTCAGCGTCTCGGGCTGCACTCGGTCCCCGGTGACGACGAGGACGGCCAGCTCGCCTTTGAGTCGCCACGCGGCTTGGATCGTTACCGCCTCGTGCGCGCGCAGCTCCTCGGGGGTCACGGGTTCTCCGCAGCCCAGAAGCCCCCGTTCGATCTTCAGGTCCTTCAAAGTCCAGCGCCGTCGTCGCGTGTTCGATCGGCTAAAGTACTCCCGGAAGGCCCGCTCGCGCGCAGCGATCCGCTCCTCTCGGGTCTTCACCCCGCGATGGGAGACGGCGAGATCGAGGATCTCAATCCCCTGAGCCGCGAAGAGTTTGTAATAGTCCAGCTCGCGGCCCCGCTGCATCAGCACCACGACGTCGGGCTGCACGAGATGGACGAGCTCCGTCTTGTAGGCGCGGGCCGCCCCGTCGGCGATGTACCCGTCGGTGTCGATCCAGCAGGGACGCTTCGCCCGCCGGGCCATGAGCGCGATCCCCACGCTGACTTGCAACAGGTTCCCCCGGGGGGAGACGTCGCCCACGAAGTGCCCCGCCCTCGGGCAATCCGGCGTCCCGAGCGAGACCACCCCCGGAGGCCCGATCCAGGACTGCCCGACGTCCCCGTCCACCACTTCGCCTCCCAAGCGCTCCTGCAGGGCCCGGATCAGGGTGCTCTTGCCTACGTCCGTTCCGCCGAGGAAGAGGACCACCCCGCGGGGCGGGAGCCGCTCGGCCAGAGCGTCTACGGTGCGTTCGAGCGCCCGCGGCCTCGGGTACGTCCCCATAGCTCCCTAATGATACTCCAAGGGGGTTCTCGGAGGGAGTTCCGTTTGCGCGATCCATCGGTTGCCGGGGAGCGTCCCATTTGCTATAGTGGGATGGCGCGAACCCTATCTTCGCTTAAGGGGCCTCTTCGTGGGGCTCCTTTTGCCGAAACGAGACCGAGAGAGGGATCAGGAGGCCACGGACCGCATGGCACACGCAGCAGAGACGGCGCAACCGATGAGCCCGGAGGAGCGATTTCGTGAGCTGATCGCCGTGCGCGAGGTCGAGCGCGAGGTCGAGGAGAAGCTCGCCGAGGCGCGGAGACGAGCAGAGCAGATCCTCGCGGAGGCGGACCTCCGGGTGGCCGAGCGGCGCGCGGACCTCGAGCGCCAGACCCGCGAAGAGATCGAGCAAAAGCGCGCGCAGACGCGCGGCGAAGCCGAGACCGAAGCCCAAAAACTCCTCCAGCAAGCGGAGCGCGAGGCCGAGGCGATCCGCCGCCGCGCGGAGAGCCATCGGGCCGAGCTATTAGACCGCTTCCGTCAGGAGTTGCTCGGAGGCTAGCACGGCGGAGGGAGAACCCGTCCTCAGGGAGGGCAGGAGAGGACCGCACCGATGATTCGCAAGATGAAGCGGGTGTACCTTCTGTACACCCGAGCCGAGCAGGAGCGGCTGATTCGGACCCTACAACGGCTCGGGGTGCTCCACCTCGAGGAGGCTCCTCCCGCGGATCCCGAGGCCGAGCCCCGCGCGGAGGAGGAGCTTTCCGAGCAGCGACGCGAGATCGAGAACCTCCTCATCAAGGCCCGTGGCGTCTTGGACCTCTTCGAGGAGATCGATCCGCAGCTCGTCCGGGGCATTCCCCGGGTGCCCAGAGCGGTCACGGAGGAGATCTCCCTTTCCGAGACCTTGCGCGAGGAGATCGAGAAGCTCGAAGGCCGCCTGCGGACGCTTGTTGCAGAGCGCCGTAGCCTCCGAGACCGCCTGGCTGCCGGAGAGCGCTTTCGCGAGGTCGTCTACGCGGCCGAAGCGCTTCTCCAAGAGGTGCCTACCGAAGGGAGAGCGGTTCTCGCGTTCTTGGGAAAGGCCCAAGATCGGGATCGCGAGCTGCTGTCGCAGATCGAACAGACGCTGCAACAGACCCTTGCAGGCCGGTTCCAGCTCGCCCGGCAGAGCCTCAGCGAGGGACGGATTCTGCTGATCGTAAGCGTAGACCCCCTCTACTCCGACGCGGTGCAGGAGTATCTGGAGGCGAAGGGACTGCGTCCGCTGGCGTTTCCGCCCCATGTCGAGGCCGAGAAGGGCCTGTCCGAGGCCCTCGCCCAGCTGCGCGCGGAGGAGACGACCCTCCCTCGTCGGCTCGCTCTTCTCGAGGCGGAGCTGCGAACGCTGGCGGCCGAGCACGTCTCCACCCTCCTGCCTCTTGTTGCTGCCTTGGAGAACCGGTTGGCTCAGCTGGATGCGGCCATGCGATTCGGATATACGGACTTCTCGTTGCTCGTCATCGGATGGGTTCCCGCCGACGAGCTCCCGCGCTTCCGCGAGGAACTCCAACGGGAGTTCCCCGGAATCGTGATCAACGAGGACCCCCAGCCCGCCTCCCACGAAGAGATTCCGGTCGCGTTCCAGAACCCGCCCTGGGTGCGTCCCTATCAGCTCCTCTTGGAGTTGATGGGCCTGCCCAAGTACGGCACCGTAGACCCTACGCCGTTTGTGAGCCTGTTCTTCCCCACCTTCTTCGGGCTGATCGTGGGGGACTTCGGGTACGGGCTCGCGCTGCTGGCGATCGTCCTGTGGGCCAAGCGCAAGTGGGGGCACACGAGCGAGATGCTCCGACATGGCCTTACGATCGCCACCCACGCCTCGGTGATGGCCGTGCTCTTCGGGCTGGTCTTCGGCGAGTTCTTCGGGTTCGTGATGCCCTGGCCCCACTTCGCGCGGCTTAAGGCGGCCACCTCGTTCCTGCTCTTCGCCGTCGCCTTGGGGGCGGTCCACGTGCTTCTCGGATTCCTGCTCGGGGCGATCAACGCGCTGCGCGAGCGCAGCCCGAAGCACCTCTCCGCGAAGCTGGGAGGGGGCCTCGCCCTGCTGGCCATCGGGGTTGTGGTGGGGACACTCTCCGGCGTGCTCCCCGAGGAGCTGCGCACGCCGGGGATCGCCCTGTTGGCCGCCGCGCTGGTGATGCTCCTCTACGGCGAGGGATTCATGGGGCTCTTGGAGGTGTTCACGTACGTGGGCCACGTGGTCTCCTACGCCCGGATCATGGGCTTTGGACTCGCTGCCGTGGTGTTGGCGGAGCTGGCCAACGAGGCCGCCGGGGCCGTGGGGAACCTCGTGCTGGGGGTGCTGGTGGGGGTCGCCCTGCACGCCGCCCACTTGGTGTTGGACGCCTTCGAGTCCACGATCCAGTCGGCCCGGTTGCACCTGGTCGAGTTCTTCCACAAGTTCTACGAGGCGGGCGGACGGGCCTACGAGCCGTTCCGCGAGCGCGCGGGCGTCCCGCTTCGGGAGGAATAACGAGCGAAACCGAGCAAATTCAAAACCCATCCAAAGGAGCGTGAGGCGAGACGATGACCTTCAAGTTCAAGCTCAACAAGTTGGCCAAGGCGGTGTTGATCTTCAACGTGATCCTGTTGAGTCTCCTGATCGGCGGTTTGGTCGTATCGGCCCAAGAGGAAGAGGAGGCCAAGGGTGCGGACCCGTTGGCCCAGGGGATCCGGGCCGTGGGAGCGGGACTGGCGTTCTTGGGAGGGGCTCTGGGAACCGGCATCGCCCAGTCGCGCATCGGACCGGCGGTGATGGGCGCGGTCGCCGAGGACCGAGCGAACTTCGGAATCGGCTTGATTCTCATCGCCATCCCCGAGACGCTCGTGATCTTCGGCTTCGTGGTCATCTTCCTGCTGTAATCTAAGGACGATGGAGCTTCTGGAGAAGATCCGACGCGAGGGGGAGGAGCGGGTCCAGACGATCCTCCGAGAGGCCGAGGAGGAGGCGCAAAGGCGCATCCAGGCCGCGGAGGAGGAACTCTCCCGCTGGCGGGAGGAAGCCCTCAAGCGCGCCGACTCCGAGATCGAGGGCGAGAAGCGCCTGATCTTGAGTCGAGCGCGCGCCCGCGCGCGGGAGATCGTGCTGCGGGCCAAGAGCGAGGCGGGCGAGCAGCTCTTCCGCAGCCTCTTGGAGGAGGCCGAGAAGCTGCGGGAGGACGCCAAGCGCTACAAGGCGTTCCTTGCGCGCTGCCTGAAGGAAGCCGAGGCCGAGATCGGCGGCCCGCTCGTGCTCTACGTGGACCCCCGCGACGAGAAGCTCGTCAAGTCGCTCCTTAAGGGAAAGGACCACAAAATCGGCGGCTCGATCAAGACCCTCGGGGGGGTCCTGGCGACGAACGAGCGCGGCGACCTCCTGGTGGACAACCGCCTGGAGACCCGCATCCAGAAGCTTCGGGAGATCCATCGCGCGGCGCTGAGCTACGAGCTCTTCGGCGCGCAGGCCCCCAAGACCCAAGCCACGGTGGCCTGATCCCGAGCGTTTCGATCCGATCCCGCGATGAGCTACGAATACCTGAACGCGCGGCTGCGGCACCTCAAGGCCCGGCTCCTCAAGCCGGAGCAGTTCGCCCAGCTGTTGGGGCTGAGTGATTTGGAGGAGTTCATCGCCGCGCTGGCCGAGACGGATTACGCGCCCGAGATCGAGCGGAGTTCCGTGGAGTTTTCGGGCTACGCGCTCGTCGAGGACGCGCTCACCCGGCACACCCAACGGGTCTTTCGGCACCTGGCGGACATGGCTGTCGGCGAGGCCGACACCCTCATCCGCATCCTGTTGGAGCGCTTCGAGGTCTTCAACCTGAAGACCATTCTGCGGGGCTTCCACGCCGGGGTAGACCCGGAAGAGACGGCCCGCAACCTCTTCCCCACCATCCTGTACCCGACGGCCTTCTACCAGGAGTTGCTCAAGCGCGAGGGGATCCCTGCGGTGGTCGATTACCTGCTGGCGGTGGGGAATCGCTTCTACAAGCCGCTGACGGAGGCCTTGCCCGACTACGAGGCGACCCGCCGCCTGGCCCGCTTGGAAGGTGCCTTGGATGCGTTCTACTTCGAAAGCGCTCAGAAGACCCTGCGGGAGATGAGGAGCGAGAGCGCCGAGATCGTCCGCAAGATGCTCGGGGTCGAGGTCGACGTGCTCAACTTGGTGTACGCGCTCCGGGTCGTCGAGGCCGGGGTGGAGGCGGAGGAGAAGTTCCGGTACATCCTGCCGGGGGGCGAGCGGATCCAGGAGCCCCTGATGCGAGAGCTGCTCGCCAGCTTGGACAAGGCGGCCTTCTTGCGGAAGCTGCAGGAAACCCCGTACGCCCGCGCGCTGGGCGAGTTCGACGAGACGATCACCGCCGGGGAGCTCCAGGAGCGTCTCGAGGCTTGGCTTTATAATCAGAACTGCCGCATCGATCCGGGGCGGTTCTTCGACATCCAGCCCGTGGCCGCTTATATCTGGCGCGTGAACGTGGAGGTCACAAACTTAAGGGTAATCGCCTCGGGGCTGTGGCGCGGCGCCTCGCGGCAGGCCGTCGAGGACCAGCTCATCTGGGTCCCGGGCGTGATGCCCGAGCGCGAGCGCGTCGTGGCGGGAGCCTCCTAATCTCGGATCGGAGCTTGACGGGGGACGGGACTCCGGAGAAGCGAGGACGACGGGAGGCGAGGAAGCCGATGAAGCCGAAGGCGAGGAAGCCGCTGGTGGTGGCCGCGAGCGACATGGCCGACGGGTTCCGCTTGGCCGGGATTCCCGTCCTGGAGCTCGAAGACGAGACGCACATCGACGAGGTGATTCAGCGCATCCGGGAGCGGGAGGACGTGGCCCTCGTCCTCGTGGACGAGCGGTTCATGGGGCCGTTCGAGGAGGCGTTCGAGGCCGCGGGCTGGCCGATGATCGCCTCCTACCCCTCCGAGCTCGTCCAAAGGGAGCAGTCGTACATCGACGAGCTCACGATGCGCTACCTGGGACAGAAGATCTACGTGGAAGGCGAATCCGAGTCCGAATCCGAGGGCGAAATCGAAGGGGAGGGAGACGGAGCATGACACAGGTGATTGAGGGCGTCATCTCCCGGATCTCCGGCCCGGTGGTGCGGGCCAAGGGGATGACGGGGATCAAGATCCGCGACCTCGTCGAGGTGGGCGAGATGGGCCTCATCGGCGAGGTCATCGAAGTCCGGGGCGACGAGATCGCCATCCAGGTCTACGAGGAGACGGACGGCCTCACCGTGGGCGAGCCTGTCCGCTCCGAGGGGAAGCCCTTCTTGGTCGAGCTGGGGCCCGGACTCTTGGGGAGCGTCTACGACGGGATCCAGCGCCCCCTGGAGGTGATTCGAGATCAGACGGGGAACTTCATCGAGCGCGGGGCTTCGGGCGACCCGCTGCCCCGGAACAAGAAGTGGGGCTTTCAGCCTCTGGTGAAGCCGGGCGACGAGGTCTCGGAGGGGGACTTCCTAGGCTGGGTCCAGGAGACCCCCACGATCAAGCACTACATCCTGGTGCCCATCGGGATCTCCGGGCGCATCGCCGAGATCCAAGAGGGCGACTTCACCGTGACGGACGTCATCGCCCGCCTGGAGGACGGCACGGAGCTCACCATGATGCAGACGTGGCCCATCCGCCAGCCCCGCCCGGCCAAGCGGAAAGTCCCCACGAGCGTCCCTATGATCACGGGGACCCGGATTCTCGATGTGTTCTTCCCCGTGCCCAAGGGGGGGAACGCGATCATCCCGGGACCCTTTGGTAGCGGAAAAACCGTAACTCAGCAATCTTTGGCTAAGTGGTCCGATGCGGATATCGTCATTTATATTGGATGCGGCGAGCGCGGGAACGAGATGACCGAGGTGCTGACGGAGTTCCCCGAGCTGGAGGACCCGCGCACCGGCGCGCCCCTGATGAACCGCACCGTCCTGATCGCCAACACCTCGAACATGCCCGTGGCCGCCCGCGAGACCTCGATCTACACGGGGATCACGTTAGCGGAATATTACAGGGACATGGGCTACGACGTGGCCTTGATGGCCGACTCCACCTCACGGTGGGCCGAGGCGCTCCGTGAGATCTCCGGGCGTCTCGAGGAGATGCCCGGCGAGGAGGGCTACCCGCCCTATCTAGCGAGCCGTATCGCAGAGTTTTATGAGCGAAGCGGTCGCGTGGTGTGCCTGGGGAGGGGGATCCCCGAGGGCAAGCCGCCCTTCGAGGGCACCCAAGACGAGCGGGGTGGATCCGTGACGGTGATCGGGGCCGTCTCCCCGCCCGGAGGAGATTTCTCCGAGCCCGTCACCCAAAACTCCCTGAGGATCGCGGGCGCCTTCTGGGGGTTGGACGCCAAGCTCGCCTACAGCCGCCACTTCCCCGCCATCAACTGGCTTACGAGCTACTCCCTCTACGTGGACGCGCTGCGGGAGTGGTACATTCAGGAGTTGGGCGAAGAGTATCTGGAGATGCGCACCCAGCTCATGGACATCCTCCAGAAGGAAGATGAACTGAGCAAGATCGTCCAGCTCGTGGGGAAAGAATCGCTCAGCGACCCGGACAAACTCTTGCTGGACATCGCCCGCACGGTGCGCGACGACTTCCTGCGACAGAGTGCCTTCCACGAGATCGAGGCCTACTGCCCGCCCAAGAAGGCCTACTACATGATGAAGGCGATCCTCACCTTCTACGAGACCTGTAAGCGGCTGTTGGGGAAGGTGCCCTACGCCGAAATTCTGAAGCTCCCGGGCTGGGAGAAGCTCTCCAACATGCGCTACTTCCCCAACGACGCCTTCGAGGAGCCGTTCCAGCAGCTCCTCAAGGAGCTGGAGGAGGAGGGGGCGACCGTGGGCGTGGGGGCCGCTTCCTAGCTTCCTAAAAAGGGGGAGCGATGGACTTTCGCTTAAGCGAGGAGCACGAGCTGTTCCGCCGCACCGCGAGGGACTTCGCCCAGAAGGAGCTGGAGCCCCGCGCAAAAGAGTTCGAGGAGCAGCACGCCGTCCCCCCCGAGATCCTCCGGCAGCTGGGGGAATTGGGCTACCTGGGGCTGATGGTCCCGGAGGAGTACGGCGGAGTGGGGGCCGACACCCTCAGCTACACGATCGTGATGGAGGAGCTCTCTCGCGCGTGCGCCTCCACCTCCACGGTGGTGAGCGTCCAAAACTCGCTGGTGGAGTTCCCCATCGCCGAGTTCGGAACCCCAGAGCAAAAGCGCAAATACCTTCCGAAGCTCGCGACGGGGGAGTGGATCGGGGCCTTCGGGCTCACGGAGCCCGAATCGGGCTCGGACGCCGCGGGGATGAAGACCACCGCCGTCCGCGACGGGGATTTCTACGTTCTGAACGGTACGAAGCGCTTCATCACCAACGCGGCCTTCGCTCAAGTGTTCGTGGTCTTCGCGTTGACGGACCCCGAGGCGGGGAACAAGGGGGTGAGCTGCTTTCTCGTGGAGCGAGGCACGCCCGGGTTCACCGTGGGCGAAGAGGAAGACAAGATGGGGATCCGCGCCACCTCCACCTGCGAGCTCTTCTTCGAGGACTGCCGCGTGCCCTCTGAGAACTTGTTGGGCGAGGAGAACCGGGGCTTCAAGGTGGCGATGCTCACCCTGGACGCGGGCCGGATCGGGATCGCCGCGCAGGCCGTCGGCATCGCGCAGGCCGCGCTCGACGAGGCCTTAAAGTACGCCCAGGAGCGTGTGGCCTTCGGGAAGCCCCTGGCGGCCTTTCAGGCCATTCAGTTCAAGCTCGCAGAGATGAAAACGAAGGTGGAGGCCGCGCGGCTCCTCACCTACCAGGCCGCCTGGAAGAAGGACGCGGGCGAGGACTACATCCTCGAGTCGTCGCTGGCCAAGCTCTACGCGGCGGAGATCGCCAGTGAGGTGGCCGACGCGGCGGTCCAAATCCACGGCGGCTACGGGTACATCCGCGACTACAAAGTTGAGAGGCTGTACCGAGACGCGCGGATCACCCGCATCTACGAGGGGACGAGCGAGATCCAGAAGCTGATCATCGCCCGCCAGCTCCTCGGGCGGGGCTGACGTTGCTCGATCGAATTTAAGGCGATTGCCTGGACCCGCCCGTGAGGTTCTCCAGGGGATAGAGCGGGGCGAGCCGGCGGATCTTCTCGAGAATGGCCTGCCGTTCCCTCTCGCTCGTCGCCTGCGCGTACTTCTCCTTGAGCTTTTGGATCTTCTGCCGCCGCTTCTGCCACTTCCGCAGCAAGAACCGCTCTCGCTTCGGCTTGGGCATAGCAAGAGTGTACTTACCGAATCTTGGATTTCTCTGCAACCTACAGCTTGAGAGAAACCCCTTCCCGGGGGAGAACGACTTGAACGGGGCTGTCGGCAAGCTTTTCCTGAAACCATTGGGGGTGCTCGGTGTGGAGGGGCACGACGACCTTGGGCTCTACGGCGAGGACAAAGCGCAGAAGCTCGGGACCGGCAGCGTGGCCGCTGGCATGCACTTGAAGGGGCCGGTGACCGTTGTGGGAGTTGATGTCGAAGCGGGCGAGCCATCGAATCAAGCGCTCCTGAGACAATTCCATCTCCTCGTTGAACGGCTCGGTCATGGCCCGGACGTAGCGGGACCCCTCGGGGGGCTGTATGTCCAAGAGGTTGTTGAAGCGCCAGTAGTCGAGCTGGAGCACGTAGCGCTCGGGCTCCCGGCGCAGGTCCAGGGCAGTAAGCCCCTTCTCGAGATGGGTGAGGTCCGGGCCTTCTTCCTTGGTCCATTGCGCTTTGTACCCGGCTTTGTACTTGTAGTGGACGTAATCTGCCGGGCTGTAGAGTAGGTAGTGGCTACGCTCCAAGAAGACGTGGACGCAGGGGTCGGCCTCCGGAGCGTGCGGGTGCTCTAAGTGATGCAGCAGGTAGGCGAGCCGAGGGAAGACGACGAGCTCGCGTCCGGCGGCCAAGGCCGCCTCGCGGACGGTCTCGAAGCGCTCGACGTCCTTCCAGGCGAACCCAACCATTGCAAGTCCTCGGGTCTCCCGAAATGCTTGAGTTAGTTCCTCGCAGACGCGGGCCTCGTCGTCGCGTTCCTCTTCAGCGACCCGGGTCCCCTCGATGAGGAGCACGTCGGGCTCGAGGCCCTCTAGATGCCGAAGGGGGTCGATGGGCCAGCGCCCGTGGAAGCGGATATCTCCCGTATAAAGGACCGTCCTCCCTTGGGATCGGAGGACGAAGGCCGTCGCGCCGGGGACGGAGTGGCTCACAGCCACGGGCCAGACGGTGATCTCGGGGCTCTCGGGGAGGGGAAAGGGCCGATGGGGCTCTACGGTGTGGAGGGTGCGGGGTTCCTCTTGACCGCTGACGATCTTGGGAGCTCCCGGGGCGAAGCCCTGCTTGCTACACTGCAGGACGCGGCGCTTGAGGCGGACGGCGTC
The DNA here is from genome assembly GCA_026982655.1 of Candidatus Bipolaricaulota bacterium. Classification (GTDB taxonomy): domain Bacteria; phylum Bipolaricaulota; class Bipolaricaulia; order RBG-16-55-9; family RBG-16-55-9; genus JALUUA01. Next base: position 15,701 of record JALSGO010000077.1, read on the forward strand.
GCGCTCAAAGCCGCTGTAGTTCCCCACCTCCATGGCAATCTCCATGAGGGTGCGGGTGGGGGCGGAAGCGTAGATGGGCACGTGCCCTAAGAAGCCGACGAGCCCGACGTGGTCGTCGTGGGCGTGGCTAAGGAGGACGACGTCTACGGGAGGCTTCCCGTGGCGCTCGATGTGCTCCTCGGCACAGGGGAGATCGCACTCCCAGAGGGGGGCGCTGCGCCCCAGGAGCTTGGGATCGCCGAGGGGTGCGAAGGCATCCCGGCGGTAGAGTCCGGGGATGCGGGGTAAGATCCCCAGCTGGAGGTAGTCGTGGAGCTGGGCGTTGGTGCGGGGGGCTAGGTACTCCTCGTAGTAGAGGGCCTTGCGCTTGTAGGAGATGCCGAAATCCAGCAAGACTTTGCCCACGGGGAACTCGACGAGGACCTTATTGCCCCCGATCTCGTTGACGCCACCGTGGAGGGTGATCCTTATGCCCTTAGTCATTGCGTTGCTTACAAAACCTCACTTGATGAATTCTCTCTTTGAGTCTCGGGACCTGCTCGAAAAGCCACCGATGGCGTACCTCATGGCACGAGAAGACGATAACTTGACGATCTCGAGCGAGATGCTCGGCTAAGAGCTTCATCCCCTTGAGGAAGCGCTCGTCGTGGCTGTGGGGAAAGGGCTCGTCGAGGACCAACGGAAGGGTCAGTTTGCCTTGTGCCAGGAAGTCAGCGATTGCAGCACGGACGATAAAATACAGTTGCTCAACCGTTCCACCGCTGAGCCTGGGAGGGGAACGATCTTGGGAAGCGTGGAGCTTCTGCTTTGTCTCAGGGTGGATAAACGTTAAGCGTAGGTCCTTCTCGAAGCGAGGCTTCCCGTAATGGGGGAGGATCTCTTGGAAAGCCCTTGTGGCAAACCCGTTCAGATGCTCAGCCCAAATCTCGTAGACCTCAGTCGAGATGTGTCGTAACGTATCTTTGGCAATTGCTACTGCGCTTTCTACTTTCTCCGCTCTCTTCAAGCTTTGCTTCCGATCTCTAAGCTCTTGGTAGAGCTCAGGCAAAGAGCGAGTCTCTTGCAAGGTTGAACGGATCTCTTCCTCCAAACAAGAGACTTTCTCCCGCATCTCTTCGATATCGTTTGTTATTTGATCCAGCTGTCGTTGGTAGAAGATTCGATCTGCGTCAGGATCAGGGCAAACCGTTCCTTCAGGCCAGTCCGATTGCATTTGTGCAATTTGCTGCTTTAGCTCTTCTATTCGCTCCTTTAGGCGGTTCCTCTCCTCAGGAGGGAGAAGGAGCTCGCGCTCTCGCTCGATCTCCTGCACCAGCTGGCGAAAGCGCTGGACTTTCTTGACAGCCTGGTCAAACGCGGTTCGTGCGTCCTCGCCTCGGAGGCTGCTGTCCAATCCGGACTCTTGTAAAAGCTCCTCGACCGCTTGATTCTGCATTTGCAGCTGTTTTTCCTTCTGGATGATATCTCCTTCCCGTTCCGAGATCTTCCGGCGGAGCTCCTCCTGCCGGGAGCGCAGAGAAAGGGCTAGATTTGCATTCTCAAGGATCTCTCCAAGAGAAGCGGAGGAAACCTTATCGAGCTGTAGGGCAACCCCTCTGTGCTCGCACCAGCGATAGGCTTCTTCGCGCAGTTGGCGTAGTTCGTCTTGAACGCCTTCCCACTGTGCCAGGAGCCTCTGAAGCTCTACTGTTTCCTGTTGAAGAGCTTGCCACTCCGCGAAGCTTGTGAGGAGATCCTCCTCGGAGCCAGTTTCTAGCTCACGAGCCAAAAACCTTAACCGCCGGTCCCTCTCCTGCTCGTCCTGTTCTAGCCGGTTGAGGTCTTCCTGCGCTCGCTGAAGATCCAGCTTGATGTTCTCATAGTCTCGATCGTATTTGGATTTGCCCCTTTGGTGTAGAACCGCCCCCCCAAGGGCCATCAGTGCACCTATCCCGGTCAAGATCCCTCCAGCCGTCACGTTTCCCCAAGCTGTAAGCGCAAGTCCGGCCCCTAGGGCTACCAACCCACTGAGCCCTGCGAGGCGCGTTATCCGCCTCCAGTGGGCCCTTTTGCTCTCGATCTCTTGGAGGGATTCTTCCGCTCTGTCCCTTCGAAGGGCGATGTTCTCCCTTTGTTGCGCTCCCTGTGCTCGGGCATGAGAGGCTTCATAGAGGAAGCGACGATCCTCGGGGGATAATCTTTCAAAGAGTTCCTGCAACTCCTCCAGCCTGTGTTCATCAAACCCTTCCGCTGCCAGGCGCGCCCGCTCCTTGTCCATCCGATTGCACAGCTCCCGATCTGAGCGCTCTGCCTCTTCCAGTCTCTTGATCAGTCCGAGCAGATCGTCCCTTTCGTGTTGGGTGCAGTGGGCCAACTCCCTCAGCTGTTCGAGGCTCTGTTCACAAGCTTCCAGTCTCCTGCGTTCTTCCTCTAACTTTCTCTTGAGCTGGGTGATCTCCGTTGAAAGCCTGTCAATTTCATCAAGCCAGCGATATAAGTTCCTTTGCTGAGCGTCGGGGAACTCCGCATAATCCGCGAGACGCTCTTGCTCTTCCTCAAGCTGCCGGATTCGCTCCCGTCTTTGGCTATCCTGTTGGAGCTGGTTCTCCACTTCTTGAAGCTCCGTTTGATATAGCAGATACGTTGTGGTGGTTTGCTGGCATCGTCGCTCGTTAAGTTCCACGTGCAGGCGAGACAGTTGATCTTCTTTGTCCTCGATGCGGTTACGTCTCTGTTCCAACTTTTGAATCTCGGCGGTTAACTCAGCGATTCGCTGCTTAAGACGTTTCTTCTCTGTGCTCAGCTTCAGCTTCTTCCCCATCTTGCGAAGGGGATAGTCATTCTCAATCTGCTCTAGGGCATCAAGGGCTTCAGCAACGGTGCGTTCACCTCCTTGGGCATCCGCCACGCGTTGCAGGACACGAGTTAGGCCTTCCGGGTCTTGGATTGCCATCTTCCCCTGCTCGACGAAGACGCTCTTTTGGAACTCCTCGCGTGAGAGGTCCAGCAATTCTTCGCCTATGGGGATCATCTTGTTCTTCGAGGCAAGGAACCGATCCGTGATGTCGTGACCATCCTCCCAGATGCGAACGCGTCCGTGTCTGAAGTTCCGCTCAATGATCACCCTTTTACCTTGTAGCTCTAGCTCTAGTGCTAGGGAGAAGGCTCCATCGTTCAAAGGCTGCCAGCTCCATAGTGGATCGGTTGGCTTCGGTTTGCGAGGCCCGTAGAGCCCCTCGAGGATGGAGGCTGCGAGCGTGGACTTCCCCTCTTCGTTGGGGGCAATCCAGAGGTTGAGCCCTTCCGGCTGAAACTCGATGTGGCCGGACAAACAACCGAAATCCCTTAGCTCAATCCGCCGAATTCTCATTGTCGTCCTCTTCGTCCTCAGCTGCTAGGAACCCTGTTTCCCTGACGAACACCTTTCCGAGGGTCAGCGCATCCAGCCCCATGTAAAGAGCTTCTTTGAGGATGGCTCGCTTCTCGGGATCGCTCTCCTCATCCATTTGGTGGAGGAGCTCGCGCGCGAAGCGAGCCTCCACGGTGTGGCTCTTGCTGTGACGGTAAGCCTCTAAGTCATAGTCCGGCTCGGCTTGGTTCACGACGTGCACGTGCCAAAAACGCTCTTCTAAATCTTGGGGGACGTTAGGCATAACGCCATGCGGATGTCGGCCTGTTAGCTCCACGCAGAGCACATCATCCTGAACGGGCTGGGGTCCCACTTCCCTCTCGATTGTGGTATGGATCCTCTCGTGCATCGCTTCTTGATGGTCTGTCCCCGTTAAATCCACTGGAACGATCCAAATCCGCCTTGGGTCAAGAGAAATTGGCTCTATGTCTGGAGAAACGCCGTCGTGCGTGATCTCTAAGATTAAGACGCCTTTCTTTTCGGTTTCCCGACGGTTTCGGGCTACTAAGCACCCGGAATAGGCAGCTCGAACACGCCCTTGATCGTCTTGAATCGTCTGAAAGGCGTGGTAATGTCCCAGTGCCGCGTAGGAGAAGCCTTGGCACAATAGCTCTGCGTCCTCAAAAGGCGCTGTGATGAGCGGCTTCCCTCCGGGATGGAATCCCCCAAGACGCGAGCCATGGAAGAGCAGAATTTGGATCTCAGCGTCTTCGGGACGCGAGATCTTCTGCTGTAGGAGCCGCTCTTCTAAGGGCACGTTTTCGCGGAACGCCCGCCCTGTGATTGTGACCTCCGGTCGATTCGGCAGCCGAACCGTCTCGAACTCGCCGGATGTGAATACGTAAACGTTTGGAGGCCAAGGAGACAGCCCGTGACGGGCCCAGAAATCCGGGGTATAGCCACACCGTGAGGAGTAGAAATCGTGGTTGCCAGGAGCTATATACGCCGGGATGTCGTGTTCATAAAGCTTGCGAAATTGAGCCCCGAGCCAGCCTACGGTATCGGGGGTGAGTCTTTCGTCTTCCCACAAGTCTCCAGGGATAAGTACTACGTCCACCGAGCGCTCGATGGCAAGGTCTATAGCTTTTTCAAAAGCCTTCCGGATGTCTTGAAGGCGAGCCTGCTGAGTTTGAACATCAGGGAACAGGGCTGCGGAGACTGCGCCATCGAGGTGCACATCAGAGATTTGCAAGGCTTTTAGCATACGTACAGCCCCTTTCTCGGATTTTCATGGCTCACCCGCGCACTCTTCCTAGCAGAGGATAACCCTCTGTGTCAAGAGTGGGAAGTGCGCCCGCGGTCCATCTGAGCTATCATACGATGATTATGAGCATTACGGAGCGTGTCCATCTCGCTCGGGAAAGGATCGCCCGCGCTGCCGAGCGCGCCGGGCGCTCTCCCCAAGACGTGCGCATCTTGGCGGCCACCAAGGGCCGCTCTGTTGCTGAGATCCTTGAAGCCCTCAAAGCGGGCATCGACCTCATCGGGGAGAACACCGTACAAGAAGCGCTCGGCAAGTTCGAGTTCCTCCCCCAAGAGCTGGAGAAGCACATGATCGGGACCCTCCAGCTCAACAAGGTCAAGGCCGCCGTAAAGCTCTTTCACGCTATACAGTCCGTGGACTCGTGGGAGCTGGCCCGGGCCCTCGACCGCGAACTTTCCCGTATAGAGAGGGAGGAACCGTATTCCATCTTCCTAGAGGTGAACCCCGCAGGCGAGGAGACCAAGCGGGGCCTCCCTCCCGATCAAGTAGAGCCCCTGATCGAGCAAATCCAGGACCTCCAGAACGTGCGCGTCGTGGGGCTCATGGCGATGATGCCCTATCAAGACCCCGAGACGCTTCGGCCTCACTTCCGCGCCATGCGGGAACTCTTCGAGCACCTACACCAACAGGCCCGGCAGAAGGGCTGGGCCCGGGTCGAGATGCGGTGGCTCTCGATGGGGATGTCCCACGACTTCGAGGTGGCCGTCGAGGAGGGCGCGAATCTGGTACGATTGGGGACGGTCCTCTTCGGACCCCGGGAGGCGTAAATGTACGAGATCCCATATCAGCTACGCCGTCTGCGGCGGTTTCTGTGGCAGAGCCCCGAGCCCGTCACCCGCACGCTCATTGCTGTGAGCATCGCTACGTTCCTGATCTACTTCGTGGCCGTCTTCTTCCTGCGGGCCGGGAACCCCTGGGAGTGGCTTACCTTCTCTCCCTTGGGCTGGTGGCTCAAGCCCTGGAGTCTTCTCACGTATCCCCTGGTGACGAAGGGGCTGTTCACGGTTGCCTTCGCGAACTACTGGCTCTGGATCGTGGGCGGGACGCTGGAGCGCTCCTGGGGCAGCCGGACCTTCGCCCGCTTCTTCGCGGGCGTAACCGCAGCCACATCGGTGGGGATTTGGGTCGGGAGCCTCCTGCTCAGCGCCCTGGGGCTGGAGCCGTGGCTCGACATCTCGTTGAGCGGTCTGTGGCTTCCGCTGGCGGGGCTCACGGTCGCCTGGTGCCTCCTCAACCCCGATCAGGTCGTGCTGCTGGGCTTCGTGCTCCCGATCCCGGGTCGGGTGCTGATGTGGCTCACGATCGCGTTCGTGTACTTCGGGTTTGCGATGGGATATCGCATGCCGTGGCTGGCCTTCTTCGCGCTCTCGGGGGTGGGGGTCGCCTACGCGTACACCCAACGGCGTTTGCAGTATCGCTCACGCCCTCGGGTCCCCCGACCGCCGACGCCCCTCGAGCGGGCCGTGGACTGGGCGCTCTTCCGCTGGGAGCGATTCAAACGGAACGTCCTGAGGCCAAGGAGGCGAAGGTGAGGGCTTCGAACGTGCGACGGGCACTCCTGCGGGGATATGTGGCTTGGGAACGTCTCGGACCCCGGCTGTGGAAGGTCTACGCCTGGGGGCTCCTCCTCGCCCGCGGGGCGGAGCTCCTCGTGGGCAGACCCTACATCGCGATCTACGCCGCCGACGGGCTCTTTTGGGGAACCCGAGCGCTGGAGGCCGGGACGCTCCTGGGGCTCTTCTTGTACGCGTACCGCCGCCCCTTCCTGACCCCCTTCTTCTGGAAGGTGTGGTGGATCGTCTACATGTACTTCTTCGGCGTGGGGATCCTCATCGGCATTCACCGCTATTCCCCCTTCTGGATCAATTCCTTCGTCCTCGCGCTGCCGGAGTACATCGGGGTGTTCCTGTACGCGTTCCGCGCCCGCGAGATCTGGGGCGATCGCGTCCCCCGGCCCGCTCCTCCCTCTGCTCCCGCCCCCGCCTCGGATCCCGACGCTTCTTCCGCTCCCCCTGCTACGGACCCGAGCGGAGGAACGCCTCCGCCAGAGCGAAGTCGAGATCCCGACAGATGACGAAGACGAGTTGGCAGGCGATCTCCCGCGCGGCCTCGAGGGGGAGGACCCCTTCGCAGCCGAAGCACGTGCCTCGCCAGCGGAGGCTGAATTTGTCCAACCAGAGCACGAACAGGGGAAGCCCCGAAACGACCGGAGCATCCCTCACCTCTTGGAGGAGGATTCGCAGGAGATCTGGGTCTTGTCCCCTCGAGAGCGCGTAGACGAGCACGCGCAGGGAGGAGCTGAGGGCTTCGAAGGAGAGGTTCGGAGCGTATTTCCACACCCGGAGGATCTCCTTGGCCCAGTAGGCAGCACTTCGTTCGTCATCGAGGGTAAACCTTCCGTACTCCACCAAGGCGAGGAGGGGCTCCCGGCGGGACGGGGAAGCCTCCGGCTTGTAGAGTGCCATGTCGAGATAGGCGGTCGGGCCGTTCGGTCGGAAGGAGAGGTTCAGCGAGACAACCCTCCACTGCTTCTTCGAGAGGATCTGCACAACCCGCAGGATGCGGGCACAACGATAATCCTCGAACGTCTCGAGGCGTGTAATAAAAAAGGCGAACTCTCGATAGCAATCGAGGACGAACTCCCGGGCGTCGGGAAGCGTCTGGGGGGAGAGCTCCGGGCCCTGGCGGGCGAGGTTCTCTAAGAGCGCTGCGAACCGACAGTTGAGGATGCGGGACTTCTCGTATCCAAGGTCAAGGGTTAGCAACACCGTCCGAAGGGTGCGGACGATCTGGGCGTCCAACTCCTCCAGGAGGGCGGGGTCGGCATGGGGGAGGAGGCGGGCCAGGGAGAGGAGCTGGCTCTGTCGACAGGCCGTCGCCGTTCCCAGCTCGAAGGCCACCCCCAGCCCGAGGATGAGGAGCACGGCGATGAGAATCGTTCGGAAGACTCCTCTCATGGCGCTCACCCCTCAAGGATGCTGACAAAATGGGCTTGGAAATGTCAAGCCCCGGACGTCTTACGCGTTCTCCTCCTTCGACGCCTCCCGCAGCCTCCTCCGCAGCTCCTCCCACCGCTCGAGGCGCCTGCGGATCTCCCGCTCGAAGCCCCGCTCCGTCGGGCGATAATATACGCGATCCCTCAAGGATTCGGGCATCGAGTTCATGGGGGTAACCCCCTCCTCGTAGTCGTGGGCGTACTCGTACCCCCGCCCGTAGCCCAGCTCCTTCATGAGCTTCGTGACGGCGTTGCGGATGTGAAGGGGGACGGGCTCCCGGCGCGTCTCCTCCACGTCGCGGCGGGCCTCTCCGAAGGCCTTGTACACGGCGTTGCTCTTGGGGGCCGTGGCCAAATACACCGTCGCTTCGGCCAGCGCCAGCTCCCCTTCGGGGCTGCCCAGGAAGTCGTAAGCGTCTTTCGCCGCCAGCGCGATTTGCAGGGCTTGGGGGTCGGCCAACCCCACGTCTTCTACGGCCATCCGCACCAGTCGTCTCGCGAGGTAGAGGGGATCTTCCCCGGCGGCGAGCATCCGGGCGAGCCAGTAGAGCGCGGCGTCGGGCTCGGAGTTGCGCACCGCCTTGTGCAGCGCCGAGATCAAGTTGAAGTGCTCCTCCCCCGCCTTGTCGTAGAGCGGCGTCTTGCGCTGCAGCGCGTTCCGGACGTCTTCTGCGGAGATCGTGGAGCCCCCGCAGAGGTCCGCGGCCAGCTCCAGGAGGTTTAAGGCCCGGCGGGCATCCCCGCCGCACGCGTCCGCGATGAACGCCTCCGCTTCCTCGGTGAGCGCGAGTCGGCGCTTCCCCAGTCCGCGCTCCTCGTCCGCCAGCGCCCGGCGCACGATCGTGCGGATCTCCTCGGGCGCGAGGGGCTGGAGCACGAAGACCTGCGAGCGGGAGAGCAGCGCGGCGATGACCTCGAACGAGGGGTTCTCCGTCGTGGCTCCTACCAGAATTACGGAGCCCTCCTCCACGTAGGGCAGGAAGACGGCCTGCTGGGCCTTGTTGAAGCGATGGATCTCGTCGACGAAGAGGAGGTCGCGGGTTCCGTAGGATTGAAATCGAGAACGGGAGCGCTCCATCGCCCGCTGGACGTCTTTGATGGAGGCGCGCACGGCGCTGAAGGGGACGAACTCGGCCTCGTAGTGCCGGGCGATGATCCGGCCCAGGGTGGTCTTGCCCGTCCCGGGCGGACCCCACAGGATCAGGGAGCGCACCCGGCCCTCCTCGATCATCCGCCGCAGGGGCTTTCCTTCCCCGACGAGGTGCTCTTGCCCCACGAACTCCTCTAGGGAGCGGGGCCGCATCCGCTCGGCCAGCGGGGCCTTCGGCTTCTCTTGACGGAACAGCTTCGTTTGGTCCACGTTCGACGTCGTGCGTGTGATTTCGTACCATTCTATCCGGACCTCCGGATAGCCGCCAAGGGCTCCGCAAGGGCGGTTAGTGTCGGCATCGGCATGGGAGCGGTCGGGGCTTCCCCGCGGATTGACGCCGTCCTTGTCGGCTGCTATAGTTGTGCCGATATATCGCTAGCGACATAATCCCGAAGTACAGGAGGTGGCAACGATTCAACGCGGCTTTCTGAAGTACTACTTGCTGAAGCTCCTTAGCGAGGAGCCGCTTACGGGCTACGGCCTCATGAAGCGCATCGAGGAGGAGACGGGCTTTTGGAAACCCTCCACCGGCTCTGTGTACCCCCTTCTCCAAGCGTTGGAGGAGCAGGGTTGGGTCACCCAGGAGGGAGAGGCGGAGCGTAAGGTCTACAAGCTCACGGAGGCCGGGCACAAGGCGTTAGCAGAGGCGCACCACGCCAAGGAAGAGCTTCTCGACGGCCTCCAGCGAGCCTTCGAGATCTTCCGGCGTGTCTTCGGCGTCGAGGAGGTCGAGCCCGTTCACAGCCGTCTGCGCAGCTTGCTGCGGGGGGAGTCGCTGGGGTCCGATCGCATTCCCAAGGCCCTCCAATCCCGAGTCGTCCTGTTGCGGCATGTCCTGTTGAGCTTGCCCTATGAAGAACTCTCCTCCGAGGAGCTGGATGCGATAAACCGTGTGCTGGAGGACACGCTGAATCGACTGAGCCCCTTTATCGAGCCCTGATCCGGACGCATGAACCCTCAACAGAAGAAGCAGCTCTTCGTGCTGTTCCTCACCCTCTTGGTGGTGATGATCGGCTTTGGGATTATCCTGCCGATCATGCCGTTTTACGCGCAGAGCCTGGGAGCCACCGCGACCCACCTGGGCTTGCTCTTCGCTACGTACTCCCTGATGCAGTTTCTCTTCTCCCCCCTGTGGGGCAGGCTCTCGGACCGGGTGGGGCGCAAGCCGATCTTGTTGGTGGGGTTGGCGGGTATGGCGGTCTCCTTCGTCCTCTTTGGGTTCGCTCAAACGTTGTGGATGCTCTTCGCCGCCCGCCTCTTGGGGGGGCTCCTCTCCTCGGCTGTGCTCCCTACCGCTATGGCCTACGTGGCGGACTCCACCGGTCACCGGCACCGCGGCAAGGGGATGGGGTTGATGGGGGCCGCTATGGGATTGGGGATGATCTTCGGGCCGGCGATCGGGGGGTTCCTAGGGGCCAACCCCACCGTCCCGTTTCTGGTGGCGGCGGGCCTTGCCCTGTTGGTGGTGGGCTTTGCCGCCGTCTTCCTCCCCGAGTCGTTGGGGCGGGAGGTCCGAGACCGCATCCGATCTCAGTCCCAATCCCAACCGCCAGGGAGCGTGCACACCCGGGTCCTTCGGGAGCTGAGGGGGCCGCTCGGTCCGCTGCTGGGGCTGAGCTTTCTCAGTCAAGCCGCCTTTGCTAGCATGTTTGGAACGTTTGCCCTCTTCACGGAGGCCAAGCTCGGGTTCGGCGAGGCCCAGATGGGAGCCGTGTTTGCCGTCATGGGGTTGGTGGGTGCCTTGGGCCAAGGGATCCTCGCGGGGCGGGCCATCGCTGCCTGGGGCGAGGAGCGGGTCACGCAGATCGGGCTCCTCGTGAGCGGCGTGGGGTTCTGGAGCCTACTCCTCTCGTACGATCTCGTAAGCCTCCTGGTCCTTGCGTCCGGGATGGGCTTGGGCGGGGCGTTGATCACCCCTGCGATCTCCGCCTTGCTCTCGAAGCGCACCCCGCCCGAACGCCAGGGGGCGATCCTCGGCGTGTTCCACTCCTTCCAGAGCTTGGGCCGCATCGCAGGACCTTTGGGAGGAGGACTCGTCTTCGACCTGCTGGGATACGCCTTCCCCTACGTGCTGGCGGGAGGACTCTTCTTGTTCCTGGGCCTCACTGCCAACCTCTTCACGCGGTCCCAAGGGACGGGGGCTCGGTCCGCGCCCTCTCCCTCTTCCTCCCCCGCCTCGTGCGCTTCGCTGGACCGTTCCTATCCGCCCGACCGCTCCTGAGGTGTTGAGCGCCTTCCCTCTCGCCTTGGCCTCGGATCTCCCGTATACTCCCGATACGATCCCGGCCTGCTCAGGGCCCGGGCAGCACAAGCATTGGGAGAAGGAGGTTACAAACCATGGCAATGCGTACTGGCAAGCGGTCCCCGGCGCTGCTGGCCGTTGCAGCGATCGTCGGGGTGCTCCTTCTGGGGCTAGCAGGGGACCTCTCCCCCTCCTCCGGGAGGGCCACGGCTCAGGAGGCTCCCCCCCTGGACGAGTTCGTCGCCGACATGAAGAGCGATGAGGGGCTCTTCCCCGTTTACGTCAACGATCGCGACCAGGTGTTCTTCGAGATCCGTGAGGAGAACTTCAACCGGGACTTCCTCGTCGTGGTGCAGATCGCTCGGGGGATCGGGGAGTCGTTCCTGCTCACGGGGTTCCCCCTGGAGACCCAGATGGTCACCTTCCGGCTGCGCAAGGATCGCATCGAGTTGGTGGCCCGCAACCCCCTCTTCCGCGCCCGAGAGGGGACCCCTCAGGGCCGCATGGTGGAGCGAGGCTTTCGGGAGAACGTCCTCGCCGTCTTCCCCGTGGCGGCGGCGCAGCCGGAGGAGGGACGATACTTGATCGAGGTTACCCGCTTCTTCCTGAAAGACCCCGGTCTGGCGCCCGTGCTGCCGTTCCTCTACGGGGTGGGGTTCCGAATCGATCCCAACCGCTCCTCGTTCGTATACGCCAAGAGCTTCCCGGAGAACGTGGAGCTGGAGGTCGACCTCACCTACGCCGCCTCGCGGGCCTTCCCCAGCCGGACGCTCCCCGACCCGACGAGCCTGCCCGTTGCGATCCACTACAGCATCCTCCGGCTTCCCGAGGAGCCGATGAAGCCCCGTCTGGCGGACGACCGGGTCGGGTACTTCGTGACGACCTATAAGGACTACGATCGCCAGGGGGGCCGCACGGGGATCGTGCGGATCGTCAACCGATGGCGGCTGGAGAAGAAGGACCCCTACGCCCCCCTCTCCGAACCGGTCAAGCCCATCGTCTTCTACCTGGAGGACACGATCCCGGAGGAGCTTCGGCCCTACGTCAAGGAGGGGGTGGAAGCGTGGAACAAGGCCTTTGAGGCGGCAGGGTTCAAGAACGCCATCCGCGCGGTCGACGCCCCCGACGATCCGGACTTCGACCCCGGAGATGCTCGCTACTCGACCATCCGCTGGGTCCCCTCGGTGACGTCGGTCTTCGCCATCGGGCCCTCGGACGTGGATCCCCGCTCCGGAGAGATCCTGAACGCGGACATCCTGGTGGTGGCCGACTGGGTCCGAGCCCTTACGGGCCAGCGTGACCTGTTGGCCCACGTGCGCAGCCCCCTGGACTTCCTGCGACAGGAGGCCGAAGCCTTACGGCTGGCGTACCGGCTCAACCCGGACTACGCCCGCCGTCTCTGCGCCTACGGGGCCTCCTTGCTCCCTTACTTCGTGACGTGGCGGCTGACGTTGATCGCCGATGGGGTGATCGATGCCGACGAGCCGGTGCCCTTGGAATACGTAGGGGCCGCCATCCGCGAGGTCGTCATGCACGAGGTCGGGCACTCGTTGGGGTTGCGACACAACTTCAAGGCCAGCATAGCGATCCCCTTCGACAAGCTCCACGACCCGGACTACACCCGGCAGTACGGCGTGAGCGCCTCCGTGATGGACTACAACCCCCCGAACATCTCCCCCGATCGCGACGCGCAGGGGGAGTATTACAACTCCACGGTGGGCCCCTACGACGTCTGGGCGATCCAGTGGGGCTACATGCCCGTAGGCAACGAGACCCTCGATCGCCCTCATCCCCGGCTTCAGGCCATCGCTCAGGAGCACGCCCAGAAGGAACACTTCTACGGCACGGACGAGGACGGCTGGCTCTACCCGTACGCCCTGGATCCGTGGACGAACCAGTTCGACCTAGGCGGGGACCCGATCGCTTACTACAAGGGGCTGCAGCGGTTGACCGACCGGCTCTGGGCCGAGGTGGAGGAACGGTTGGTGGAGGAGGACGGCGAGCTCTGGCCGGTGCGCGGGGCCATCCATACCCTCCTCTACCAGCAGACTCAGGGGTACTTCTGGACGACGAAGTACATCGGAGGGGTCTACGTCACCCGGGCCCACAAGGACGACCCGGCCGGCCTCGTCCCCTTCCGGCCCGTCCCGGCCGAGGAGCAGCGCCAAGCGTTGCGGTTCGTCCTGGAGGCGTTCCGACCCGACATCCTCCGGGAGTTCCCTAAAGAGCTCTTGGACAAGGCTCCGCCCCCGCGTTGGTGGGATCGCTACTCCGGCTGGCGGTTCGGCACCCGCTTCACTTACCCCCTCCACGACGTAGTCACGGGCATGCGCGCCGCCTTGTTGGAGATCCTCTTCTGGCCGGAGCGCCTGGCCCGCATCCGGGACAACGCCTATCGCTCCGAGGAGCCGAATCCCTTTACCCTGGAGGAGCTCTTCCGGGGCGTGACCGACGCGATCTGGCAGGACGTGCTGGTCGGCCTTCCCTCTGCGGACTCCTTCCAGCGCGCCCTCCAGAGCCTCTACCTCGACCGGCTGCTGCAGATGGCCGTTCCCGAGGGCTCTCCTGCGGGAGAGCGATCGTCCCGCCTCCCGGCTCCCTCCGCCGCCTCCGTCCCCCTAGGCCTTCCGGGCTCGAACGCGCTTCCCTCGACGGACGCGCCCTTCGGTTTGGGGATCGAGCGGGATCCCTGGCTCGAGGCCTACGGGGGGGCTGGCACCGATCCCATCGCTCTCCACCCCAACCCGGCCTTTGTCGCCCCACGCGTGGACGAAGCGCGATCCCTCGCGCAAGCGGAGTTGGAGCGCATCGATCGGGCGATCGAGCAGGTGCTTGCAGAGGGGGTCTTCGACTCCACCCTGGAGGCACACCTCCGCGAGGCTCAACGTCGCATCGAGCGCGTTCTGGGTCGCTAAAGGGCATCGAGAGAGGGACGGAGGACGGGGCAAGGGCGATCGTCTGCGCCCTTGCCCCGTCCCTTTAAGCGTCCTTTTAGCGGAACAGCCAGAGGAGAAAGCCGATATAGCCCAGAAGGAGCAATGCTCCTTCCCAGCGTTCCACGCGGGGGCGTGATCCTATGCCCAGGAGCGGGAGGAGCGCGAAGGAGAAGAGGAGCATGAAGGGGATTTCGCGGGTGAGCCAGGCGGGCAGGATCGGGAGAGGGTGGACGAGGGCTACGATCCCTACGACGCTCAGGAGGTTGAAGATGTTGCTGCCGACGATGTTTCCTACGCTGATGGCCATCTCGCGCCGCAGCGTTGCCACCACGGTGGTCGCAAGCTCCGGCAGGGAAGTGCCTACGGCGACCAGCGAAAGGCCGATCACGCCTTCCGAGACCCCGAGCGCTCGGGCGAGGGTCACCGCGGAGTCCACCAGCAACCGCGCCCCCCCCAACAGCACCAGGAGGCCTCCCAACGCCAAGAGGGCGTTGATTCCCACCGCTCTCCCCTTGCCCTCGCGCGCCGGAACGGGCCGTTTGGGGCTGTCCTCGTCGAGGAGTCCCTCGGCCCGGTAGATGTACATCAGCCCGAGGAAGACGCCGAGGGCCACGACCAACACCCCTCCGTCGAGGCGGCTGATCTGCCCGTTGAGGGCCAGCCCGTAAAAGAGCAGGGAGATCACGAGCATAAAGGGCACCTCTCGGCGGACCAAGGAGGAGCGCACCTCGAGCGGGCGCAGCAGCGCGGCGATGGCCAGGATGAGCCCGATGTTGGCTACGTTGCTCCCTACCACGTTGCCCACGGCCAGGTCGGGTGTGCCCCTTAGAGCGGCCAGCAGGCTCACGGCCAGCTCGGGAGCCGACGTGCCGAACGCCACCAGCGTCAGGCCGATGACCCAGCGGGAGATCCCGAGGAGTTCGGCGAGCCGAGCCGCCCCGCGCACGAACCCCTCGGCGCCGAGATAGAGCCCCCCCAGCCCGAGCAGAAACCCTACCCCTTCGAGGAAGAGCTCCGTGTCGGTCATGATGGGTGAGGGACCGAGCCGGGGGACAAGGGACGGAACGGGGGTCCGGTCAGCTCTACGGCTCGACTTCGTACGGCAAGAGGGCCATAACCCGAGCCCTCTTGATCTCACGGCTTACGCGGCGCTGATGCTTAGCACAGAGCCGGCTGACCCGCCGGGGCAGGATCTTCCCCAAGCGGTTCATGTAGCGCCGAAGCTCCTCCGGACGCTTGTAGTTGAGCTGGATGTTGTGCTTGCATACCTCACAGACTTGGCGTCGTTTCCTACGCATGGATCTCAAAACGGAACCTCCTCTTCTCCCTCCGAGGGGGTCTCATGGGGTCTCGAACGGGATGTAGGGGGCGGCGGCGCGGGCGCGGCCGCGTCGGCCGGAGGGATCGACGATTCGGAAGCGCTCGGATAGGCTTCCTCGTCCCCCCTTGTGCCGGCCCCGGGAGCCCCCAGGAACTGCACGGTATCCGCTACCACCTCTACGACCTTGCGGCGCTCGCCCTCCTCGGTCTCGAAGGAGTCGATGCGCAAGCGCCCTTCCACGGCGACCAAACGCCCCTTGGCCAAGTACTGAGCACAGTTCTCCGCCTGGGCCCCCCACACCACAATGGGGACGAAGGTCGTCTCCTCCTGGAGGTTTCCCTCGCGGTCGCGCCAGCGCCGGTTGACGGCGATGGCAAAGCGCGCTCGCGCCGTTCCCGCTTGGGTGTAACGGAGGTCTGGGTCGTCCGTTAGGTTCCCGATCAGGATGACACGGTTAAGCCCTGCCATAGCCTTCTCCCCTCCCTCTCTGCGGAGCGAACCCGAACCTCCGTCCCGCCCGGAGGGCCCTGCGCCGGATGCCCGTTACGAGGATCCTACCTCCGCTTCCGATCCCGATCCCGATCCCGCCGTGCGCGCCGGGATCCGCCTCTCCCGTTCCTCCTCCTCTTCCAAGCGCACGACTTGGTAGCGCAGGACGTCCTCGTCCAGCTGAAAGCGCTCATCGAGGGTGGGGAGCTTGTTCGGATCGATCGTGAACGTCATGAGCACGTAGTAGCCCCGGTCGTAGTGGTCGATCTCGTAGGCGAAGGTACGCAGGCCCCACTCGTCCACCTCGTGGACTTCTCCCCCGCTCTCCGCGATGACTTGTTCATACTTTTGTACGATCCGGGGGTACTCCTCTTCCCGATCGACGTCGGGTCGGATGATGTAGAGCACCTCATACGTCCGTTCCTGTACTGATTTCAGCGCAAATCACCCCAGCCAAAGCGTTCTCGATGCGGTATACGCAGTATAGCCGAACGCACAGGAGATCTCAAGCTCTGAGCAGCTTCCGAATAGCCCATCGCCTCGAGCGATCTGTCGTGTTAGGCCTCCCTGCCGTGGAGGGGCCTTGGGTTTAGCGAGCGCCTCAGGCTGCTCGGCTTGGACCTCTGTCCTTTTCCCCTTCCCGGGCATCTTGAGAGGCCTCGATCATCGCAGCTAATCCCCCCAGAACGCTCGAAAGCTCCACGGGCATGAAGATCTTCGTCGCCTGCCCCTGCGCGATGCCCGCCAGCGCTTCCAGGTATTTGAGGGTGATGAGCTCGCTCGTGGGGCGTCCCTCGTGAATCGCTTGGAAGACGGTCTTGATCGCCTGGGCCTCGCCCTCGGCGATGGCGATCTTCTGGTACTTCTCCGCGTCGGCCACCTTCTGGATCGCCTCCGCCTGCCCTTCGGCCTGTAGAATGGCCGCCTGCTTCTGGCCTTCGGCCTTGGTAATTTCCGACTGACGGATCCCCTCGGCCTCCAGGATGAGCGCCCGCTTCTCCCGCTCCGCCTTCATCTGCTTGGACATCGCCTCGGTGATGTCCACCGGCGGGTCGATCCGCTGGATCTCCACCCGGGTGACTTTGACCCCCCACTTGTCCGTGGCCTCATCCAGGATCTGCCCCAGCGCCGCGTTGATCTTCTCCCGCGAGGTGAGCGTCTCGTCCAGGTTGAGGTCCCCGATCTGGTTGCGGAGGTTCGTCTGTGCCAGCTTGGTGACGGCTACGTTGAAGTCCTCCACGTTGTAGACGACCTTGACGGGGTCGATCACCCGGTAGTAGACGACGGCGTCCACCTCGACCACGACGTTGTCCTCGGTGATGACCCGCTGGGGCGGGACGTCGATGACCCGCTCGCGCATGTCCACCTTGACCATCTTGTCGATGATCGGCCAGATCAACCGCAACCCGGGATCGGCGGTGTGGTGATACTTCCCCAAGCGCTCCACCAAGCCGCGCTCGAAGGGGCGCACGATCCGCACCGCCGACCCGACGATGAACGCCGCGAAGACCAACAGCAAGATCAGAGGCCACATCGCTTCCATGGGGACACCTCCTCGTTACGATAGATGTCTTTCATAGCGCCACCAGCTGTAGACTCGGGCGACCGGGGCGAGAAAGGCCAGGATGAGCCATAGGGCTCCGACGACGATGCCTTTCGTGAAGAGGTACGGGGCAAAATAGAATCCGAACACCACGCCTACAACGGCGGCAAAGTTCCCGCTGAAGCCGTTGATCGGGTAGTTATACGTGAAGATCGTCCGAAAGCCTTTCAAGGTCTTGGCATAACATGGGCTATGGAAGGGACGC
>JALSGO010000078.1 GCA_026982655.1 Candidatus Bipolaricaulota bacterium
CCCAGCTTGACGACAACGAAGAGGCGATCCGGCTGCTGATGCGGGCCATCGAGGCCGCGGGCTATACGCCCGGCTCGGAGATCGCCCTGGCCCTCGATGTGGCGGCCAGCGAGCTCTGGGACGAGCCCCAGGGCGCGTATCGCCTCGAAGGCCGAGCGCTCCCCGCCGAAGAGCTCATCAAGATCTACGAGGATTGGTTGAAGGAATACCCCTTGATCTCCATTGAAGACGGCCTCGCGGAGGAGGACTGGGACGGCTGGCGGAAGCTCACCCAACGGCTAGGCGATCGGGTGCAGCTGGTGGGCGACGACCTCTTCGTGACGAACCCCCGAAGGCTTCAGCGGGGGATCGACGGGGGCATAGCGAACGCCGTTCTCGTGAAGCCGAACCAGATCGGGACGCTCATGGAGACCCTCGAGGCCATTCGTTTGGCGAAGGGGGCGGGGTATCGCACCGTGATCTCCCACCGCTCCGGCGAGACGGAGGACCCGTTCATCGCGGACTTGGCGGTGGGCACCGCCGCCGGACAGATCAAGACGGGCTCGCTCTCCCGCGGCGAGCGCACCGCCAAGTACAATCAGCTTCTGCGCCTGGAGGACCTCTACCCTCTGCCCCTGGCCTCCGGGCCCTCGACGCACGCGCAGTAGCCTCAAGAGCGGGAACGGACGCACGATCGCGACTACGATCATGATTGCACGGATGTCCCTTCCGGCCCGCCTCGTGCTCGCGGCTTCCGCGGCCCTTTTGTTCCTCTGGGGTGGGAACTTCTACGCGAAGGAGCGGGAGATCGCGGAGCTGCGGCGGGAGCGGGCGAGCGCCGAGCGCCTCTTCCAAACCCTCGAGCGGGAGATCGAAGAACTCCAACGCCTCTTGGCCCTCAAGGACGATCTGGACTACATCGAGCTTCTCGCCCGGCGCGAGCTGGGGTTGATCTTCCCCGGAGAGGAGAAGTATATTCTCATCGAACCATGAGCTTCGTTCACTTGCACGTGCACTCCGAATATAGCCTCTTGGACGCCACCTGCCGCATCCCCCTGCTGTTGGAGCGGGCGGCGGAGCTGGAGATGCCCGCCTTGGCCCTCACAGACCACGGGGTGCTGTGTGGGACCGTCGAGTTCTACTTAACGGCGCAGGACTTCGGCGTAAAGCCCATCCTCGGGTGCGAGCTCTACGTCGCCCCCAAGGGCCGCACCCAGAAGAGCTCCGCGGAGAAGTATTTTCATCTGACGGTCCTGGCCCGCGACGAGACGGGGTATCGCAACTTGATGCGGCTCTCCAGCTTGGGGTTCTTGGAGGGTTTTTATTATCGCCCGCGGGTCGACAAGGAGCTCTTAAAGCAGTACGGCCAAGGGTTGATCATTTTGTCGGGCTGCCTCAAGGCGGAGATCCCCTCGTTGCTGCTCCAGGGGGACTTCGAGGGGGCCGAGCGCGTGGCCCGCGAGTTCATGGAGATCGTCGGGCCCGAGAACTTCTACATCGAGCTCATGGACCACGGCCTGGACGACCAGAGGCGCATTTGGCCCCAACTCCTTGAGCTCTCGAAGCGCCTAGGGGTCCCCGTGGTGGCCACGAACGACGTGCACTTTCTAGCGCCCGAGGACCACGAGGCTCACGAGGTCTTCATCAACATCGGCTCGCACAAGTCCAACGAGCCCCGCAGCTACAGCCCCGAGCTCTATCTGAAGTCCCCCGAGGAGATGGCCCGCCGCTTCCAAGACGTCCCCGAAGCGCTGGAGAACACCCTCAAGATCGCCGAGCGCTGCGAGGTGGAGCTGGATCTCAACGCCCACCACCTCCCCAAGTTCGACGTCCCCACGGGGGAATCGCCCGAAGAATATCTCGAAAAGCTCGCGTGGGAGGGCGTGAAAGCCCGCTATCCCGAGATCACCCCCGAGATCGAGGAGCGGCTGCGCTACGAGCTCGACGTCATCCAGAAGATGGGCTATGCGCCCTACTTCTTGATCGTCCAGGACTTCATTCGATACGCCCGGGAGCGCGGAATTCCCGTCGGCCCGGGGCGCGGCTCCGCCGCCGGAAGTTTGGTGTGTTACGCCTTGGGGATCACCACCGTGGATCCCTTGAAGTACGGGCTGCTGTTCGAGCGCTTCCTCAACCCCGACAGAATCGAGCTTCCCGACATCGACATCGACTTCTGCCAGCGCGGGCGGGACGAGGTCATCCGCTACGTCGAGCAAAAGTACGGCCAAGACCGCGTAGCCCAGATCGTCACCTTCGACACGATGGCCGCGCGCAGCGCCGTGCGCGACGTGGCCCGCGCGCTCGGGATCCCCTACGGAGACGCCGATAAGATTGCCAAACTCATCCCCTTCGGGCTCAGCCTCGAGCGGGCCGTTTTGGCCTCCCCGGAGCTTCGCCAGCACTACGAATCCGACGAGCGGATCGAGCGCTTAATCGAGATCGCCAAGCGCCTGGAGGGCCTGGTGCGCAACCCCTCGACCCACGCCGCAGGGGTGGTGATCGCTCCCGACGAGATCGTGAATTTTTCGCCCTTGATGCGCTTAAGCGACGGCTCCGTGGTCACCCAGTACGACATGATCGCGCTGGGGACCATCGGGATGCTCAAGATGGACTTCTTGGGGCTGCGCAACCTCACGGTCTTGGACGACACGCTCAAGCTCCTGGAGGCCCACCGCGGGGTGAAGCTCTCCCTCGACGAGATCCCCTTGGACGACCCCAAGACGTACGAGATGCTCAGAGAGGGCCGCACCGCGGGGGTCTTTCAGCTCGAGGGCCG
>JALSGO010000079.1 GCA_026982655.1 Candidatus Bipolaricaulota bacterium
CGATCCAGCCGAGCCGGCTCATGATCACGAAGAGCGGGATGATCAGCACGTGGGCGGGGATCATCAGCGTGATCAAGGAGAGCAGGAACATCGCGTCCCGCCCCCGCCAGCGGAAGCGGGCGAAGGCGTAGCCGGCCATCGCCCCCGAGGTGAGGTTCAAGAAGGTGAGCCCGGTGGCGATGATCAGGGAGTTCAGGTACCAGCGCCCGAAGGGCACGATGGTGAGCACCTGCTGGTAGTTTTCCCAGTGGAGCTTTTTGGGCCAGAGCTGGATGGGGAGGTCGAAAAGCGAGCCCGGCTCCTTGAGGCTGGTGGAGATCATCCAGAAAAAGGGCACCAGCATCGAGAGCCCGCCGAGCAACAAGAGACCGATCACCAAAACGTCCCAAAACGTGGTCTTCCGTTTCATGCTTCCTCGAGCACCCACCGTTTCCTAAGCTGCCACTGGATCACCGTAAGCCCGAAGAGGATCACGAAGAGCAGCCACGCGATCGCCGAGGCGTAGCCCATGTCGGGCGGGAACTCGCCGAAGGCCTTCTGGTAGAGGTAAAAAAGCAGCACGTTGGTGGCGTCGAGTGGCCCGCCCCCGGTCATTACGTAGATCAACCCGAAGACCTGGAAGCCCCCGATCAGCGCGAGCAGGGTGTTCAAGAACACCGTCGGCGAGAGCAAGGGAAGGGTGACGTGCCAGAACTTCTGCCAGTTGTTCGCGCCGTCGAGCTCGGCGGCCTCGTAGTAGGTGGGGTCGATGTTCTGAAGGCCGGCCAAAAAGATCAGCATGCGAAACCCGAGCCCCGCCCAGACCGAGGCGAGGATGATCCCCGGCATCGCCCAGGCGGGGTCTTGGAGCCAGCCCGGGCCCTGGGTGGCGAGCCAGTGGACGGTGGCCGGGACCGGGAGGTGGAGGAGCTGGAGGAGCGCCTCGATCTTTGACCCCAGCCAGCGCAAGAACAGGTTCACCGGGCCTACGTAAGGGTTCAAAACCCAGCGCCAGAGCAGCCCCACCGCCACCACGCTGGTCACGGTGGGGAGGAGGTAGAGCGTGCGCACGATGCGCACGCCGGGAAAGTTGCGGTTTAGGCCCAGGGCGATCGCGAGCGCGATCACGATCTCCAGCGGGACCGCCACCACCACGTAATAAAGGGTGTTAAAAAACGCTTTTTTCAGGACCGGGTCCTCAAGCATCCGCCGGTAGTTGTCGAGACCCGCCCAGTTTCCAATGAGGTTTTCCAAAGAGAGCGGTTGGAAAACGTCCCAGTGGGTAAAGCTGATCCAGAGCGAGAGCAAGATCGGTCCCGCGTTGAAGGCGAGAAAACCCACGAGGCTCGGCAGGATGAAAAGCCAGGGAAAGCGCTGGAATGCGTTCATCGCCCAAAGGGATGGGGGGCGGGGTGTGCCCCGCCCCCCGCTTCGTTACTTCTTCCGCTGGGCCTGCACCTCGTCCAGGATCTTCTGGACCTTAGGCGCGACCTTGTCGAGGGCGGTCTTCACGTCCTCCTTGCCCTGCCAGACGGGCTGGAGGGCCTTGCCGATCAGGCCGATCGCCTCCGAGAAGCGCTCGAAGGTCTCGGTGGGCATCGCGGTCTTGTTGACGGTGAGGAAGTACTGCTGGTGCTTTGGGGGCGGCGGCTGGAAGAAGGCCTTCAAGACCTTGTTGGTGGCCTCGGGGTTGAGCGGGTCGTAGCCGATCGCGGGGATGATCAGCCCGCCCTTGGTGAAGATGAGCGCGCCCTCGGGGCCGGCGAGGAACTTGAGCACCTTCCAGGCCGCCTCCTTGTCCTTGGCCGAGCGGGTGATGCCCCAGCCAGAGCCGTCGATATCCACGATGCTGCCGGCCTTGCCCCGCGGGAAGGGGACGATATCCCAGTCGAACTTGGCCTTCTTCTTGAGGGTGGGCACCCGCCAGCGGCCGTCCACGATCATCGCGGTGCGCTGGTTCAGGAACATGCCGAAGGCGCTCTGGTCGGCGGTTTCGGCCGGGGTGGGGGCGACGTGGTGCTTGTAGCGGAGGTCGACGTAGAACTGGAGCCCTTCCACCGAGGCCGGGCTATTCAGCATGAACTTGGTGTGGTCCTCGCTGAAGAAGCGGCCGCCGTTGGACCAGACCCAGGGCTCCCAAAAGAGGAAGTAGGTGTAGAAGGAAAGGCCCCACTGCACCCGCTTGCCGTTCTTCTCCACGGTGAGGGCCTTGGCGGCTTTCAGGAAGTCGTCCCAGGTCCAGTCGGGGTCGGGGTCGGGAAGCCCGGCTTTCTTGAAGAGGTCGCGGTTGTAGTAGACGACGAGGTTCGAGACGTCGCGGGGCAGGACGTAGAGCTTCCCGTCCCACTCGAAGGCTTTGAGAATCCCCTGGTAGTAGATCCCGGTGTCGAACCGGTCGCGCTGGATGAAGGGCTCGAGCGGGACGAGGAGCCCCTTGGCGGCGAAGGCCGGGAAGTTGATGTTGTTGATGAAGATCAAGTCGGGGGCCTTGCCCGCCGCGAACATCGCCGAGAGCTTGGTCCAGTAGTCCTGGGCGGGGATATGCAGGAGCTTGACCTCGATATCCGGGTTCTTCGCCATAAAGGCCTTGAAGGCCTGGTTGTAGAGCTCGATCTCGGACTGGCTGCCCCAGCTCGCGACGGTCACGGTGGTTTTGGCAAGCGCCGGGGCGAGTAAGAGCGCCAAGACGAGCCCAAGCCACTTCCTTCCCTTCATTGCACACCTCCCTTTCCATACCCGATGGGATACGGACCCACCGGAACCGG
>JALSGO010000080.1 GCA_026982655.1 Candidatus Bipolaricaulota bacterium
ACGCCGTCCACTACTTCGTGAGCTATTACGACTACTACCAGCCCGAGGCGTACATCCCTCAGACGGACACCTACATCGAGAAGGACGCCTCCATCAACGAGGAGATCGACCGCCTGCGCCACGCCGCGACCTCCGCCCTGCTGGAGCGCCGGGACGTGATCATCGTAGCCAGCGTCTCGTGCATCTACGGCCTGGGCGCCCCCGAGGACTACCAAGCGATGACCCTCTCGCTCCGGAGGGGCGACCTCTGCGACCGGGATGAGCTCTTAAGGCGCCTGGTGGAGCTCGGCTACAGCCGCAACGACGTGGGCTTCGGGCGCGGCGCGTTCCGAGCCCGCGGGGACGTGATCGAACTCGTCCCCGCCTACAGCGAAAATGTGTTGAGAATTGAGCTCTTCGGCGACGAGATCGAGTCTTTGAAGGAGATGGACCCGATCACGGGGAAGAAGCTCCGCGATTGGGAGCGGGTGACGATCTACGCCGCCAGCCACTTCCTCATCCCGGAGGAGAAGCTCGAGCGGGCCCTGCGCTCCATCGAAGAGGAGCTCGAGGAGCAGCTGGCTCGTCTGCGTGCCCAGGGGAAGCTGCTAGAAGCCCAACGCCTCGAGCAGCGCACCCGCTACGATCTGGAGATGCTGCGCGAGTTCGGCTACTGCACCGGGATCGAGAACTACTCGCGGCATCTGTCGGGCCGCCCGCCGGGATCGCGGCCCTACACGCTTCTCGACTACTTCCCCGACGATTTCTTGGTGGTCATCGACGAGTCGCACGTGACGATCCCTCAACTCCGGGGGATGTACAACGGGGACCGCGCCCGGAAAGAAACCCTGATCGAGTACGGCTTCCGCCTCCCCTCGGCGCTGGACAATCGCCCTCTAAAGTTCGAGGAGTTCGAACAGCTCGTCCCTCAAGCGATCTTCCTGTCCGCCACGCCCGGCCCCTACGAGCGCGGGGTGAGTCAGCGCATCGTGGAGCAGATCGTCCGGCCCACGGGGCTCGTCGACCCCGAGGTCGTGGTGCGCCCCACGAAGCACCAGATTGATGATCTCTTGGACGAGATCCGCCAAGTGACGGAGCGGGGCGAGCGGGCGCTGGTGACCACCCTCACCAAGAAGATGGCTGAAGACCTCACGGACTACCTCATCGAGATGGGCGTAAAAGCCCGGTATCTGCACTCGGACGTCGAGACCCTCGATCGCGTGGACCTCTTGCGAGACTTGCGCTTGGGGGAGTTCGACGTCTTGGTGGGGATCAACCTCTTGCGGGAAGGTCTGGACCTCCCGGAGGTGTCGCTGGTCGCCATCCTGGACGCGGACAAGGAGGGTTTCCTGCGCTCGGAGACCTCGCTCATTCAGACCATAGGGCGCGCAGCGCGCAACGTCCGCGGGAAGGTGATCCTGTACGCCGATGAAGTGACGGACTCCATGAGGCGGGCGATCCAGGAGACGGAGCGCCGTCGGCGCATCCAGCTCGAATACAACGAGAAGCACGGGATCACGCCGCAGACGGTGCAGAAGGCCGTACAAGAGTTCATGCCCGAGCTGCGGCAAGACAAGCCCGACAAGGCCCCTGTGCGGGCGAGGGAGGCCGCCCGCCCCCGTCCCCGTCCTGCCCCGGGACTCAAGGAACCCGTGGGCGCGGGAACGGGAGGAGGCAAGGAGCCCCTCAACTCGAAAGAGCTGGTGAAGCTCATCAAGCAACTCGAGGCGGAGATGTACGAGGCCGCGCGGAAGCTGGAGTTCGAGCGGGCCGCGCAGCTGCGCGATGAGATTCAGGAGCTGCGCAAACAGCTCCTGGGCGTGGCCGCTTAGGGCTCCCGCCCCAAGAGGTGGACGCACCCCACGGACCCCGTAGCGAAGCGCCCGATCCCGATGTTGTGCTGCAGCGCAATCTCGGGGTCTTTCACCTGGACGGGACCCGCCTCCCCCCGCAGCTGCTCGTACAGTTCCACCAGCTGCGCAACCCCCGTGGCCCCCAGGGGGTGGCCCTTGGCGAGCAGCCCCCCGCTGGGGTTGACGGGCTTCTCGCCGTCGAGGTCCACAACGCCCTCCTCCAAGAGTCGAACCCCGCAACCGGGCTCGGCGAACCCTAAGTCCTCGTAGCTGATCAGCTCCGTGATGCTGAAGCAGTCGTGGATCTCCGCCACGTCTACGTCCTGGGGGGTGATCCCGGCCATCTCGTACGCCTGCCGGGCCGCATGCCGGGTGGCCGGGAAGCTCGTTAAGTCCCCGCCACGGACGAAGCTGTCCGTGGCCAAGCCCGAGCCCAGGACGTACACGGGAGCGTCCGTGTAGCGCTTGGCAATCTCAGCGTTACAGACGATTAACGCCGCCGCGCCGTCCGTGACGGGACAGCAGTCGTACAGCCCCAAGGGGTACGACACATAGGGCGCGTTCAGCACCTCGTCGAGGGAGCACTCCACTTTCAGGTGCGCGTAGGGGTAGCGCGCGCCGTTCTTGTGGTTCTTGACACTCACGAGGGCGATCTGCTCCCGGGAGATCCCGTATTTCTCCATGTAGGCCGTCGCACGCAGCCCGAAGAAGGCGGGCATCGTCACCCCGCGACCCATCCACAATCTCTTGACATCGGCCCGCTGGATGAGCCCCCCGGGGTCGTCGTGCATCTTCTCCGCGCCCACCACCAACACGACGTCATACACCCCGGCGGCGACGGCGAAGCACGCCTGGCGGAAGGCGTCGCTCCCCGTGGCGCAGGCGTTCTCCACCCGGGTTA
>JALSGO010000081.1 GCA_026982655.1 Candidatus Bipolaricaulota bacterium
GCTTCTTTCCCTCCTTCGGCAGGGGGAGATCGCGGTAGAGGCCCTGATCGAGGATCTGTTTCAGGCCATCGAGGATCGAGAACCCGAGATTCACGCGTACTTGGAGCTGGCCGACCCGGGGGAACTCGCACGAGAAGCCCAAGCCCAACGCGATAAGCCTTTGAGGGGCCTCCCTATCGCGGTGAAGGACCTCATCTCCACGGTGGGCTTTCGCACCACCTGCGGGTCCCGCTTCTTGGGGGATTTTTGGCCTATTTACGACGCGACGGCCATTCAGAAGCTCAAGGAGGCCGGGGCCACGGTGCTGGGCAAGACGAACCTCGACGAGTTCGGGATGGGCTCCTCGAACGAGAACAGCGCCTTCGGGCCGACGCGCAACCCCTTAGACCCGGAGAGGGTGCCCGGCGGCTCCTCGGGGGGCTCGGCGGCGGCGGTAGCGGCCCATACGGCCCCCGCGGCGCTGGGGACGGACACCGGCGGCTCGGTGCGCCTGCCCGCGGCCTTCTGCGGGGTCGTGGGCCTCAAGCCCACCTACGGGCTCGTCTCCCGCTACGGGCTCGTCGCCTACGCCTCCTCGTTGGACCAGATCGGCCCCATCACGAAGGACGTCCGGGATGCCGCCCTTCTCTTGGGCTTCCTGGCGGGCCACGACCCGAGGGACTCCACCTCCCTTGCCATGGACGCGGGAGGCGGGGACTACACCGCGGGACTGGAGCGGGGGATCGAGGGCTTTCGCGTGGGGGTGGTGCGCGAGTTCTTCGACGCCTTGAGGGGAGAAGCCCGAAGCGTGGCCGAGGGCTGGGTCCGTGCTTTTGAGGGCCTGGGGGCCGCCATCGAGGAGGTCTCCCTGCCGCACGCCGAATATGCGATCCCGACGTACTACTTGATCGCCTCCTCGGAGGCCAGTGCGAACTTGGCCCGCTACGACGGCGTCCGCTACACCCGCCGCTTCTCTGATGAAACCCTGGAAGAGATGTTCTCTCGAAGTCGAGACGAGGGCTTCGGCCCGGAGGTCAAGCGGCGCATCATGCTGGGCACCTACGCCCTCTCCGCGGGGTACTACGAACAGTGGTACGGGAAAGCCCAGCGGGTGCGCACGCTCCTATGCCGGGATTTCGAGCGGGCCTTCGAGCGTTGCGATGTGCTGATCACGCCCACCGCGCCCACGCCCGCGTTTCGGCTGGGCGAAAAGCTCGATGACCCGCTGCAGATGTACCTATCCGATGTCTTCCTGGTGCCCGTGAGCCTGGCGGGCCTGTGCGCGATCTCCGTACCCGGCGGGACGGTCGAAGGTCTCCCCTTCGGCCTCCAGATCGTGGGCGACAAGCTCCAAGAGCGTAAAATCCTGCGGGCGGCCTACGCGTTCGAACAGTCCCAATCCCGCTAATCCTCAAAGGCGCTGCGCAGGACCTCCCGCAGCTGCTCTTCCGCGATCCGCCCCTTGAGAAGCTCCCTGCCCCCGACGGCGATCACGGGGATCTCCCAGCGATAGCGCTCGTACAGCGCCTCGTCCTGGGTGATGTCCACCTCCTCGAGCGCGAAGCCGAACTCCGGCTGCAGCTTCTTGAGGAGCTGTTTGGCCTTGAAGCACAGGGAGCAGTCGGGCTTGGTGTACAGCGTGACCTTCCGCTCGCTCTTGCTCATGGCCGGGGGTATTGTGACACCTCCGAGGGAGCTGTGCTAGGCTAGGGTTCCTCTGCCTCCGCGAGGGCCCGTAAGGACTCGGCGCGGAGGACGGCGATCCATCCCCGTCGGCGCTCCAAGATCCTCCGTTCTTGCAGTTTGCCCAAGCACACCGAGATCGTCTGAGGGCTTGTTCCCACCAGAGCTGCCAGCTCCTCGTTGGTCAACGGGATGCGGAAAGCGCTTACGCTCCTGCTACCCCCCCGTCTCTGCCTCTGATTTTCGTTCTACAACCGATCCATTCGCATAAGGCCGAATCCACTGCCAGAGGGTCTGGGTCACCCGGCGCAGGATCTCCGGGGAGAGGAGGGCGTCGAGCCGCTCCTCGGCGGTCACGATCGTGCGGGCCAGGGCCCCAACCATCTGTGAGGAAACGTGCGGCTTGTGGAGAAGGTCTAAGATCTCCCGAGAATCCATCGTAAGAAGATGACTCGTCCTTCGAGCGTATGCGCTCTGTCGGTAGGTCCCCAGCCCCACGAGGGCTTCGAGGCCGAAGAGCTCACCGGATCGAAGGAGGCGGAGAATCCGAATCCGACCGGAGGGGGTGTAGCGAACCAGCTCGACTTCCCCTTCGCACAGCCAATAGAGATACGTGGCGGGTTCCCCCGCTCGCAGATGGCCTTCCCTTGCGAATAGATCCGTGATAACAGCGGCTCGTTCGAAGCGTGATGTCCCTTGCCCTCTGTGACGAGAGAGCACAAACACGGGTCCGTAGAGCAACGCCGAGTGCTCAGTCCTCGACCGTTTCCTCCCTGAGGATTTGCCCCTCTCCCTCTCACCACCGCAGGACGCATAGACGTCTCCCCTCCTTTCCCTTTGCCCTCCCGTCAGGGTTAAAGCGCCTTTTGCTGCTTCAAGTAGCTGAGAATCGCCTCGACGGCGAGGAAGTTGAGCGACCGTCTCTGGGCCTTGGCCAGCCTGCGCAGCTTCTCGATGGGGTCGACCTTTCATCTCATCAAGAGGAGGTAGATACCGTGTTGACATCGGGCGTACGGCGCGGTAGCGTAGCGGCGTTGGCGGTGATGTTGCTGGCGCTGGTGGGACTTG
>JALSGO010000082.1 GCA_026982655.1 Candidatus Bipolaricaulota bacterium
CAGGGGATGCCCCCCGAGGAGGCCGCGCCCGCGGGCGTCTACTTGCACGGGCTTTTGGCCGATCGTCTCCAACCCAAAACGGGGGAGCGGGCGATGCTTCCCCGAGATTTACTGGAAATCCTGCCCCAAGTCCTGCGAGAATGTGAGGGAGGAGGAGGTGGAGCCTGTGAAGTTTCGCGTAATCATCAAGCAAGATGAAGACGGGATCTACACGGCAGAGTGCCCGACTCTACCCGGATGCGTCTCTCAGGGGAGCACCCGGCAAGAAGCGTTAGAGAACATCAAGGATGCAATCCGAGGCTATCTAGAAAGCCTCCAGAAACATGAGGAACCCATTCCTCCCTCCATTGAGGAAGAGGTTGTGGAGGTTTCTATTTGACAAAGCTACCTCTAATATCCGGTCGCGAGGCCGTGAAGGCGTTCGAAAAGCTGGGATACGAGATCGATCATCAAACGGGAAGCCATATCATCCTACGCCATCGCGATCCGCCCCATAGGCGGCTTTCGGTTTCCGATCATAAGGAACTGGCAAAGGGCACCCTAAGGGCGCTGATTTGCCAAGCGGGCATCACCGTCGAAGAGTTTCGGAGGTTGCTTAAATGACTGTTCAATTCATTGACACCCACGCTCACCTCGACGCGCCGCAGTTCGATCCCGACCGCGAGGCCGTCATTCAACGAGCCTTGGCTGCGGGCATTCAGATCATCGCCATGGGCACGGACCTCGATTCCAGCCACAAGGCTGTGAACTTAGCCCAACGATACAAACTCTACGCCGCCGTCGGGGTCCATCCCCACGAGGCGAGGCGCTACGTCCGTCGAGGGCGCTTCGATCCCCAGGCCCTGAGAGAGCTGGAACGGCTGCTCGGGGAGGAGCGCGTGGTGGCCGTCGGCGAGATCGGGCTCGACTATTTCAAAGAGTTCTCGCCTCGGGAGGCCCAGCGGGTCGCCCTCGAAGCCCAGCTCGAGCTGGCCCAACGCTGCGAAAAGCCCGTGGTGCTGCACAACCGCGACTCCGAGCGGGAGCTGGTCCCCCTGCTCCGAGAATACAACCCCCAGGGAGTCTGGCACAGCTTCACGGGCGACCGTGCCCTGCTGGGGGAGGTTCTCGATCTGGGGCTCTACATCGGCTTGAACGGCATCGTGACGTTCTCCAAGAGCCAACCCCTGCAGGACGCTGCCCAAGCCGTGCCCTGGGATAGACTGGTGGTGGAGACGGACTCGCCCTACTTGGCGCCGGTCCCCCATCGGGGCAAGCGGAACGAGCCCCTCTTCGTGCGGGATGTGGCGGCGTTCGTCGCCCGATTGCGCCGCGTTCCCCTTGAGGAGCTGGCAGAGCAGACGACGGTGAACGCTCATGAGCTCTTTGCCCTATCCTAAGGGGTAAGATAAGAGAGGGAGGCGGTCGATGACGCGACGGGAGTTCCTGCAGCGGAGTGCCGTTCTGAGCATGGGCTTGGGGCTCGCCCTTTGGGGCGTCCCGGCCCGCGCCGGGGCCGGGGCCGGGACGAGGGCCGGGCGCGTACGGGTAGCCCTCTACGCCGGACCGGGTACGTGGCTGGAAGGGAGGGAAGCGATTCACAACTTCCTGCGCTTCCTCGGTTGGGAAGGACAGGAGGTCTCCCCCTCCGAGGTAGTCCGCTGGGACGCGGATCCTGAGGGAGTAGGGTACTCGGCGATCTGGGTCCCCGGGGGATGGGCGTACGACTACCGACGGGCGCTCGGGGAAGCAGGACAGCGACGCCTACGGGCGTTCATCGCCTCGGGCGGGCTCTACATCGGCAGCTGCGCGGGGGCCTATTTCGCCTCGGACTTCATCCTCTGGGAAGGGAGGCGGTACGAGTACGACCTCGATCTCTTCGCCGGAAGCTCCCAAGGCCCCATCCCCTCGATCGCCCCTTGGCCTCGCTGGGCCCTGACCCCCGTGTGGGGGGAGGGGAACTCCTTCCCCCTGTCGATGATCTACTACGGAGGGCAAGTCTTCCGTCCCATCCTTCCCTCCCCCCAAGAGGTGCGTGTGGTGGCCCGCTGGGGAGAAGAAGCCGGCCCTCAAGCAGGGAAGCCGGCAGGGA
Source organism: Candidatus Bipolaricaulota bacterium (assembly GCA_026982655.1). GTDB lineage: Bacteria > Bipolaricaulota > Bipolaricaulia > RBG-16-55-9 > RBG-16-55-9 > JALUUA01. The sequence continues at coordinate 2,072 of JALSGO010000082.1, forward strand.
TTGTCATACGATATGGCAGGGGGTATGTCCTGTTGCTCGGTCCCCATCCCGAGATCGGCTACGACTTTGCCCGACAGCGGTGGGATAGGGAAGGGGGCCACGGGGCACAATGGGCTTGGTTGCAAGCTCAGCTCGAGGCGCTCCCGGTTCGCAGGATCCGCCGGTAGAGCGCCTGCGTCTCCGGCAGGGGCTCGACACCCAGCTCCTGAGCGAGGAGCTCTTGCAGGCGGCGGTATTGGGCCAGGGCCTCGGCCCGGCACCCCTGACGCCATAGGCATTCCATGAGAGTGCGGTGGATCGTCTCGCGGCAAGGTTCGTGCACCAACGCCTTGCGACAGAGCCAGGCCGCCTGGGCATAGTCTCCCCGTGCGGCGAGGAGGGTCGCCATCCGTTGGAGCAAGTCGAGGTAAAGCTCCCTCAGGCGTTCCCGCTCCTCGGCGCACCAGTCCTCATAGAGGTCTTCTCCTAAGAAGTCCCCTCCGTAGAGGGCTTCCGCCTCGCGGTAAGCGCGAAGGGCCTCTTCATCCCGTCCGCGGCGCTCCCAAGCGTACCCCTCACGCACCCGCCCCTCGAAGACGTCCGCATCCACCCAGAGCCCCTCCCGGCGTAGGCCGTACGCTCCATCGACGGTGTAGAGGAGGCGCGGATCGACCCCTGCAGCCTGTAGCTCCCGACGCAACGCGTACATCGTCACTTTCAAGCGATCCCGCCCGCGGCGCTCCGGGAGCCCCGGCCAGAGGGCTTCGATCAGCTGCTCTCGGGGGAGGGTCTTCCCCCGATGGGTGACCAAGATCTTGAGTAAGGAGATCGCCTGCTTGCGCGTCCAGCGCTCCAGCGGCACACCCCGTCCCCCCACCACCAGGGCGAAGCGCCCGAGGGTGAACACCCGCAGGAGGCGCGATCCCACAAGAGTCGTTCTGCCCCCTTCGCCTTCGACACCCTCCTCGAAGGGCCTTAGGAAGATGACGGCAGCGACCTCCTCATCGTGGGGGATTGCGATGCTGCTTAATCCGAGCTTGATCCAGTACCCCTCACGATGGCGGCCTAAGCAGCAGCGCACCCCGTACGCCTGGCAGCAGCTGAAGCAGAGCTTCGCCTGACATTCGGGAGTGCAAAGGGGCCGTCCGTCGGGGAGAAGCCCCTGTAGGACATCCCAGCAAGGGCGCCCTTGCACCTCCCCTTCCCGATATCCCAAAAGCTCCTCCGCCCTTTCGTTCCAGGCGATCACGCGGAGGTCCGGATCCACCGCGAACGTCGCGTCGGAGGAGAACGTCACCAGATCCCGGGCTCGCACCATCGTGAACTCCCCCTTCTTGCCACAAAAAGGGTATCCCCTTGCGCAGCAACCGGCAAGTCGAGCGAGGTGGTTTTCTTCGCCCGCACGGCATACAATGCCACCACACTGTCGGGGAGGAGAGGAGCATGGCGTCGCATACGGAAGGAGATGAACTTCGCCCCCCAGAAGGGGAAACCCTTCCCCCCATTCCCCTGGCGTTCTTGTTGTGTGACCAGGTGATCACGGACGCGGCCACGAAGAAGAAGACCGTGGTGGGCATCTTCGATCGCATCTGGGTCTCGAAGTTCCCCACGGAGCACAAGCCCGTGGCCCTCTACGCGCGGATGTACGACGCGGTGGGCGAGCACGAGGTGAAGGTGGAGTACGTCAAAGTCAAGGATGAGTCCGTGCTGGCGCAGGCCACGGGGAAGCTCCACGTCCAAGACCGCCATAAGCCCGTGGAGTTCGCGATCTCGTTCTCCGCGATCCCCATCCCCGAGCCGGGGGAGTACGAGTTCCGCCTCTGGGTAGGGAACCGCTACGTACAGCGGGTGCGCTTTACGGCGGAGCTCCTGCCAACGCAGCAGGCGCGGTGAAGGTACGAGAGGTCATCAAGCTGATCGAGGCAGATGGTGGTATCTTGTCCACACTAAGGGAAGCCATCACCAAGCCGGGGCGGGTGACGCTTGCCGGGCACCCCAACGACGATTTGGCTCCGGGTACGCTCCACAGTATCTTAAAGCAGGCAAGCCTAAAGGAGTCACGGAGGGGAACATGATCCACCGGTTCTTAACCGTAATCGAGAAGGCTGAGGGCAACTATTCGGCGTACTCGCCGGACCTTCCGGGATGTGTAGCCACCGGCAAGACCCGTGAGGAAGCGGAGCGCAACATGTACGAAGCCATTGCCCTCCATCTGCGCGGCCTTCGGGAGGACGGCCTAGAGATCCCCCCGTCCCAAGCGGTTGCGGAGTACGTCGTTGTCTCCGACGAAGTGTTGGAATCTGCATAACGTTTCTTGAGAATTCATCACCAAAAGGAGAGCTTGATCCCTATGGCAAACAAGGAACCTGATCTCGAACTGGGCCGCAAGAAGCTCGACTGGGCCCGGCAACACATGCCGATCCACGCCCGATTGCGCGAACTCTACGGTGAAAAGAAGCCCTTTCAGGGCCTAACGGTGGCCGTCTGCTCCCACTTGGAGGCCAAAACGGGAGTGCTCATCGAGACGCTGGCCGCCGCCGGAGCCCACGTGGTGTTCACGGGCAGCGAACCCATGAGCACCCAAGACGACGTCGTGGCTGCCCTCAACGAGCAACCCAACATCACGGGTCACGCCAAGCGGGGGCTCAGCGACGAGGAGTTCGAGGAGATCCAGCTGAAAGTCCTAGAGCACGAGCCGGATCTCATCATCGACGACGCGGCGGAGCTCACGGCCCGCATGTATGCCAAGCGTCCCGAGCTTGCGGAGAAAGTGATCGGGACCTGCGAGCAGACGACCACCGGGGTGCACCGCCTGGAGGCGATGCAGAAGCAGGGCATCTTGAAGTTCCCCGCCTACGCCGTCAACGACACGCCCATGAAGCATCTGTTCGACAACGTCCACGGGACGGGCGAATCTTCCATCTCGAACTTCATGGTCGTCACGAATCTGCTCGTGGCAGGGAAACGGATCGTCGTAGCAGGCTTTGGCTACTGCGGGCGGGGCCTGGCCCGCAAGCTGCGCAGCCTGGGGGCCAAAGTGATCGTCACCGAGGTGGACCCCCGGAAAGCCCTGCAGGCCCACATGGAGGGCTTCGAGGTCATGTCGATGGAGAAGGCCGCGCCGTTGGGCGACTTCTTCCTCACCGCCACGGGAAACCGCGACGTCATCCGCAAGGAGCACTTCGAGAAGATGAAGGATGGGGCCGTGTTGGCTAATTCGGGCCACTTCAACGTGGAGATCTCCCTCAACGATTTGAGGGAGCTGGCCGCTTCCGAGCGGGAGGTCCGTCCCGGGGTCACGGAGTACACTCTCGCAGATGGACGACGCATCCACGTGATCGCCGAAGGGCGGCTGGTGAACCTCACGGCCCCTACGTCGATGGGTCACCCCGTGGAGGTGATGGACCAGACGTTCGCGATGCAGTTCATGGCCGCCCTTCATCTCCTGGAGCATCGCGGGGAGCTGGAGCCCAAGGTGTATCCCGTGCCGGACGAGGTGGACCGCCGGGTGGCGGAGATCAAGCTGGAGACGTTGGGCATCGAGATCGACAGTCTCAGGGAATCCCAGAGGCGTTACTTGGAGGCTTGGAAGTACGAGGACATCAAGTTCTAGCGGAGTCGCTCCCGCGACTCCGCCGGAGGGAGCACCGGGCTGCCTTTGACGCCCTTCCTCATCTCCGCTATGATGGCTCGACTCGACGGATCCGTTGTGACTTTAGGGACTCCTACGCGTGCGCGTCCTCAGCGACCACGGCCGATCCCTGAGGGAGGAGGCAGATCCCCATGAGCGAACGGTACGAGGTGATCATCATAGGTGGCGGCCCGGCCGGATTGACCGCGGCCATCTACGCGTCGCGGGCCAACCGGAAGACCCTGCTCCTCGACAAGGAAATCCCCGGAGGACAACTGAACGACACCACCGACGTTGAGAACTATCCCGGCTTCGACGAGCCCATCACAGGACCGGAACTCATGGAGCGCACCAAGCGGCAGGCGGAGCGCTTTGGGACCCACATCGTCCTCGAGGAGGCCGTCGACGTCGAGTGGGGCGGGCAAGGGGAGGATCATCGGGTGATCACCGCCGAGAACCGCTACGAGGCCCCGGTGGTCATCCTCGCTACGGGGGCAGGACCCGTGGAACTTCCGGCCCAGGGAGCCGACCGCCTCAAGGGCCGTGGGCTCTCGTATTGCGCCGTCTGCGATGGCTACTTCTTCCGAGGCAAGAAGCTCCTGGAGGTAGGGGCCGGGGACTCCGGCTTCACGGAGGCCCTGTTCTTGGCGAAGTTCGCCGACGAGGTGCGCATCGTCGTCCGCCACCCGGAGGACGATCCCCAGCGGTTCAAGGCCAAGGATAAAACCCTCATCGACCGAGTCCTCCACCACCCCAAGATCCGGTTCCTCTGGAACACCGAGGTCGTTGCGCTCAAGGGGGAGGAGAAGGTAGAGGGCGTGGTCCTGCGCCGGCGGGACACGGGCGAGCTCCTCGAGATGGACGACATCGCCGGAGTCTTCGTGAACATCGGGCACAAGCCGGCCACGGAGTTCTTACAGGGCAAGCTGGAGATGGACGAACACGGCTACCTCCTCACGGATCGCCGGATGCGCACCCGTGTCCCGGGCGTCTACGGCGTCGGGGACGTGCGGACCTTCTCCGGGGAGTACGCCCAAGCCGTCGTAGCGGCTTCCGACGGCTGCATCGCCGCACTGGAGGCGGAAAAATACCTGCGAGACCGCACGTGGCCCCTTGAGGAGGAGACCTACTCTTGAGCGAGCGCTCCCGGGGACCCGCTTGAGGGAAGTAGAGCGAAGGGAAGGGAAGGGGAGCACTTCGAACATGAGCATGCCCAATGCGGACCGGGGGGTGAGTCCCTCGTACCCCACGATCCTGGAAGTCTTGGAGAGATCGGCCCGCCGACACGGGGACCAGCGGGCCGTCGCTACCCCTCCCCCGGAAGGGGCGAGAGCCGGTCTTGTAGGCGAATACGCCGAGATCCGCTACCGAGATCTCCAAGAGCTCTCGGACCGAGTGGCTGCCGGGCTGGCCCAACGAGGTATCCGTCCGGAAGACAAGGTGGCAATCCTCTCCCGTCCTCGTCCGGAGTGGATCGCCACCACCTTGGGGATCCATAAAGCCGGGGCGATTGCCGTCCCCCTGGATCCCATGCTCCAGACGGCCGAGATCCACCGACTGCTCACCCAAACGGACTCCGTGGCAGCGATCGTCTCCGGGGATCTCGTCGACCGGGTAGAGGGCTTGGCCACCCTGCAGTTCGTCGTCGTCCTCGACCCCGTGGAGAAGAGGCCCAAGCGCGTCCTCGCCTGGGAGGAATTCCTCAGCGACAAGACCCCGCCGCTGCGGGAGGTCTCCCCCCAAGATCTGGCGTTTCTGCTGTGCACCTCGGGGACGACGGGGGACGCCAAGGCGGTGATGCTGGCCCACGAGAACCTCACCTCCAACATCGAGGGGGTCCTTCACCGACTCCGGGTGACCGAGGAAGACGTCGTCGTATCCATCGCCCCGTGGAACCACAGCTTCGGCCTGATCGCGCTGCTGGCGGCCCTCCGCGTGGGCGCGCTCCTCGTGTGGACGAACGACTACGCCAATCTGGCGGAGATCATGAAGCGCTACCGGGCGACCATCCTCGTGGCCGTCCCCAAGCTCTACCACGCGATGTACGATCGCGTCATCCAAGCGATCGAGGAGAGCCGGATGCGCAGCCTCGTAAGCCGGGTAGCTCCCCGCCTGATCGGTTGGCAGCTCAAACGCAAGATGGCCGGAGGGAGGCTGCGCTTCTTCGCCTCGGGGAGCGCCCCGCTCTCGCCCCACGTCATCCAGGGGTTCCGGCGGCTGGGCGTGGGGATGATCGAGGGCTACGGGATGACCGAGGCGAGCCCCGTCCTGACGTTCAGCACTCCCTTCAACGACAAGCCCGGCTCGGTGGGACCTCCCCTGCCCAACGTCGAATTGCGGCTTTTGAACCCCAACGAGGAGGGGATCGGGGAGCTCTTAGCGCGCGGGCCGAACGTCATGCGCGGCTACTACAAGAACCCGGAGCGCACCCGCGAGGTCCTCGACGAGGAGGGCTGGCTCCACACGGGGGATCTTGCCTACATCGACGAGGACGGCTGGGTCTACATCAAGGGCCGCTGCAAGAGCGTCATCGTGCTCGACACAGGCAAGAACGTCTACCCCGAGGAGATCGAGTGGGAGCTCTCCCACAGCCCGTACATCGAGGAGATCCTGGTGCGGTCGGGCCGCCGCAAGGGGATGGAAGTGATCCAGGCTCTCGTCTACCCGAACTGGGAGACCATCGGGAAGTCCCTGTCTAAGGAGGAGGTCCGTCGCCTGATCTGGGAGGAGATCCGCAAGCACAACGAGAACCTCGCCCACTACAAGCGCATCAAGAGCGAGCAGGACGTCATCATCGTCGATCAGCCCTTTGAGAAGACCTCCCTTAAGGACATTAAGCGCTACCTCTACGTTCAGCCGAAGTCGCCTTCCGGTCCGAACGATAAATCTCACGGCGATGCCTAATGCGATAAACGTGGTCCTCCCGAGCTTGATCGTCTACGGGGTATAGAATGTGCTAATCCCCGACGCGAAGGCGATAGCGCGGGGGCCTGACGCCCCTAAGCTTGTCCACCCCAATTGATCGTGCTCATCTTCGCGCCTTCCTGAGCCATCGTATCATGATCCTTCAAACACCCCGAAGAAGTGCTCGAAGAAGCCCTCCTCGTCGACTCGGAGGGCGACCTCGTGAGGACCCTGCGGATCCGGCCTCCAGTGGGTGAAGCCCCGCAGCCTCTCGCTCTGCAGCTCGACCTCCACGTGTCCCCGCTGGAATTCGCACAGCTCAGGCCGGAAGATCGTGGCGGCAGCCAGCGGGTCGTGAAAGACGATCTCGTCCCGCTCCCGGAACCAGACCTCCGCCAGATCGAGCACGCATCTTAAAAGCTCGCTCTTCGCGAAGCGCTCCCGCACCTCCGGGGCGCTCAAGCGTACCCGAGCGGTGACGTCCAGCCCCACCAAGCGGTGGGTGGGGACTCGGGCGCGGAGCACGACGGCGGTGGCGTGCGGGTCGCCCTTGGCGTTCCACTCCGTAAGCCTTCCGGGCGGGAAGCGCTCGTAGACGCCGCACATCTGCACCAGGGCCTTCAGCATTCGGGGAACCTCCGGGTCCGCTTTAAAGAGCAGGGCGACGTTGGTGAGCGGTCCGATCGCGAGCAGCACCGCCTCCCCGGGGTGCTCCCGAATCGTCCGTCTCAGGAACTCGACGGCCTCGCCCTTGGGAAACGCCCTTCGATGGGTCCACTTCGCAAGGGCTTCCGCCTGCGGGGCGCGCGTCTGCTTCTGGGGGATCAGCAAGGGGGTTTCCGCGCCGGGGTAGATCGGGACGTCTTTCTGCGCGACGCGGCAGAGGGCGCTCGCGATCCGCGCCCGCTTCTCCGCCTCGCCCGTCACGGTCGTGATCCCGAGGAGCTCGCAGTCGGGATGGGCGAGCAAATAAGCCAAGCAGACCGCGTCGTCGATGTCCGTCCCGATGTCCGTGTCCAGCAGGAGTTTAACGCCCATCGTCCCGGTGCCCTGCGCGCGCAGGGCGAAACTTGACAACTCCGTCCGCCTTGCATTATACAAAGCCCCAATTCCCTTGACTTGACTGCAGGAGGTCGCTTCGATGGCTCCGGACGCCCGAAGGTCGCGTGCGTTCCTCCTTGTAGGGGTAGCGATCCCCCTTCTTGCGCTCGCGTCGTGCGCCTTTGCGCCCCTCCTCCCCCGCTCGGGGGATCTAGAGGCGTATCTCCACGAGATCCCCATCCCCGGTCGGGGCTCGTACGCGTTCGTCCCGCCGACGGAGGCGGAGCTGGCCGTGTGGCGGCAGGCCGTGGCCGCCTTGGTGCAGGGGCGTCCGGCCCGCGCCGCCGCGCTCGCCTCCCGGGTCGACTACGACCTGGTGCGCTTCCGCTACGCGGGGACGGCGCGGACGTACTTCGTACTCGTCGAGCGCCGAGATGCGGGGGGACGGCCCCTCAAGGGTCGAGGCACGTACGTTTATACCCCCCGAGGGCTCCGCGCGCTCCACCTCCAGGTGCCCCATCCCCTCTACGATCGGGAGACGCGCGGCGAGGGGATCTTCCTGTTTTTGCGCCTCCGGGCGGCGGCCCTCTCGCTGGCGGGCACCCATCGCAACGCGAACGAGACGGAGTACAGCCCCTGCGATGGGACCTTCTTAGACGGGAACCCCTATCGCATCTCGGACGTGGCCCACTTCGACAAGACGTTCTTCGAGGTCTTTCACGAGGAGCTGCTGCGCGCCGATCCCCAGCTCGTGGCCCTGTCGCTCCACGGCTTCTCGTCGGCGTTCCCCTACACGGCAATCGTCAGCAACGGCACCCCCCAGGACCGAGGTCCGGGAAGCCTGGCCAACCGTCTGGCGGACGCCCTGGACGCGCGGCTGAGCCCACACGGGCTCCAAGCGGGCAGCTGCAACGCGGCGGGTTTTCCCGACACCCTCTGCGGGACGACGAACGTCCAGGGGCGCTTCGCCAACGGCTCGCCCGACCTCTGCCGCCGAGACGCGCCCCGGGCGGCGACCCCGGAGCGCTTCCTCCAGCTGGAGCAGCAGCCCCCGCTCCGCCGGCCCTCCGGGAGCGTCTCGTGGGAGACGGTGCTCGAGGCCCTGGCCGAGGTCTTCCCCCCGCGGCCTTACCCTTCGGACCGGGAAGAAGCGCGGGCACCGGGGACACCGGGGGCACCGGGGAGGAGCCAGCGCGCTTGGTAGCCCTCCAGCGGGACGCGCAGCGCGCCGTCTTGTACGCGAAACGCCTCGCCCTCGTCTCCGAGCGCGTCCCGCCAGACCACGGCGTGGGAAGGCAGCCCATTTGCCGGGATCCTCAGGGTTCGGGAGCGCCCCGAGACGTCGACGAGCGCAAGCAGGGCCTCGGAGCCGTCGGGGGCCTCCCGCACCAGCGCGAAGACGTCCCCCCCGCCTTCGCCGTCGCCGTCGACATCCAGGACGCGCTGCTTCCCGAGGGGGTGAAACGCGGGGTGCGCCCGTCGTCTGTTCAGCAGCCGGAGCAGCCCCCGAAAGACCCGCGCCCGCCTCGACCCTTCCGCGTTCAGCTCGGCCTCCAACCTGCTTAGCGGGATTCTTTCGCGGTGGATCGCGCGCGGATGGCCCGTCTCCTCCACGCAGCGGCGGCAGTTGCGCGATGCCACCAGACTGTGGAAGTACAGGGCGGGCACGCCCGCCAGCGAGAGCATCAGGGCGTGGGTGGCCAAGAAGCGCCGTACGTCGCGTTCGTCGTCCGGGTCGTTCGGATCGTTCAGCGCGTCGTAGTAGGTGATGTTCAGCTCGTAGGGCTCCTGCATCCCCTTGGGTCCGGTCCGGTAGGAGACGAGCCCGCCGTGCTCCTGCGTGCGTCGAACGAGCTCCTCGATCTCGCGATCGGGAAGGATTTTCTGGACGGGCAGCAGCCCGATCCCGTCGTGCGAGGCCAAGAAGTTCAAGAACGTGCAGCCTTGGGGAATGCCCTCCCACAGCGTTTGGGTCCATTGGGTCAGTCGGTGGGCACAGCCCGTATGGAAAGCGTGCAGCACCAGGGGCGGAAGCGCGAAGTTGTACACGAGATGGGCCTCGTCGCCCTCCCCGAAGTACGAGACGTTCTCGCGGTGGGGCACGTTCGTCTCCGTGATCAAGCGCACGCCGGGGGCGACGAGGTCGAGCACGGCGCGGAAGAGCTTCACCAGCGCGTGGGTCTGCGGCCGGTGCACGCAGGGGGTGCCGGGCTCCTTCCAGAGATACGCCACGGCGTCCAGGCGCAGCACCCGTGCCCCCCGGGCGACGTAGAGGAGCATCACGTCGAGCATCTCCAGCAGCACCTGCGGGTTTCGGTAGTTGAGGTCGATCTGGTCGGGTCCGAACGTCGTCCAGAGGTGCCGGGTGCCGCCCGCGGTGTCGAGGGGGGTGAGCAGCGGGGTAGCCCGCGGGCGGACGATCCCGGAGAGATCCGTATGGGGATCGACGACGAGGAAGTAGTCGCGATAGGGGCGCTCGCCCCGCCGGAAGGCCTCGACCCAGGGGTGGCGGCTCGAGACGTGGTTGAGCACCACGTCGACCATGAGGGTGCGGCTTCGGGCCAGAGCCTCGACGTCCGCCCAGCTCCCCAACCGGGGATGGACGCTTTTATAGTCTATAACGGCGAAGCCGTCGTCCGACGAGTAGGGGAAGAACGGCAGGAGGTGCAGCCCCGGGATCGCATCCCCGATCCAGCGGTCCAAAAAGCCCTTGAGTGCGCGTAAAGGCACCTGTTTAGGGACCCTCAGCTGGTCCCCGTAGGCGATCAGGAACGCCTCCCGCTCGCTCGGGAGCCCCTCCGGGGATGGGGCGATTCGTCTTGCGCCTTCTCGACGGAACGTCTCGAGCTTCTCGCAGAGCGCGCTCCCCACCCGGTTCGCCTCCTGGGGTCCGTAGAGGAACGCCAGCAGCTCGAGAATCCTTCGCTCCGGGCTCGTTGCGTTCATCGTTCCGCGTCCTCCTGCGGGGCGATCACCCGCAGGGCCTTGGGGAGGACTTCCACGCGATAGCGGCCCGGCTCCAACCAGAAGGGCTCGCCGTCCCTATGCGCGGGAACCCTCTTCTCCAACCGGAACTCCACCCAAGGGGCCCGCCGGAGCAGGAACTCCGGAAGCCCTAGGTGATCCCCCCGACGCACCTTGGGGATCTGCACCCACCGCTTTATGGGGGGGATGTCGCGCACGACGTGGACGTCGAGCTCGCCGTCGTCCACCCGGGCGGTGGGCGCCAGGCGGAAGTCCCCCCCGTGGTAGGGGCCGTTCGAGAGCCCCGTAAAGAGCACCGGGCCCCGATAGCCCCAATCGGGGGTCCGGATCTCCGCAGGAAAGGCTCGGAACATAAGGGCCTCGTGGACGGCGCTCCACAGGTACCCCAGCTCGCCCCGCAGTCGCCTCATCCGCCGGTAGCGATGGGAGACGGCCCCGTCGAGCCCGATGCCCAACCCGTTCACGATGAAGCGTTCCCCCATCTGACAGACGTCCACGAGGCGGGACCGCCCCTGAAGGAGGACCCGAACGGCACCTTCCCGGTCCAAGGGGACGCCGATCGCCTTGCAGAAGTCGTTCCCGCTGCCGGTGGGGATCACCCCTAGGGCCGTCTTGTGGGTGTGGGGTCCGCCGTGGGCGAGGAGCCCGTTGGCGACCTCGTGGACGGTCCCGTCTCCGCCCACGGCCACGACCGTCTGCGCCCCGCCTCGAGCCGCTTTTTGGGCCAGGCGCACGGCGTCCCCGGGTCCGGCGGTGAGCTCCAGCTCAAAGGGGATGCCTCGGGCTCGCAGGAGGGCTTTCAGGGCCGGCAGCTGCTTTTGGGTTCGCCCCCGCCCCGCGATGGGGTTCACGATGACGATGAGCCGGGTCGTCGGTCCGCGTCGATGAGCCATGGGGTTTCTTCAGCCAGCCTCAACCCGGAGGCTGTCTTGCCACAGCACTATAGCAGCGACAGCCGAGGAGGGCAACGTCCAGAGCGTTAAGGGGACCCAGCCGGGGCCCCCTCGCCCCCGTCCCGATTCCCTTGAGCCCACAGCCGGAGGGCCCATCCCAAGGAGAAGATCGAGAAGGGGAGGAACCACCGCACGAGGATCTCGGGCCAGAAGAGCCATCCCTCTCGAAACGGGGCTTGGATGAGCCAGGGCTCAAGGGAGACCCCTCGGAAAAGGAGGGTCGGGCGCAGGAGGATCGTCCCCGTCCCGTAGCAGATCGCGGCTCCCAGGAGGGCCGCGTATCGAGATCGAAACCGGGATCGAGCCCGGCCTCCAGGACGCAGGGGGGAGCGGAGGACGTGAAAGGCCCACGGGAGCCCCAGGAGAACCGACCGGGTCCAGAACGGCAGCGGCCACCTCACTACCGCCGTCAACCCCAGAAAGAGGAAGGGCAGAGCCAAAGGGGCGTAGCCGAGCAGGATCGAGCTTCGAGCCGCCAGGCTCAGGAGCGCTCTTCGACCTCCTCGTTCCCGTTCCCGGAGCCGGAGGAGGGCTGCGAAGCCCAAACCGAGGAGGGCTGCTCCCATCCCCTGCGGAACGGCGGAGAAGAGGGTGGAGCGCACCCAGCTCATGAGCCCGGAGAGCACGTCCCGCCCGCCGCGGTCCGTGCCCAACGGGTGCTCCGGGGACGGCGGCGCGGGCGCCGGGAACCGGGGGTCCGTCCCCTGCCGGGGATCGTAGATCTTCGGGTCCCAAACCGTCTCCAATAGCCAGGGGTGGATTCCCGCCGCCAGGACGAACCCAAGAAGCCCCAAGAGGCCGATCTTGTAGGCGGCGCGCAGGTATCGCTCCCTAGAGGATCCGCCGTCCTCGACGGGAGCGAGGAGGGGATGGGACGGCCTTAGGAAGCGCAGGTCCTTGACCGTCTTGCGCGCGAGAACCCCAAGGGCCAACAGGCTAACGAGGACGAAGCTCAGCCCTTGAAGGAGGGGAAGGTCGGCGGCGAGGAGCGCGCGGGTGAGCAGCGGTCCGAGCCCGAGCCAGTGGTACGTCGTCTCCACCGCCGGGAGCAGCGCCAGGACCAACGAGAGGTAAACGGCCCAGGGACCGAGACTCTCCGCACCGGCTCTTGGTTCCCTTCTCTCCGCCCCAAGCCCAAGCCGCTGCGGAAGGAAGTCGCTCCGCAGCAGGAGCGCGTGCCAAGCACCGGCGTAGACGGTGAGCGTAAGCCCGGGGAGGACGAGATGCCGAAGCAGGTCAAGTCCCAGGGGGAGTCTCTCCCCCAGGATCGCGATCAGGCTCAGGGTGCCCCCTAAAGCGAGGGCCCCTCCTCCCCAAAGGACCGCCCAGGGTGGGGGCAACTTCCGCTTTGCCCATGCAAAAGCGCATGCTCCTGCGATGAACCCCAAGGCAAGGGCGGCGGCGAGGCCCAGGAGCACATCGTTGAGGTTCGCACCGGGATGGTTGCGCCATAGCATGGGATCGAGGGTCTGGCCAAAGGAGACCCATCCCAGCCGATGGGCGAGTCCATATGCCGGGAGCAGCACGGCCAAGGGAAGGGGCAGGGTGGCCAGCGCCAGCGTCCCGAAGCGCGAGGCGACCGCAAGGCCCGAGCGTCGATGGCCCATGAGCCATGAAAGGATGCGGCTGACCCCCAGGGCGGCGAACAGCGCTACCCCCAGCAGGAGCAGCGAGCGGGGCAAGCGCTCGCCCAGCAGCCCAAGGACCGTGCGGGGATAGTAGATGGCGGAGAAGCCCCACCTCCCCGTGAGGAGGTGGACCCAATACGCCCCATAGCTCGAAACGACGGAGGGCCGCTCCAGCGTCAGGGCGCGCTTGGCCTCCTCGCGGGCCCCGGGCGGCAGGCCGCTCGTGTACACGGTCTCGAGGTCGCGGCCCGACAGGACGACGAGGAGGAAGGTGAGCGTGCCGAGGGCCCATATCCCCATGAGGAGCAAAATCGCGTTCTTCCCGAGAACGCGCGCTCCGCCTGCGATGATCTTCGGCAGACCTCGGGTGTCCATGGCATTCGGGAGTCCCACGGCTATTATAGGGGAGATGCGCATCGGCGTGATGAGCGACTCGCACGACCGGAAGGAGTTCATCGAGAAGGCGCTCCGGGCGTTCCGCGAGCGGGGGATCTCCGTGGTCTTCCACTGCGGGGACCTCACCTCCCCGGAGATGATCCCCCTCTTCGAGGGCTGGGAACTCTACCTCGCCCAGGGCAACATGGACGTCCACCCCGACGCGATCCGCCGGGCCCTCGAGGAGATCCCCGGACCCCGGTTCGGGTTCTATGGCCGCAGCTGGGAGGGCGAACAGGCGGGCAAGAGGATCGCGCTCTGCCACGGCGACGACCCCTCCCGGCTTAAGGAGTACCTCTGGCGCCAGGACCTCGATTACGTCTTCCACGGCCACACCCACCACCCCCGCGATGAGCGCGTGGGGAAGACCCGGGTGATCAACCCGGGCGCGCACAACACGGGGACGGTCTGCGTGGTAGACCTCGCCGAAGACACGGTGGAGTTCCTCGAACTCTAAGCTTTGAGCTTTGAGTTCTGGGGTCTGGGGTCTGAAGTCTGGGGATCACTCCTTGAGATCGGCGACCTCGCCCCGGGTCATCTCCCGGAGCTGTGCGGGCGTGGTGCGGAAGACGGTCGATCTGCCCTACGGTCACGCCGACGGCCTCCGCGGCCTCTTGGGCCGTGCGCGTGCTCTGGGATAGCTCTTGAACCTCGATCTCGAAGCCCCGCTCGTGCAGGGCCTCTTCCACCCGCCGAGCCGCCTGCGATCGATTTCCCATAGCAGCCTCCGCGTGGTATGCTTAGGCTTAATACTAAGCCCACGAGGGAGTGGGAATCAATCGAGGAGTGGGGCGCGGAAGTCGGTGGCGTCGCCTCACTTCGGCAAGAATCGGGATGAGCCCAAAGGAGACCGTGAAACCCAATCGTCTCATCCGCGAGAAGAGCCCCTATCTGCTGCAGCACGCCCACAACCCCGTGGACTGGTGGCCCTGGGGCGAGGAGGCCTTCCGCAGGGCCCAAGAGGAGGACAAGCCCGTCTTCCTCTCCATCGGGTACGCCACCTGTCACTGGTGCCACGTCATGGAGCGCGAGTCCTTCGAGGACCCCGAGGTCGCCCGCTTGCTCAACGAGACGTTCGTCTGCATCAAGGTGGACCGCGAGGAGCGACCCGACATCGACGCCGTCTACATGGCGGTCTGCCAGCTGATGACGGGTCAGGGGGGCTGGCCCCTCACGATCCTGCTGACCCCCGACCGGAAGCCCTTCTTCGCCGCGACGTACCTCCCCAAGGAGAGCCGCTTCGGGCGGATGGGCCTCAAGGAACTCACGGAACGCGTCCGGGATCTTTGGGCCCATCACCGCGAGGAGCTCCTGCGCCCCTCGGAGAAGGCGGTCCGCGTCCTCCAACGGCTGGCCGATCCCCTCGCCCCGGAGCCGGAGGGGAGCACGCCGGGCGAAGACGAAGAACTCCTCCGCCGAGCGTACGAGGAGCTCCGCTCCCGATTCGACGAGACACACGGGGGCTTCGGCACGGCCCCCAAGTTCCCCATGCCCTCCTATCTCCGTTTCCTGCTGCGCTACGCGGACCGCTTCCCCCACCAGAGGGAGGAAGCCCTCTCCCAAGTCACCCACACGCTCCGGAAGATGCGGGCGGGCGGGATCTTCGACCAGCTCGGCTTCGGGTTCCACCGCTATTCCACGGACCGCGAGTGGAAGCTCCCCCACTTCGAGAAGATGCTTTACGATCAGGCCCTGCTTGCTCTGACGTATCTCGAGGCCTA
>JALSGO010000083.1 GCA_026982655.1 Candidatus Bipolaricaulota bacterium
TTCATGGGCGGAGCCTACTTCCTCTCCGGGACGTGGGACCTGGAGACGGGCCTGCGCTGGCACCTCTCGCCGCAGTTGGCCCTCTCCCTGCAGGCCCTCTTTCTCTTCGACGTCCTCGACGGCTTCGGCCCCCAGCTGGGGGCCGAGGTGCGCTGGAGCTTTCCCCTAACTTCGACAGGGTCGTGGAGGTTCTTCAACGAGGTAGGGCTGTACGTTCCCCTGAAGGAGCGCTTCGTACAGCCCGTCTACGGGGCAGGGATCTCGCTGCGGTTTTGACGACGGAGGGTGGGATCCACCGGGCGATGATCCGGCTCATGTCCTGGTGAGCAGGTAAGCTTTGCAGGTTTGACATGGGAGGATCTGCGAACTCCACAGACCTTCTCGTCGGAGTCTCGAAAGGAGGGGGACTAAAGCTGGGTACGTGCCAGCCGGATGGGGAGAGAACGCCCCGCCCTACTCCCGGCGGTGCCGGGATCGTCGGCGCTCCGGAAAGAAAGCTAAAGCAAGCCCGATGCCCACGGCATCGATGAGCACGTCCCGGGGGCTCCCCTCCCGCCCCGGAACGAAGCTTTGGTGGTACTCGTCGAGCGCGGCGTAGAAGAGGGCCAAGGCCGCTGCCGTGATCCGAACATGTCGCGGTGCCAGCGAGTGAGCGCGGAGCGCCCGTCCCAGGAGCCAGGTAAGAACCGCATATTCGAACACATGCCCGACCTTCCGAAGGACGAGGTCTCCGGCCCGGGGCAGCCCCGATTCCAGGGAGGGCACCGAGGAGAGGGCGAAGATGAGCCCCGCCCAGGCGAACACGGGGAGCCAGTAGCGAAGAAAAAGCCTCGGGCTGTGCATCGTAGTCGGGATGATAGCACAGATGCAGACACAGAGGAAGTTAGGTTGACGGGAGAGAGACGATCCCCTAAGCTCAGAGCGCGATGAGCTGCGGGGTCGTCGGGGTCCTCCCCCTTGCGAGCGTCGAGGCACGCGAGGCCGTAGGGCTGACCATCGAGCTGCTGGAGAACTGCCGCAACCGCGGCGAGGACGGCACCGGCTTGCTGTTGTACGGCCAAGGGCTCTTCCCCCGGCTCTTCCACATCGAGAAGTGGTTCGGCTCCGCGTACGAGATCCCGCAACGCCTCTACGAGCTCAACCTGGAACACCACCCCGAGGCCATCCTGGGGCACACCCGCTACGCCACCCGCGGCGTCATCCAGGAGGAGAACATCCACCCCGTCTGGGCCGGATTTTCACCTTCCTGCGACGGGAATTCCCGAGACTTTGAGGAAGAAGTCCACCTCTTTCTGGTGATGAACGGCGAGGTCTCGTTCACAGAGCGCTGGGTTCGCCTCGCAGAGCGAAGGGGCATCAACCTCCACGGGGCCACCACGGACACCGCCGGGTGCGCCGGGTACTTGCTGGCGCTCTACCTCGAGCGTCGCGATCTGGGGGAGGCGCTCACGGAGTTCTACAAGCAGGCCTTCCCCTTCGGTGGCTTTTCGATTCTGGGCCTGCTCCTCGACGGCCCGCAGGCGTGGTTTCTCTATCTGAGGGACGGGATGCGCCCGCTCCACCGCGCCCGCTACGAGGGCTACGAGATCTTCGTCTCGGAGACGAAGCCCTTAACGAGCTTAGGGCTCCTCTATGAGGACATCGCCGCGATCCCGGCGGGGAGCGTGGGCTTTTGCTCCTTAGAGGATCGGGCTTGGGAGCACTTGGACATGACAAAAAGGCTTAAGGGCCGGGCGTTTCGTGGGGAGTGCTCCTTCGAGTACGCGTATTTTCAAGAGCCCAACTCCGTCATGCACGGGAGGAGCATGGACGAGATCCGGAGGGAGTTCGGCAAGGCCGCCTGCCGGGAGCATCCGCCCCAAAAACCCGAAACCGACCCGGGGGCTCGGGTGGTGGTGACCCCGGTGCCCAAGTCGGGGATCAGCGCCGCCTATGGGTACGCGGAGCAGGCGCTGCGCGACGGGTACGACGTCCACCTGGGGGCGGTGGTGCTGCGCCGGGGTGGGAGGGGGAGCGAGACCCGCTCCTTCCTGGGGGAGGGCCGCCCGGAGATCGTCCGCCGTCTGCGCAAGAAGTTCGAGATCAACGTCCAAGAGGCCAAGGACGCCGTGATCGTCAACGTGGACGACTCCATCGTCCGGGGGAACGTCTCGGCCTGGATCACCCAGGGGGAGCGAAGAGCGGGGGCGCGGGAGGTTCGATTTGTCTCGGCCTGGCCGCCCATCCTCGGCCCCTGCTTTGCGGGGATCGCCATCGACATGGGCGAGCCCTTGGCGCATCTGGTGGCGGAGTTCGAGCCCGAAGAGCTCGCCCAAGACCACACCCCCCTGGAGGAGGAACTCAAGGAGGGCTTCGAGCACGAGGAGTTCGGCCCCACGCGCTTCGACGAGGTGGGCTACGTGAGCGTCCGGGCCGTCACCGACATCTTGCGGAAGATCGTCCCCGGGGACTTCTGCACCGGCTGCTTTACGGGGCTGTACAACTACATCAACCCGCTCAACATCCGGGGGAAGCCCTATCGCTACGCGAGGTGGCTCGACGAGTTCATCGAACAGAACGGCGTGGAGATGCCGAACGCCGAGGCCCCCGAACGAGGAGAACGGGGAGAAGGAGGCGCTTCGTGATTCGTTTCGTGAGATCAAGATGAGGAAGCGGCGGACGTGGGCTTTTGTGTTCGTGCTCTTGCTTGCGATAAGCCTTTTGTCGGGGGAGGTCCGGGCGGTCGTCCGCGTCGGTGGGGGGGTGGGGTTCGTCGGCGGGGAGGCGGCTCCGGTGGGGCGGGTCGTGCTGGACGTGCTGCCCCTGTGGTTCATCGCCCTCTCGCTGGACGTGGAGTACTGGCTCCTCCCCGACCGGGGGGAGCTGCTGCCGTTTTTGACCGCAAGCACGACGCTGATCCTCCAAGCTACCTTGGGAGCCGGTCCCCTTCTCGCTTTCAGGCTCGCGGATGAGGAGAGGAAGATAGCGCTGCAGGGGGTGGGGCTTAAGGCCGGAATCGGGACGGTGCTCGGGCCCTTAGGACTCTTTGCCGAAGCGATCGTGCTCCCGGGAGCGGATGCTCCCCTGGCCCCGCCCCTCCGGGTGCGGGGGGAGCTGCGCTTCGCCGTCGGAGCCACGCTGGGGTTCTAGGGGCTGGGAAGGAGGAGGAGAAAGGGAGGGGATCCTCGGTGAACAAGTGGATTCTGCTCGTGCTGGCGGCGCTCGTCGTAGCGCTGCTGCTCCTGGGCTTGGGACGCCCCAAGCCGGAGGCGCCGGAGCAGGTGGCTCCTACCCCTACTCCGGCACCGAGGACGGAGAGGAGGGCGGAGCCCGTCGCGGAGGAGGGCGCGTTTAGGATGCTCTACGCGGGCTCGCCCGTCGGGGAGGAGCGCTACTCCCTGCGGAGCGTCGAAGGGGAGTGGGAGCTCCGCTCCGAGGTGGACCTCTCGATCTTCGGGCAGGAGGCTACGCTTCGGACGAACCTGCAGCTCGCAGCGCCGGACCTCCCCCAGACGTACAGCCTCCAGGCGGACACACCCCAGGAGAGACAAGAGCTGCGGGTCACCCTCGACTGGACCGCCGGAAAGGCCTCCCTCCAAGCGAAGGCGGGAAGGCGGACGGTTCAACGCGAGCTCTCCGTGGAACGCCCGCTCTTCGTGATCGACAACAACGTGAGCAGCCACTTCGTCGTGCTCTACCGGGCGCTCCGCGTCCATGACTGGGGTGCCCGCCCGGAGCTGAAGGGGATGGCGCTCGCCCCACAACCCATGCTGACGGTCCCCCTGCGGGCCGAGCCTCCGCAGTCCGCTTCCGTCGTGAACAGAGCCACGGGGGAGACGGTGGACGTACAGAGCTTCCGCGTGCAGCTGGGAGACCTTGCGATCACGGTCTATGGGCAGGGGGACACCCTGCTGGTCATCGACAACCCGGCCCAACAGGTGCTCGTCTACCGCTCCGACCTCCTGCCGGAGGGCGTAGAGCTCTCCGCTCCCTCGTCGGAGGCGGAAGCGTCCGAATCAGCCCTTCCCCGAGGGGTGCGGGAGGTGGAGCTCTCGTTCCGGAGCGAGGGGCTCACGCTGGCGGGGACGCTCGCGCTCCCCCAAGGGGAGGGGCCGTTCCCCGCCGTGCTGCTGCTCCCCGGCTCCGGGCCCGTAGATCGCGATGAGAACGCCCCCGGATTGCCGATCGACTTCTTCCGGGAGGCAGCCCATCGCTTGGCCCGAGAGGGGATCGCGAGCTTCCGCTACGACAAGCGCGGCGTGGGGGAGAGCGAGGGCGACCTCTCCCGGGCGGGGATGCGCGATTTGGTAAGAGACGCCCGGGCCGCCCTAGAATTTCTCAGATCCCGGGAGGAAGTCGACCCCCGCAGGGTCTTCGTGCTGGGCCACAGCGAAGGAGGGGTCTTGGCCCCCCTGCTCGCCTCGGAGGGCGGGGTCGCCGGGGTCATCCTCGTGGCCGCGCCCGCCCAGCCCCTCGATCGGGTGCTCCTAGAGCAAGCCCGGCGAATCGCCGAAGCGATGGGCCTTCCGCCCGAACAGGTGGAAGCCCAAGTCCGGCAGACCCGACGGTTCATCGAGCTGGTGAAGTCCACCGAGGGCGATTGGGAGGACCTCCCCCCGGAGGAGCTCCAAGAGCGCTTCCCCTTGGCTCACCGAGGAGCTGCTCGAGGCGTATCAGGGCCTCTCTCTGAGGTGGTTCCGCGAGCACTTTCGGCACAACCCCCTGCGGGCCGTGCAGTTCGTGCAGGCCCCCGTGCTGATCCTCCACGGCGAGAAGGATTTGCAGGTCGCGCCCTACCACGCGGAGCGCCTGGCCGAGGCCCTGCGCGAGGCCGGAAACCCGGACGTCACGGTGAAGATCCTCCCCGACCTCAACCACCTCCTGCGCCGCCACCCGGAGGAACCCAGCGTCGCCTATCGGCATCTGGACGAGCCCGTGGACGAGCGCGTCCTGCGCCTCATCGCCGACTGGGTGAAGGAGCGCCTAGGGGGCTAAGTGCTCCGTGAAGAAGCGGACGATCTCGTTATAGCATCGAACTTTGTTGGGGAACTTCGTCACGTCGTGCCCCTCGTCCTCGAACACCAAGTATTCGACCTGCTTCCCCTGCCGACGGAGTTCCTCGACCAAGTCGCGCGACTCGGCTTCCACCACCCGCGGGTCGTTCTTCCCCTGAATCACCAGTAGGGGGCACGCCAGACGGTGCAAATGCGTCTTGGGCGATCGCTCCACCAAGAAGTCGCGGTCGCGCTCGGGATCCCCTAGGATCATCCGGAAGTACGTCTGCCACGTCGGGGGGATGCGCTCCAAAAACGTTAAGAGGTTGTACGGCCCGAACATGTCGCAGGCGGCCTTCCACAATTCGGGGTGGCAGCCTGCGAGCATCAACGTCATATAGCCCCCGTAGGAGCGGCCCATGACGCCCGCACGCTCTAGGTCCAGCCTCTCGTCGTCCTTGAGGTGCTCGAAGGCGGCTACGTGGTCTAAGCGGTCCTTCCCGCCCCAGTCGCGGTCCACCTGCTTCATGTAGGAGAGCCCATAGCCGGAGCTGCCCCGGACGTTGGGGACGAAGACCGCAAAGCCCTTCAGCGTGAAGTACTGGATCAAGGGCATGGAGAACCAGGTGAAGTCGGGGCGCTCCTGGCTGTGGGGTCCCCCGTGGATGTAGAAGATCACGGGCCGTGGGCCTCGATACCCCAGCTGCTCCGAGGGCAGATACAACCGGGCGGAGACCCGCAGCCCGTCGTGGCTCTCATACGAGGCGTCCTCCCCCGGGGAGAGGAGCTCTTGAGGGATCCCCAGCACCCGCTCGCGGGTGTGCCGCCTCACCTCCCCGTCCTCCACGGTGTAGATCTGCGCGGGCGAGGTGGCGGTGGAGAACGTCAGCACGAAGTGCCCGCTCCCCTTGTCGAAGTGCAAAGACTGGAGCACGCCGTCCCGCAGCGGGGCTTGGAGGCCGCAGATCGGGCGCTCGATGCGCAGTCGAAGGGCCTCTTCGTCGAAGGTCCCCTCGTAGACGTAGGAGCAGCCGTCGATGTTGTAATAAACGAGGTAGCGGTCGCCGTGGAGGCGCTCCAGGCCGGTAAGCTCCCCGAGGCCTCGGTGGAGGGTCCCCTCCACAGCCACGGGGCGCACGTCCTTGGGGTTCGCCAGCGGGAAGTACCCCAGGCCGTAGGTATCCTCGAAGAGGGAGGTCACAAAGAGCAGCCCCTCCCGCGTGAAGTGGCAGTCGTGGATCGAGTTTAAGGGGACCTCCTCGCCCGCTCGTCGTCCCTCTAAAGGCGTGCCGAAGAGGAGCTCCCGCCGTCGGGAGCCCTCCTCCCAGAGGTAGAGCACGTGATCCCCCGCCGTGTAGGAGTCCCGGAGGATGAGCTTTCGGTGATCCTCGCTTACGCCGTCCACGAGGTTGCCGTAGAGGCTCGTCCCCAGCTCTTCCCGTTTTAGGGTCTCGAGATGGCAGCGGAACGTGAGGTGATTCGGGTCGGTGCGCGGGTCGACGGAGAAGTACGCTAGGTTGGCGTCGGGATCGCAGCGGAGGAGCCGGAGCTGTTGGCCCTCAAATTCTTCCCCGAAGAGCGGCTCGGGGAAGCCCCCCTCCAGGGGGATGACGTACGGCTGATAGTTCTCGTCCCCGTCGCGGTCGATCATCACCACGATCTTCCCCAGTCGGGGGAAGACGGAGAAGGGCTTCCCGAACAGGAGGGCCGGGGTGTGCAGCGCCACGTCCCGGGGCAGCAAGGGCTCGGGGACGCTCCCGCCCTGGTCCATGGCGTACAGACTCAGGCGCCCGGAGAGGTCGCTGACGAAGTAGATGCGCTCCCCCACGAGCTGGGGGCTTACGAAGAGCCGAGTCGACAATAGGGCTTCTACAGATACAGACGTGCGGAGCGATGTCATATGGGTTCTCTCCCCTTGGATCTCGATTGAGGGTAACGGCATCGTACCCCAAACGGGGAGGGGGCACAAGGTCCGCCTGCTGGTCGTCAGGTTGGCATGACTTCGTAGAGTTGAAACTCGTTGGGACGGCTGAACCACTCCTTCGACGCTCCGCGGCGATGGCCTTTTTGGAACTCCTCCGAGTTCGTCCAGCGTTCGAAGTCCTCTCTCGATTCCCACCAGGTCATCACCAGGTAGTCCTCTCCGGTGGTGGGGCGGAGGATCTGGATGCGCACGAACCCCGGCATCGTCTCCACCAGCCGCTCCCGCTCGCGGAACCGCTGCTCGAAGGACTCCCGATACTCCGGTTTCACGAAGATCCGGTTGACGGCAACGATCATCTCGTCTACCTCCTCGCTACGGGATCGGATGTGCATCACGTTCTCATTATAGTGCGCGGCGTCTCCGCTCGATAGAGCGTGTGCGCTCCGGTGGCTGCGAGTGTCTCCACCTGTTGGAAGGACTCCCGGAGCCAGCGGAGGAGGGGGAGCCCCGCGGAGCTTACGACGTAGGCCCTCCCCCGGGGCTGCAACACCCGGGCTGCCCCCTGGATGAACCGCTGGGCCGTCTCCCGATCCCGCGTCCAGTCGCGATGAGCCGGGGGGTAGGTCAGCACGACGTCAAAGCGTTCCCCTGCGATGCCGGAGGTGACGTCGCTATATCGTACCGCCGCCTGGGGCTCGGAGAGCCCGTAGAGCGCGAGGGTGCGCCGGGAGGCCTCCAAGGCGGCGGCGCTTACGTCCACCAGCACCGCTCGCGCCGCAAAGCGCCGGACTGCGAGGAGCCCCACGATTCCGGACCCGCATCCCAGGTCCAGCACGCGCTCCCCCGGCCTGAGGTCCATAGATTCTAGCAGCATGCGGGTCCCTGGGTCGAGTCCCTCGGCACCGTAGGCGAAGAGGGCCGGGTGGGTGTAGCTGTGCCACCTTTGCCCGTAGACCTCGACCTCGTGGAGCCGAAACCCCTCTCCGGGGTCCTCCCTCCGGGAGGAGAGAAGGAGCACGGCGCAGGCAGCTCGGCAGCCTCCGCCGTACGTCTCCTCCTCCAGATCCCCAAACAGCTCCCGTGTGAAGGCCAGGGCACCGGAGATGCCGCCGCGCTTCGGACCCGCCAGGCAGAACCGCCCGCCGGGTCGAAGGTACCAAGCGGCCAGCCGGATCAGTCGGCGGGTGAACTCCTTCCCCTTGGGGATGGAAAGACAGACGAGATCGAAGCTTCCCGGCGTAAGAACCGCGTAGCCGTCGCCGTGGAGGAGTCGGATTCGTCGCCCTGGATCGCGATCGCCCATGAGGCTGTCGCGGGCGAGAGCCCGGCGGAGGGCTTCAATGGCCCCTCCGTGGTCGTCCGCCAGCACCACGTCCCCGAGAGCTCGGCGGACGAGGAAGCGGGCGAGCTCACCCTTCCCTGCGCCACACCGCAGGTCGAGAACCCGGCGGGTGGGAGGAGAGAGGCTCAACCGGGCGATGAGCAGGCGGGCTGCGGGATCGCCGGGCTCCCTCATTCTAGGGGGGCCGGGGGACTCCAAAACCCCACGAGCCAAACCTCCGATGCTGCGGCACGGAGTCGGATCGGACGGGCTGCGGAGAGCAGGGTCAACCCGCCGGGCTCCACCGTCACCTCGGAGCCGAAGCGGTTCGTGCCCAGCCGCAACCCACCCCGCATCACGTAGAGCGCGACATCGCCTTCCGCCGGCCGCAGAGACCCCGTCCCCCGCAGGCGCAGGAGCCAAACGCTCCCGGTGGGGGACTCGAAGACGGGGGAGCCCTCTATGCTCTCGCCCTCTCCGGCTTCGGCTTCGACGTCGGTACCGGCCTTGAGCGACCTCAGAGGTTGGGTAAACCGCACGTCAAGAGCGATCCGAAGCGGAAAGAGCCCTCCAGAGATCGGCGGCTCGTCCCGGGTCACCGAGGGGGGAGGCGTGGAGAAGACGAGCAGGAGGAGAGTCCGATCGCCCGAAGGGCGGATCTCCGCTTGGGTCCCTTGGAAGAGGATGAGCAGCTCCTCCGCGTCCAGGCGGAGGTCCCCCTGAGGGAAGGTGGCGTGCCCTTGGCCCCGAAGGGCGAGCACGGCCTCGTGGCTGGCGGGGTTCGAGCGCCAGCTCTCCCCCGGCGGGATGCGCCAGAGGGTAAGGCGCCCCGACGGGTTCTCCCAGAGGACCCAAGGGGAAGGGGAGAGGGGGTCCCGGATCTCCTCCGGCGCGAGCACCCGAGGCCGAGAGCCCCCGCCGACGAGGAGATTCAGCGCCCACAGCCCCGTAAGCGCAGCGATCAGGAGGGCGAGAACCCAACGCATGCGGCCCCGTCCTTCAGCCCCTCATCGTGGGGGGGGGAGCGGGTTGGTCTCGACGGATCTCGTCCAGGGTTTCCACCGCCCTTCGCAAATGGGGGATGACGATGGACCCGCCTACGATCAAGGCAACGCCGAACGCTTCGAAGAGCTCCTCGTCGGTTACGCCCTGCTCGGTGCACCGTAAGAGGTGGTACGTGATGCAGTCGTCACAGCGGAGCACCATCGAGGCTACCAACCCCATAAGCTCCTTCGTGCGGGCGGGCAGGGCCCCGTCCCGATACATCTGGGTGTCCAAGCTGAAGAGCCGGTTGATCGCAAGGTTCCCCTGGCGAAAGATCCGCTCGTTCATCCGTTCGCGGTACTCCTGGAATGCCTTGAGGCGATCGCCCATCAAGGACTTCCCCCTTTCCTCCGCTCCGGTAAAGGAAGCGTCTTCCTCAAGAACGTCACGACGAGCTGGGTGGCGGGATCCTCCCTCCGGCCCAGGAACGCTACGATCGACCCGTGGTCCCGATCCGGGACCTCGGAGAGGTCCGCGTCCGCTCCTTGGGCGAGGAGGGCGCGATAGAAGACCTGCGCTTGGTGGCCCAACGTGGGGATATCGTACTGAGCGTACAAGATGAGAAAGGGAAACGGGGGAGGGTCGCCCTCCCGAGCGTACGTGAGGGGGGAAGCGTCTCGCCGGCGTTCGGGGTCGTTCCCGAAGACCTCGGCAAACCCGGGGACGGCGTTGAGGTCGTAGACGCCGCTGATGGGGATCACGCCGTCGAGGATCCGGGGGGAGAGCCCCTGCTCGCGGAGGTAGCGGTCGTCGAGGGCCAGCAGCGCGACGAGATGCCCCCCGGCCGAGTGGCCCATGAGGACGATCCGTTCGGGGTCTCCGCCGTAGTCGGCGATGCGGTTGTAGGTCCAGGCCACGGCGCGGGCGACGTCCCGGACGTGCACCGGGTGCTGCACCTCGGGGCTCAGGCGGTAGTTGGGGATCACGGTCACGTACCCCTGGGAGGCGAAGGCATTCCCCAGGTAGCCATAGGTGCCCTTGTCGCCGCTCGTCCACCCCCCGCCGTGGACGAAGAGGAGCACCGGGGCCGCCTCCGCCCCCCGGAGGCGGTAGAGGTCCAGCGCGTTGCGCCGGGGATCCGCTCCGAACCCCTCGAAGTAGGGAAGGTCTTGGAGGACCTCTACCGCCGTCTCGGGCGAAAGGGGCTGTGCGTAAGGGATCAGCCCTCCCAGCAAGAGCAGAACCCAAGCTGCTCCTAGGTCCTGAAGCGTTCGGTGCCCACGCCGATCCCGATCCCGAGAGCGGTGCCGTCTCGGTCGTGCTGGGCGATCGATCATGAGGGACCTCCTCGGGAGGTCAAAACTCCTCCCATACAAGGTCGGTCACCACAGGGAGGCCGTTCTCCAAGCGCTTGACCTCCGCGCGCTGGATGCGAACGCGAACCTCACCCGTCTGCGAGTCCCAGTCCAGAAGCTTGCGGTAGGCGTACGGGAACCCCCGGAAGAGCCGAACCACGAAGGCGATCTTCTCGCGCAAGACCGTCTTGCCCGTGAGCGATTCGATGCGCTGCGCTCGGCTCACCATCGCGGGGGTGTCTCGGGTGTACGCTTCGAAGGTCGAGGCGAAATCTTCGAAGCGATTGACC
This sequence comes from Candidatus Bipolaricaulota bacterium, assembly GCA_026982655.1. GTDB lineage: Bacteria > Bipolaricaulota > Bipolaricaulia > RBG-16-55-9 > RBG-16-55-9 > JALUUA01. Next base: position 10,848 of record JALSGO010000083.1, read on the forward strand.
ATGGCGTAGTGGAGGATCCCTGCCCGGCGGGCTCCGGCATCGGCGTCTTGGATGGGATAGCGATCGGAGTCCTCGCCTGAGCGCCGATGGAGCTGTATCCAGCGCTGCTGCTCCGAGGGGGTGAAGAGGCGATCCTGGAGGACGTGGCCGATCTCGTGATAGGTGGTCTCGGCAAAGGCCTTGAGGTGCCGGAGGTTGGCGAAGAGCCGTACGGTGCCCACCCCTGTGTACATGCCGGCGATCTCTTCGCTCTCCGGCATGCGGATGAACTGTGCGATCGGGTTGCGTAAGGGGTCCGGCAGGCTGCGGAGGACGGCCAGCAGGATCGCGCAGTAGGGCTCCGTCAGCGGCTCGGCCCCCTCCCGCTCGCCGATGAAGAGGAGGAACTCCTCAAAGATCCGGGTGCAGCTCTCCTCCGGCTGGGGAGGAGGGGCGGCAAAGAGGTCCACCGTGTCCCCTTCTCGGACGGCAAGCACCGCGATGTCGTACGCTTGGCCCGCGCTGCGGTTGTCCCAACCGCGGGAAGTCGACCGTTCGTCCACATAGATCCCCCAGGAGCGGATCCTCTGCAGGGAGGTTTCCCAGTTGTAGAAGGCGGCATTTCCCGCGAGGTCCACGTCTTGGGAGTTAAGGACGAAGAACCCTCCTTCCCGGTTCCTCTCCGCCGTGTTGTCGCGGAGACGCACCCGCTGTGAGTCGACGACCTGGAAGCCCCGATCGCTGCCCGTGACCCGGCAGGCCTCCACGGTGACGTTCGCAACCCGCTCCAGCAGGATCCCTACCTCCCGGGCGTTGAGCACCTCACAGCGGCGTAGGATCACATACGCATCCGTGTCGGAGAGGTGAACCCCCACGGAGGCTTCGGAGGCGTCGATGCGCCAACCTTCGATCACGTAGGGATCCCTTTCGGTGCCCGATCCCCGCAGCACGCCGTTTCTCCCCGTGAACTCTTCGTTCCCTCGGATGACGATGGGCGCGTGGGACCGGAGAGGGCGCTCCTCCCGAGCTTGGGCCCAGACCGAGGAGCCCAAGTCCTCGGCCGGGAGGGCCAGGATTCCCACTAGCAAAGCTCCCCACAGGAACGCCCGGATCGTGGCCATCCCTCGGGGCTTCTCCTCCTGCAGCATGCGGTGCTCCTCCTCCTTGCTTGCGTCGCCGGAAGTTGAAACAGGGGCGCTGCGGTAGATTCTGCCCTCCCAAGGGAGCGCACGCAACCCGTACCCTCCCCCCGGGGGGGCCAGGCTGTCGCGGGCGAGGCAGCCGTCCTTGTCTGCTCGACAAAGGTCGGGTATACCCAATCATCCGGTGGAACGGGCAAGGAAGGGAGGCGTCTCAATGCTGGCTAAAGTGTTTGGGCAACCCGACGACGTAGCGTTGTTTCTCGGGCGGGTCATCCTCGGGGTGATCTTCTTTGCCCACGGGTATCAGAAGTTCTTCGACATCGGGGTGGAGAACGTCGCGTCCTTCTTCGCATCGATAGGGATTCCGGCCCCCCTGTTCTTTGCCTGGGGGGTCTCGTTGGTGGAGCTCCTGGGCGGAGCGGCGCTGGTGGTGGGGGTCTTTACCCGCTGGGCGGCGTTGGGCGTTGCGATCATCCTGGTGGTGGCTACCCTCACCGTGAAGTTGCCTGTGGGACTCATCGCGCCCCCGGGGAAGGGAGCCGGCTACGAGCTCGACCTGGCCCTTTTGGGGCTGGCTTTGATCTTCCTCCTCGTCGGGCCCGGGCGCCTCTCTCTGGAGAAGGGCGTGCTCCGGAGGGAGATGTAGCCTCCCTCGGGTCCTTGCCGGACGGAAGGGGCTCCGGTATGCTGAACGGGGTCGGCTCGAGAGGCCCTGCCCGACTCGGCGGTGCGACGGATGCCAGGCTGGGGAGGGGGGAGGAGGGGAGCCCTTTCAGCAAGACCGACGTCGATACGGGACCGGGGGAGGATCGGATCGAAGGGGTGGGAGAAGGGGTGGGATAGGAGAGGCAGGATCATGCGGGAACGGAGATCGGAAGAGATCGAGGAGAGCCGGAGCGAGAGGGAAGCGGCAGCAGAAGCCGGAGCAGGCGCGGAGGAGGCTTTTGTCTCCTCGGGGTCTGACCTCGCCCCCGACCCCGATCCTGCCCTGGAGGGGAGCTGGGGCCCCTTGGGGGAGTGGGAAGAGGGAGAAGGGGAAGGGGATCGAGCCGAGGAGGGGAGCGCCCCGCCTGCGGAAGGAGGATCGGGAGGCCGGGAGGATCCGATCCAAACCTACCTCCGGGAGATCGGCCGCATCCCGCTGCTGACGGCGGAGGAGGAGAAGGAGTTGGCCCGTCGCGCCCGTGCCGGGGACGAGGAAGCCAAGGCGAAGCTCGCCGCGGCCAACCTGCGCCTGGTGGTCTCCATCGCCAAGCGCTACACCGGACTGGGGCTCCCCCTGCTCGATTTGATCCAAGAGGGGAACGTGGGCCTGATGCGGGCCGTAGAGAAGTTTGACCCCGAGCGGGGATACAAGTTCAGCACCTACGCCACGTGGTGGATTCGTCAGGCCATCACGCGGGCCCTAACGCAGACTGCTCGATCCATCCGCCTCCCGGAGTCCCTCCTGCAGCGGTTGCGCAAGATCCAGGAAGCCGAGTCGGAGTGGCTCCAGGAGTACGGCGAGCTCCCCACGGACGAGGAGCTGGCGGAAGTGCTGGGGATGCCCGTTGAACAGATCCAAGAGGCCCGTCAGGCCCCGCAGTACACCCCCTCCCTCGATCAGCCCTTGGACGAAGAGGAGGACGGGGACGAGCTGGAGCAGCTCATCGGCAACGGGAGCCTCCCCTCCCCGCTGCGCACCGCCTTGAAGGAGCTGCGTCGCGAGGAGCTGCTCAAAGCTTTGGAATCGTTGAGTGAACGGGAGCGCAAGGTCCTCTCGCTGCGGTACGGTCTGGAGGACGACCAGCCCCGCACCCTCGAGGAGACCGGACGCATCCTGGGGATCAGCCGCGAGCGGGTCCGCCAGATCCAGAACGAAGCGCTGGAGAAGCTGCGCCAGCCCAAGATCCGCAAACGCTTGGAGAAGTTCCTCGACTTCACGTGAGGGGCGACGCTCCGGCCCCAGGCGCGGCGGAAAGCGAATCCCCTCCCTGGCGCCCTGAGGATGGAGGCCTCGAAATCCCATCCTCTCCTTCCCTGTGTCCGTTGCCCCCGGACAGGTGCTCTGCTATACTCCGTCTAACCGTGTCGTACCGTGACGTGCGTGCTGCACCGAAGGGCGTCGGGCGGAGACCCGGAGTGCAAGACGAAGGAGAAGGAGTAGTAAAGGGAGAAGGAGGAAGCGTATGGCCTTTGTCATCGCGGAGCCCTGTGTGAACACCAAGTCGGGCGAGTGCCTCCAAGTCTGTCCGGTGGATTGCATCCACCCGCGTCCGGATGAGCCCGGATACGACGAGGCCCCCCAGCTGTACATCGACCCACAGACCTGCATCAACTGCGGCGCGTGCGCGTCCGTCTGCCCGGTGGAGGCGATCTTCCCCGAGGAGGACCTCCCCGAGGAGTGGCGCAAGTACATCGAGATCAACGCGCAGTACTATCAGAAGTGACCCGCACGGAACGGAACGGGTCGTCTCCGCCTCCTCCAGGCCGTTCGGCGGTCCTGAAGGGCTTTCCTTTCAAGGGTCGAGGGCCGGATCCTTGGGAGGGCTCTGCCCCGTTCGGGGGACGAAGAGACGGATCAACCCCATCCCGGCCAGGAATCCCCCGATATGGGCGATCCAAGCGACCCCGCCGCCGGCTCCGGATCCGGCCAGGGAAGCGTTCAGGAGCTGGAACAGGAACCAAAAGCCCAGGAAATACAGAGCCGGAAGCCGGAGGAGGCGCACGAAGTAGAAGAACCACAAGAGGGTGAGGACCCTTCCCCGAGGGTAGAGGACTAGGTAGGCCCCCAGCACGCCGGAGACGGCTCCCGAGGCACCGATCATCGGCACCGTCGAAGTAGGGTCTGCGGCGATCTGCGCTCCGGCGGCCGCCAATCCGCTTAGGAGATAGAAGAGAACAAAGCGAACCTTCCCCATCGCGTCTTCCACGTTGTCTGCAAAGACCCAAAGGTACCACATGTTCCCCACCAGATGGAGTATGCTTCCGTGAAGAAACATAGAGGTGAATAGAGTCATCCAGAGGGGGAACTCGACGGGCGGGAAGGGCGAACAGCTCCCCAGCACCTCGCAGGGGGAGAGGCCGTAGGTGTAGAGGAAGAGCATCTCTCGGCTGAGATAAGCACCATGCCCTCCTCCGAGCTCAACCCAAACCCTACGATCGCCCAGGAGAAAGGCCTGATAGAGGTAGATGAGGACGTCGATCGCGATGATCGTGACGGTCACCCCGGGGAAGGTGCGGCTGGGCCGGTAATCGCGCAGGGGGAAGAACACCGAGCATCGCCTCGCTCTCCGGAAAGTCGGGCCCACTCTACCGCTTGGGGGAAAGCGCTGCAACTCCGCTCCGTTTGAGTTCGCGGAGGCGCGGGCCTACAATGATAACGATGCGCTCCTCAAAGCTTCTTGCGTTCTTCGCGCGCTGGGTGGCCGGGACCCTGGCCATCTACGCCGTGGCTTGGCTTCTGCCGGGCATCGTGGTGGAGGACTTCGCCGCGGCGATCTGGGCCGGGCTGGCGTTGGGGCTCCTCAACGCTTTCCTACGCCCGCTGTTGATCTTCTTCACCCTCCCGGCCACGATCGTGACGTTGGGGCTGTTTATCCTGGTGATCAACGCGTTCATCCTCTATTTGGTGGGGGAGCTGGTGGCGGGCGTGGAGATCCGCGGCTTCGGCTCCGCGTTCCTGGGGGCGCTCCTCATCAGCCTCCTGAGCAGCGTCCTCTACGCCCTCATCGGACCGGAAGAATATCGTGTGCGGGTGGAACTTCGACGGGGACCCCGATGAAGAGGAAGACGAGGGTGAAGGTCTTCTCCCTTCGGCGCTATGTCGAGGAAGCGCTGAAAAGGGCTTGCTACGAGGTCGACGAGAACGGCGTGGTGATCGCCAAGGTGCCGGATGCGTCCGGGTTCTTCGCCCAAGGGGAGACGTTCGAGGAGGCCCGGGAGAACCTGCGCGACGTCATTGAGGGAAACGTCATACTGGCCTTGCAGTTGGGGCTGGAGATCCCCCAGGTCTCCGGCGTCAAGATCGAAGAGCGCGAGGTTCCTATCGAGTCGTGAGGGGCGGATGGCCAAGCTCACCCCTCTCAAGCCCCGGCAGGTGATTCAAAAGCTGAGGAAGCTCGGCTACGTCGGTCCCTTCCCCGGCGGACGCCATCGCAGAATGGTACACCCGGAGTCGGGCAAGATCATTCCCATCCCCATGCACAGGGGGAAGGATGTGAGCGTAGGCCTCATCCGCGAGATCCTCCGCGAACTCGGCATCTCGCGTGAGGAGTGGCTGGACCTATAGCTTCTCCTTCCCTGCTTGCAAGGCGGCTGGCGGACCGGAAGGTCGCAGGCAGGAGGAACTGGACCTATAGCTCCAGCTCCTTCCCCACCCCCTGCTCCCGGGCCTTCCGGAAGAGGTGTGCCCCTACGGCGACGTCCTCCAGCGCGATCCCCTGGGACTCGAAGAGGGTGATCTCCTCGGCCTGAAGCCTTCCGGGGACGATCCCCGCCACCACGTCCTTGAGCTCACGGACCTGCTCCCAGCGCAGCACCCCCCGTTCGACCGCGGGGAGGAGGTCCCCGCACTCGACCCGGGCCTGCTCGAGGTCGTCCACCACCACGCGATTCGCCCGGCGGACGGCCTCGGTGTCCAGCTCGCGCCGGAGCCAGTGGTTCGAGCCCGCCGCCAGCACGCACGTCCCCGGGGCGAGCCACTCCCCCCGGAGGACGGGCTCACGGGCCGAGGTGATCGTGATCACGATGTCCGCGCCCTCCACGGCCTCCCGCGCGTCGTCCACGGGTCGGATCTCCACACCCAGATGTTGGCCCATGCGCTCGGCGAAGGCCCGGCGGCGCTCGGGGGTGCGGCTGTAGACCCGGACGCGCTCGACGGGGCGGACCCGGCAGACGGCCTCCAACTGGGTCTCCGCTTGGTAGCCCGCGCCCAGAAGGCCCACGACCCAGGAGTCCTCTCGGGCCAAGTATTTGGCGGCCACCCCGGAGGCCGCGCCCGTGCGCACCTGCCCCAGGCGGTCGGCCTCCATCAAGGCCAAGACCTCCCCGGTCTCCGCGCCGAAGAGCACCACGAGGAAGCGGGCCCGGTGGCCCGCGACGGTGGAGTAGGACTTAAAGCCCATCACGCGCTCGTCGAGGGCCGCCGCGGGCATCAGGTGCAGAAAGCCGTGGGGCACCCGCACGCGCATCCGGGGACGGTTCACCGCCCTCCCCTCCCCCCAGCTGCGAAACGCCTCCTCCACGGCTCGGAGGGCGTCGTCCAGGGTGAGCAGCCTCTCCACATCGGATTCTCGAAGGAAAAGGGCCATGCGAGTCCTCCTTTCTCATCCCAAGCCTTACTTACGGTTGCTTCCGTAGCGCGGGGAAGACCCACGCGCCCACGAGGCCCGAGAGCGCCCCGCCCGCGCCCGCCAGCCCGAAGAGCCACGGCGCCTCCAACGCCTCGCCCAAGGCCCCCGTAGCAAACGACGAGAGGGCCATAAACCCCACCACGGTAAGGTTCACCAGCGCGAAGACCCGCCCCAGGCGCTCCGGGGGCACAAGTTCTTGAATGAGCGACGTTCGGGTCACGGTGATGAGCGGGATGAACAGCCCGTGAAACGCGATCAGCGCCAAGCTCAGCCCGTAGGAGCGCACGTCCCCGCTCAGAAACGCCAGAAAGGGCAAATAGGTCGCCCCGTCCATCGCGATCCCGAGCAGCAGCAACTTCCCCTTGGGGAGGCGCTTGCCGTAGCGGAGCATCCCCAGCGTCCCCAGGAGCCACCCCGCCGCCAGCGCCGCCTGGAAGAACGCCAGGTGTCGGGCCTCCAGCTCGAGGGTTTGCTTGACGAAGAGGTTGGCCCCCACCACCGCCGGGCCCATGATGAAGAGGTTATCGATGGCCGTGAGCAGCAGCAGCCCCCGCAGCACGGGCGAGCCCCACGCATACCGCAGCCCCTCGACGGCCTCCCGCCACGCCGAGGGCACCTCTCGTCGACGGCTCCCCAGGGGCGGCTCGTCCACCCGGATGAGCCAGACGCACAGGAACGAGACGAAGAAGGTGAGCCCGTCCAGCACCAGAAGCCGGATCATCGGGAGCACCTCGTCCTCGCCCGCGCCTCCTCCGCTTCCCGTCTGCACGCTGAGCAGAACCCCGGCCAAGAGCGTCCCCGTGATCATCGCCAGCTGCGTCGAGGTCTGGACCCAGGCGTTCGCCTGCACCAGGCGCTCCTTCCCTACTAAAGAGGGGATCAGCGCGTCGCGGGCCGGGTTGAAGAGCGTGGAGAACGTCGAGAGCAGGAACGCGATCGCTCCCAAGGAGACCCAGCTCAGCCACCCCAGCGCCCAGAGCAGGGGCACCGCAAAGAGCAGAAGCCCCCGGGCGGCGTCGGAGAGGAGCATCATCGTCCGGCGGCGGTAGCGGTCCACCAACGATCCGGCCAGGAGCCCGAACAACAAGAAGGGCAGCGTCTCCAAGGTGCTGACCGTCCCGGCCTTGAGCGCGCCCTGGGCGGGCTCGATCGTGAGGATCAAGAAGAGGACCGTGGCCTGAAACAGGAAATCCCCCGTCTGGGAGATGAACTGCCCGGCCCAAAGCAGCACCAAATTGCGGCTCTCCCGGAGGGCGATCATCGATCTAGGATCTAGACGTTATCTAGACGTCCACGCGCTCGGCCTCGTGGGTTTCGGTGTCGTAGAGCGCGAAGGTGGAAGCCCCGAAGCGACCCATCACTTCCCCGGGGTTGATCAACAACGCGTTCCCCTCGCGCGAGAGGTGGAAGCGATGGTCGTGCCCGTAGCAGACGACGTCGTACTGCCCGGACTTCGCCAGGGCGCGCCCGATCTCGGGGAAGTGGGTCACCGCAAAGCGCTTCCCCCCTAACGAGAGCTCCGCGAACTCGCCGTGCAGCTTGACGTGCTCATAGCGCAGGGCCTGCTGCGCGATGCGGAAGGGGTCCCCGTCGTTGTTCCCGAAGACGATGTGGATCTCGCCCGAGAAGCCCTCGGCCAGCTGCGGAACGACGAAGGGCGCGCACAAGTCGCCGCAGCAGATCAGCGCTTCTGCGCCCCGCTTCCCGATCTCCTTCAGAACCTCCGAGAGCTTCCAGATGTTATCGTGGATGTCGGAGAGAATGACGATCTTCACGCCCTCACCTCCCCTTCAGTACTTGTACCCCTTCGCTTCCTCCTCGCTGAACTCGACGCCCAATCCCAAGGCCACGCGGTTTACGAAGTTGAAGTAGCTCACGATCAAGTTGGCTTGCAGGATCTCCTCGTCGGAGAAGCCGGCTTCCCTGAGGGTCTGAACGTCCTGCTCCGTCACGGACGAGGGCGATCGGGTGAGTTGGGCCGCGTACTCGACGATCGCCCGATCCTTCGGGGAGAGCTCGACTTGGCGGTAATCTTCAAGGAGCTTCTGCAGGCGCTCCTCGTCCTTCCAGTAGAAGTTGAGGGCTTCGGCGTGGTGGCGGGTGCAGTAGGCGCAGTCGTTGAGCACGGAGACGACCGTCGCGATCAGCTCCCGCTGCTCGCGGCGCAGCCCGCCGGGGCGGAACATGAGGGCTACGTAGAGCTCGAGGTGCTGCTGCATCGTCTCGGGCAGGAGGCTCTGCACCTTGAGGATGTTGGCCACCTTGCCCCGGGCTTCTCGAATTGCCTCGTAGATCCGGGCCAGATCCCCTTGGGCCTCGGGTTCGTCGACGACGCGGATCCAGGGCATCGTATGCACCCCTTCGATGGTACGCCGAGCGGGCAGCACGGGCAAGCGAGCGGCATGGGGAACGAACTTGTCTTTTCGCGAGCCAGCCGTTAAAGTTTCGCAGGAGGGTGCGATGAGTACGAAGATCTTGTGGATCGTAGCGGCGGCGTTGGCAGTGCTGCTGGGCTTCCTCTGGATCTCCGGGGGCCGAGGCGGGGTGCAGTCGGCCGAGGAACCCGAGGGGGGGGAGGAGTACCCTCTCGCGGTCGCGGAGCTTGTGAACACGGAAGGGATGTTCGTGGGGATCGCGATCCTCACCGAGCTTCCCGAGGGCGTGCGGGTTCAGCTCAAGGCCGAGAGGCTCCCGCCGGGGGAGCACGCCCTCCACATCCACGAGACGGGGCGGTGCGAGCCGCCGGATTTCCGCAGCGCCGGGGGTCACTTCAACCCCTTCGGGAAGCGCCATGGGCTCAACAACCCCGAGGGGCCGCACGCAGGGGACCTTCCCAACGTGACCGTGGACGAGGACGGCTCCCTGGATGTAGACCTCGTCGCGGAGGGGGTGACGCTCCGGCCCGGGGCGCAGAACTCGCTCTTCGACGGGGACGGCTCGGCCTTGGTGATCCACGCCGGGCCCGACGATCTCAGGAGCGACCCGGCAGGGAACGCGGGGCCGCGGATCGCCTGCGGTGTGATCCAACAACCGGAGTCCGGAAGCCACATAGACCTGTCTTCCCGCATGTCCTCCGGTAGAGGACAAGAAAGGAACACCGATGGGTGGAGCAGTAGCAGCAGTGCTCGGGCGTCGCAGGCACCTGCGGCTGGGGGCGTGGGTGTTCGCCCTCTTGGTCGGGTTGGTTTCTTCCTCGGTCGCGCAGATCTCCCCTCAGTCCCCGTCTTCGCTCAACATTTCTCTTAACATCCCCTACTTTGCAGGCAAGGACTCCGATCCTCGAAGAAACGCGTTGGACATCTACGCGCAAGCGGGGGCGGAGGCGGCCCCGGTGCTCCTCTTCGTCCACGGCGGGGGGTGGACGAGCGGCGACAAGGGCACCTATGGCTACCTGGGGCGCTCCTTCGCCTCCCAGGGGTACGTGACCGTGATCCCCAACTACCGCCTGAGCCCCGAGGTGCAGCACCCGGTGCACGTCCGGGACGTCGCCCGCGCCGTGGCCTGGACCTACAACCGCATCGCCGACTACGGCGGAGACCCCGAACGGATCGTCCTCATGGGCCACTCGGCCGGGGGGCATCTCGTCGCGCTGCTGGCCCTCGACGACCGCTACCTCCGCGAGCAGGGGCTCTCCCCCCGGATCCTCGACGGCGTGATCCCCATCAGCGGCGTCTACGACTTGACCGTGATCCCTGCCTTCACGGAGGTCTTTGGAAACAGCTTGGATCGCCGTCGTGACGCCTCCCCCCTCTACCACGCCCGGGAAGGGCGCCTCCCGTCCCTCCCCTGGCGAATCCTCTACGCCGAGGAGGACCTGCCCACCCTAGGGGAGCAAGCGGAAGACTTCTACCAAGCGCTCCGCTCCCGGGGGGCGAGAGCGGAGCTCTTCCGGATCCCAGGCCGGGACCATGAGACGATTATCTCGTTCCTCGGGCGCAATGCGGACCCGGCTACGCGGCTCGTCCTGGCGTTCCTGAAGGAGCAGATCGGTCCCTGACCTGCGCGGAGGGGAACCCCCTACGAGGGGTTCGCGACGTCTCCGCAGTCCGATCCGGAAGGCGAGATACGGCTTCGCTTGACAACTCCACGCCTCGCCGGTATCCTTGGTGGCGCCCGTATTAGCAGTCCTCCAAGGAGAGTGCTAACCCGTGGACGACCGGAAGCGCCTAGTGCTCAAAGCCATCGTCGATCACTACATCAAGACCGGACAACCCTTAAGCAGCCAGACGCTGCTTAAGGAGTACGGCCTCGACGTCAGTTCCGCCACGATCCGCAACGACATGAAGGCGCTGGAGCGCGAGGGGCTGATCACCAAGGAGTACAGCTCCGCGGGGCGCGTCCCCACGGAGAAGGGGTTCCGCTTCTTCGTAGATTGGTTGGTAGAGCTCAGCGAGCTGACCCGTCCCGAGGAGCACGCGCTCATGGAGAGCTATCGCCTCCAGCGCCAGCCCTTGGAAGAACTCCTCAAACAGACGGCGCTCCTTCTGGCGGGTCTCAGCGGCTACGCCGGGTTCGTCCTCTCCCCCCGGCTGGAGGAGACCCGCCTCGAGTCCATCACGTGGGTGAAGCTCGACGAGGAGAGCGCTCTGGTCGTCATCTTATCGGAGCTGGGGATCGTGGAGCATCGAATCCTGCCCACGTCCCTCTCCCAGGAGGAGCTCGAAGAAATTGGAAGATGGCTGAGCGAGCGGCTCCGAGGGCGCACCCTCAGCGAGGTGCGTGAAGAAGCCCAACGGTACGTGACGGAGGCGGGCGAGGGCTGGCACGACCCCCGCACCCAGAGCGCCTTCCAACTGCTGCGGAGCGCCCTCGAGCGGCGCTTGGAGCGGAGACTGTACACCGAGGGGCTCTTCAACCTCCTCCAGAAGCTCCTAGAGGAGGAGGTAGGACTCGCGGAAGTGCGGGACATCGTGCGGCTCCTCAGCGAGTCCGCCCGCTTCGGGGAGTATTTGGAATCCCAGATCGAGGACTCGAAGCTGCAGGTGCGCATCGGCTCCGAGAACTCTTTGCGGGAACTGCGACCGTGCAGCTTGGTCCTGATGGGCTACGGCTACTCCGGCGTGCTGGGGGTGCTCGGCCCCGTGCGCATGGACTACTCCAAGGCCTGCTCCATCACCCAGTACATCGGGAACCGCCTGGAGGCGATCCTCACGCTCAGCCGCCGCGCGCCCATGGAGGCCCCGGAGGTGAACCCGTCGTGAGCGACACCGAGAAGGATCAACGCGAACGCGAACGCGAGGCCGAGCAGCAGAGGGAGGCTCAGGTCCAGCAGGCGCAAGGGCAGCCCGACGCGGAAGCGCTCCGGAAGGAGCTTCAAGGGCTAAGACAGCAGTTGGAGGAGCGCGACCGGCAGCTCCAGGAGCTTACGGAGCGCCTCCGGCGCCTGCAGGCAGACTTCGACAACTACAAGAAGCGCGTCGAGCGCGAGCGGGAGGAGTTCGCCCGCATCGTCGAGGATCGGTTTCTGCTCAAGATCCTCCCGATCTACGACAACCTGGAGCGGGCCTTTCGCTCGTACGACCACAACAACGACAAGGACTCGTTCATCGAGGGCATGGAGCGGATCTTCGCCCAGTTCCGCGAGTTCTTGAAGGGCGAGGGGGTCCAGCCCATCGAGGCGTTAGGGAAACCGTTCGACCCCTTGCTCCACGAGGCGCTCCTCAGCGTCGAGACCGAGAACGATCCGCCCAACGTGGTGCTCGAGGAGTTCGAGCGGGGGTATCTCAGAGCGGAGCGGGTGCTGCGCCCCAGCCGCGTCAAGGTGAGCCGCAGGCCCGCCAAAGCCCCGACGCAGGGGACCGACGAGGAAGGCTCCGGATCGGGCGAGAGCGAAGGCCGGAGCGGGAACGGGAACGGGCAGGCGAAAGAGGAGGGATAGGAGATGGCCAAGGAGAAAGTGGTGGGCATCGATTTGGGCACGACGATGTCGGCCATCGCCATCGTCGAGGGAGGCCGACCGGAGATCATCCCCAACGCCGAGGGCGAGCGAATCACGCCCTCCGTGGTGGCGTTCACCGAGGACGGCGAGCGCCTGGTGGGTCGGCTGGCGCTGCGCCAGGCGATCACGAACCCCGAGCGCACCGTCATGGAGATCAAGCGTAAGATGGGGACCTCCCATCGTGTGAAGATCCAGACGAACGCCTGGACCAAGGAGTTCTCCCCGGAGGAGATCTCCGCAATGATCCTCCAGAAGCTCAAGAAGGACGCGGAGGAGCGCTTGGGGCACCCCGTCAAGAAGGCCGTGATCACCTGTCCGGCCTACTTCGACAACACCCAGCGCCAGGCGACCAAGGACGCCGGGAAGATCGCCGGTCTGGAGGTGCTGAGGATCATCAACGAGCCGACCGCCGCCGCGCTCGCCTACGGGCTCGACAAAGAAAAAGACCAGACGATCCTGGTGTACGACCTGGGAGGGGGGACCTTCGACGTCTCGATCCTCGAGATCGGGGAGGGCGTCTTCGAGGTCGTGGCCACCGGCGGGGACAACCAGCTCGGCGGCAAGGACTTCGACGAGCGGATCATGGACTGGCTCATCGAGGAGTTCAAGGAGGAGACGGGCATCGACCTGCGGAACGACGCCGCCGCGATGCAGCGCCTCAAGGAAGCCGCCGAGAACGCCAAGAAGGAGCTCTCCTCCAAGAAGGAGACGGTCATCCACCTCCCCTACATCACCGCGGACGCCAGCGGCCCCAAGCACCTCGAGAAGAAGCTCACCCGCGCCAAGCTCGAGAGCTTGATCGGCGACCTCCTCGAGCGCACGATCGACCTGCTGCACCAGACGCTCAAGGAAGCGAAGATGACCGAAAAAGACATCGACCAGATCGTGCTGGTGGGCGGGTCCACCCGGATCCCCAAGGTGCAGCAGCTCATCGAGGAGGCGATCCCGGGCAAGATCAACAAGGAGATCAACCCCGACGAGGTGGTCGCCCTGGGCGCGGCGCTCCAGGGGGCCGTCCTCTCCGGGGAGATCGACGAGATCGTGCTCTTAGATGTAACCCCCTTGACGCTCTCCGTCGAGACCCTGGGCGGGATCGCCACCCCCATCATCGAGAAGAACACCACCATCCCCTGCGAGAAGACGCGGGTCTTCACCACCGCCGAGGACGGGCAGACCACGGTGGACATCCACATCGTCCAGGGGGAGCGCAAGCTCGCCAAGGACAACAAGAGCCTAGGGAGGTTTCAGCTCACGGGCATCCCGCCCGCGCCGCGGGGCGTGCCCCAGATCGAGGTGAAGTTCGCCATCGACGCCGACGGCATCCTCAACGTCACGGCCAAGGACCTGGGGACGGGCAAGTCCGCGAGCATCGTCATCAAGGAGACCTCGCGCCTGAGCGAGGAGGAGATCGAGCGGATGCGCAAGGAGGCGGAGGAGCACGCGGAGGAGGACCGCCGCCGGGTCGAGGAGATCGAGACCCGCAACCAAGCCGACCAACTCGTGTACATGACCGAGAAGAGCCTGAGAGAGTACGGCGACAAGGTGAGCGCCGCCACCCGCCAGAGCATCGAGGAGAAGCTCAAGGAGCTGAAGGAGCTGATCGAGAAGGAAGCGCCCGTCGCCGATCTGCGAAGGGCGATGGAGGAGCTGCGCCAGGCCTCGTTCGAGCTGGGCCAGCAGATCTATCAGCAACAGCAGCAGGCGGCCACCGCCGCGGCGGGGTCGACGGAGGCGAGCCCCGACGGCTCGGATGCCCAAGCCGAGGAGGCTGCCACGAAGACCGGCGGGTACGTGGAAGCCGAGTACGAGAAGGACGACGAGGAGAAGAAGTGAGGGATGGCGAAGAAGGACTACTACGAGATCCTCGGGGTCTCGCGCGACGCATCCCCAGAGGAGATCAAGCGGGCCTACCGCCGCTTGGCCAAGAAGTACCACCCCGACGTGGCCAAGGACGGCGGGAGCGCCGAGAAGTTCAAGGAGATCGCCGAGGCCTACGAGGTCTTGTCGGACCCGGAGAAGCGGGCCCAATACGATCGCTTCGGCCACGTGGGGCCGGAGCAGGGCTTCGACTTCGACGTGGGCGATTTCCGCCGGGCGCGCGAGACCTTCGAGGAGTTCTTCGGGTTCGGGAGCTGGGAGGACCTCTTCGACCTCTTCTTCGGGGAGGGCCCGAGCACCCGGACCCGGACCCGCAGACGCACCCGCGCCCGCCGCGGCGAGGACCTCGAGTACAAGCTGCGCCTGACCCTAGAGGACGCCGCGCAGGGGACGCGGGTGAAGGTGACGGTGCCCCGCTACGTGGCCTGCGACCGCTGCGGCGGGACGGGCCGTGAGCCCGGCACGGACGCCCGGATCTGCCCCACGTGCAACGGGGCCGGACAGGTCGAGTACCGCCGCCGGACGATGCTGGGGAGCTTCGTCAACATCCAGACCTGCGGGCGCTGCGAGGGGACCGGCGAGATCATCGAGGAGCCCTGCACCCGCTGCGACGGCAAGGGGAGGGTGTGGGAGCAGAGCCGCATCTCGATTAAAGTCCCGCCGGGGGTGGACACGGGCTCCCGCTTGAAGCTCACGGGCGAGGGGAACGCGGGACTCTACGGGGGCCCGCCGGGGGACCTCTACATCGTGGTAGAGCTTGCGCCCCACGACGTCTTCACCCGCCAGGGGGACGACCTCTACTGCGAGGTGCCCATCACCTTCCCGCAGGCCGCCTTGGGGGCCACCATCAAGGTCCCCACGCTCTTCGGGGAGGAGGAGCTGAAGATCCCGCCGGGGACGCAGTCGGGGGAGACGTTCGTGCTCCGCGGCAAGGGGATTCCGCACCTTCGGGGCCGCGGACGCGGCGATCAGTACGTCACCGTCAAGGTCCAGACCCCCAAGCGGGTGACCCGCCGGGTGCGGAAACTCCTCGAGGAGCTGGATCAGGAGCTGCGGGAGCAGCAGTAGCGCTACAGGGCGTCGTTTGCATCCCATGTTGCAGATGTTGCAGGACCTCTTCTGTGACGGCATACTCCGGGTATGGACGTACGAGACCTGGCCGAAAGCGTGCTGCCCAGCGAGGTCTTCGCCATGGTCACCTTCGACCCGGAGACCCAGGAGGTGGGCGTGCAGTACGGCTACGTACTGCTGAGCCTGCCCCGCGAGGACTTCGAAAGCTTCGTCGAGCTGCTCGTCCGGGCGGGAGAGCGGCTCGAGGGGGCGGAACCGGAAGGCCGAAGGAAGAAGGGATGAACGATGGCCACCGCGAAGGAGAAGGGCGATCTGCTCTCCTCGGCTGCGCGGACGAAGGAACCCCAAGAGCTAACGAAGGCGCCGAGCAGCCCCCTCACCCTCCGACAGATCGAGGAACTCAAGAAACCCCTCGACCCGAGCCGGGTGCTGCGCCGGGTGGGCTTCCGCGGCCAGCAGCTCGAGTATCTCCCCGTCCACGACGTCATCGAGACGGCCAACCGCATCTTCGGGTACGGGGGCTGGCAGCGGGAGATCCGGCGCCTCGAGAAGGTCTACGAGGACGAGACGGACGGCGTCTACAGCGTCGGGTACCTCTGCGAGTATCGAGTGCGGGTGGGGGACGTGGTCCACGAGGACGTGGGGTTTGGCTCCTCTTCGAATCAACCCGACCCGGCCCAGGCCCACGAGATGGCGGTAAAAGCCGCCGTCTCCGACGCGCTCAAGCGCTGCTTTCGGGCCTTCGGCGATCAGTTCGGGCTGAGCTTATATCGCAAGCACGAGATTGAGGAGGGCCCCGCAGGCGGGGTGCGCACCGCCACCGACGCCCAAGTGGGCAGGCTGCGCAAGTCGCTCCGGACCCACGGCCTCCAGGAGGGCGACCTCCTGGAGTACATCAACGCCAAGATGGGGACGGACTACGCCCGCCTCTCGGACCTGCCCCTCAAGGTCGCCAGCCGCGCGATCGAGCGCTTCACCAAGGAAGGGGAGGCCTTCGCCGCCGAGATCCGCGAGATCGCCCAGGCGAAATAACGAAGACGCACCCCCGGATCGAGTGCAAGGAGCAAGAGAAGCGGCCAAAGCGCCGTAGCTGTCGCCCACGCTTCCCCGTCTACGGGGACATAGGCCCAGGGGAGCCGGGCGAAGAACTCCACCGCATATGTAAGCCCGGAGAGCCACAACCCTTCGAGCCTCCCCACGAGGGCGGCGACCGGAACCGGGACCGGGAAGAGGGCCAGCACCAGGAGGAGCACCCCCAGCCAGAGGGCGACGGCCACCATGGGCACGACCACCCCGTTGGCCACCCAAGCCCCCACGTAGAGTCGCTGGAAGTGATAGGCGATCACGGGGGCTACCGCCAGCTGCGCCGCCCCGGAGATCACCACCAGGTAGATGCCCTTCTCCAGGACCCAGAGCAGAAAGCGCTTCGGGAGGGGCAGGGGGCTTCGTGCCCCGCCTCCGCCCTCGCTCCCGCTCCCGCCCCGGAGCCTGCGGAACCGGCGCTGCAGGCGCGGGTGCGCCCACCCGAGCGCGAGCAGGATGCCCGCAGTGGCAGCGAAGCTGAGCTGAAAGCTCACGTCGAAGAGCGCGGCGGGCGTCGTCCCCAAGATCACCAGGGCTGCGAGGCTCAACCCCTGGAGGGGATCGCTCCAGCGCCGCAGGATGAGGCCGCGCTCGGCCAGCACGGAGCCCAGGGCCACGAAGGCCAGCATCAGCGACGCCCGGACCAAGCTCACCTTGAAGCCCACCAGCGTCAGGTACAGCAGCGTCAGCGGCAGGAGTACCCCATAGGTGGCCGTAGCGGAGAGCCCCGCAGCCCGAAGGAGCCACCAGCCGAGTCCCAGCAGGATGCTGAGGTGCAGCCCCGAGACGGCGAGGACGTGCATCACCCCCGCGTCGCGAAAGCTCGCCTCCTGTTCGGGGGAGAGATGGGCCCGCTCCCCGAAGAGAAGCCCTTTGAGCAGTCCCCCTTCCTGCTCCGGGAGATGACGGTCGATGAGGTCGAAAAGCTCCCTTCGGGCTCGATCGCCCCACCGCAGCAGGGGGTGACCCCCTTCCCGCTCTAGGACCCGCAGCTGCCGCCCGCTCCAGAAGGTTCCCACGCCCCAGACGCCCCGCGTCTCGAGGTACGCGCGGTAGTCGAAGTCCTCGAACGTCCAGGGGACCTCGAAGTCGGCCTCCAGCTCGACGACGTCGCCGTACGCGACGGCCTTGGAGGCCCCCCGGGGGTGCCGATAGAAGATCTGGAGCTGGCCGGGGAGGCCCTCGGGCCGGAGCCGGAAGCTCGTTCGGTCCGGGCGCTCCGTCGGGTAGCTCACGACCGTCCCGCGGACGCGGGCCATCCCCTCCAAGAGGGGGTAGAGCCGCTCCACGGGGAGGCGGGTCTCGACGTACCCGAGCGCTCCTACGGCGGCCACGAGCCCGAGGAGCGCGCCGGACCATCCCGGATGCCCCCGCAGGTAGAGGGCGGCCGTAAGCCCCAGGAGCCCGACCGCTGTGGCCCACAGAGCCACCGGCGGGACTACGGGCGAGAGCTCGCGGCCATAGGCGATCCCCAGCGCTCCGGCCAGCCCAAGGTACAGCAGAGGACACCGACGGGCCATCTCCCTTGGCCTCCCGGGGAGGACAACGTTATACTCGTTCGTGCCCTGTGCTACCTGTACCAGCTGTACTATGTACCATCTGTACCATCCCGGGCCCGGGCGAGCCAACGCCGGTTCGGTGCTTGCGCATACGGTGCAGGAAGCAAGGAGCAAGCAAGCAAGCAAGCAAACAAGCAAGGAGGGAGAACGATGGCTACGACCGCAAGGGATGTCGTCGTCCGGTGGGCACAGCGTGGGGGCCGTGCCCTGATCGTCGTGGGCCTAGGGGTCCTGGGGTTGCTGGGAGCCCTGGGGTGGGAGAGCGGGACGACGGCCGTTGGACAGGGTGCCTCCGAACTCGTCATCGGCGTGGCCAAGGACCAATATCGTCTCGAAGGGGACGCGGCCGCCTTGGGGGTTTACCCCTTGAACGCGAACATCACCGAGACGCTGGTGCGTCTCACCCCGGACTTCCAGATCATCCCCTGGCTAGCCACCTCGTGGGAGTACGTCGGGGAAAACACCTGGCGGTTCTCCCTGCGCCGGGGGGTCAAGTTCCACAACGGGGACGAGATGGACGCCGAAGCCGTCAAGTGGTCGCTGGCCAAACAGCAGCGCTTCCAGCCCCTCTTCCCCGCGGGCGAGGAGAACATCCGCGTGGTGGACAAGTACACGATCGAGATCACGACCCGCTGGGACTTCCGCCGGGTGGTGGAGGCGCTCACCCACCCGAGCTACGCGATCTACTCACCCAAGGGCGACCCGGGGCGCAACCCCATCGGGACGGGGCCGTTCCGCCTGGTGGAGTACCGCCAGAACGAGGTCCTCGTCGTGGAGCGCTTCGCAGACTACTGGAACGCGGAGGAGGCCCCGCGGGTGGACCGCCTCGTCTTCCGCTTCGTCCCCGACGGTTCGACGCGTATCCTCGCGCTCCAGGCCGGCCAAGTCGACCTGATCGTGCCGGTCCCGCGCGAGAACGCCGCCGCGCTGGCTCAGCAGCCGGGCATCACCGTCTATCAAGCCCCTGCGAACGCTTACTACGCGCTCTACTTCGCCACCAAGGACCAAGTCCCACCCTATGATACCCTCACCGACCCTCGGGTGCGCAAGGCCGTCAACTACGCGATCGACCGGGAGACGATCGTCGAGCAGATCTACTCGGGCTTCGCCGAGGTGGCCAAGACCCTCACGCCGCCCGCCGTGCTCCCCGAAGTCGACGCCGGGGTAGAGGGCTTCTCGTTCTCCCCGGAGCGCGTGGCCGAGCTGCTCACGGAGGCGGGCTACACCCGCGGAGCCGACGGCTTCTGGGAGAAGGACGGCGAGCCGCTCGCCCTGACGCTGGTGTCGGGCTTCCCGCCCGCCAGCATCATCAAGCCCCTGCCGGAGGTCCTCCAGGCGATGCTCGAGGACCAGGGCATCCGGGTGCGCCTCGTCGAGTTCGACGACATCGGGGCCTACTACGACTACGTCGACACCGGGGAGCTCCACATGGTCATCGAATCGGGCAGCTGGAACATGCCCGACCCCTCGTTCATCCCCTTCGGGCTCTTCTGCTCCTGCAACACCGAGGGGGAGGCCATCCTCTACCAGCGCTTCTGGATCAACGAGGCGTTCGAGCAAGAGGTCATGCGCATGGTCTCCGCCGAGGACCGGGCCGAGGTCGTAGAGGCCGCCGTCCGGGCCGCCCAGATCCTGGTCGACGAGTTCACGGGGGTGGGCCCGATCGCCTACATCCCGAACCTGATCGCCGCCCGCGATGAGGTCCAGGGGGTGGTCGTCCACCCGGCGGCCGTCCACCAGCGCTGGACGGGGATGGGCAAGTAACCCGGGCGGCAAACGCAAAGCGCGCAAGGCTTGCGTGAGGCTCCGGGGGACGAGGGACAGTCCGGAGGGGCAGGAGGGCGAACGGCGTGTTGCGCTATCTCGCCTCGCGTCTGGTGCAGCTGGGGGTCGTCTTGTTCGCCATCACGGTACTGAGCTTCGCCCTCCTGCACCTGGCCCCCGGCGACCCGGCCCAGATCCTCCTACGCAACCAGGGGGCGCTGCTCACCCAGACGACCGTCGAGAAGATGCGGGCGGAGCTGGGGCTGGATCAGCCCCTTCCCGTGCAGTATTGGAGGTGGTTGAGGGGCGCCGTGCGCTTGGATTTCGGGGTCTCTTTCCGGACGGGGCAACCCGTCGCCGAGCTGCTCCTCGGGCGCTTGGGGGCGACGGTGGAGCTGGCCGCGGCGGCGTTGGTCCTGGCCCTGCTGTGGTCGGTGCCCTTGGGCATCCTCGCCGCCGTCTATCGGGACACCCTCCTCGACCACGCGAGCCGTCTGCTCGCGCTGGTAGGGGCGTCCATGCCCAGCTTTTGGCTTGGACTTCTGCTCATCTACGCCTTCGCCGTCCAATTGGGTTGGTTTCCCGTCCTGGGCCGGGGGTCGCTGGCCCACCTGGTGCTCCCTGCGATCACCCTTGCGTTGAGCTTGGCCCCCGTCTACATGCGCCTGATCCGGGCGAACCTCTGCGATGCGCTGCGGGAAGACTACATCCGGACCGCGCGGGCCAAAGGGGCCTCCGAGCGGCGGGTGATCCTGCGCCACGGGCTGCGGACGGCCCTCATCCCCGTGGTCACCCTCTTCGGGATGACGCTGGCCCACTTGTTGGGCGGCACCGTCGTGGTCGAGACGATCTTCGCTTGGCCGGGGATTGGCCAGCTCGCCGTCGAGGCGATCCTGAACCGAGACTTTCCCGTTGTCCAGGCCTTTGTGCTGCTCCTGTCCCTCGCCTTCGCGCTGGCCAACCTGGCCGTCGACCTCTTCTACGTCTTGCTGGACCCGCGGATCCGAGTGGAGGGATAGGGCGTGTGGAGACGGCTTCGGAGGGATCGGCTGGCCTGGGTGGGGCTCCTCCTCCTTGGGGGCATCGGCGCCGCGGCCCTGTTCGCCCCGTGGCTGACGGACCGGGATCCCCTCGAGACCGACTTCCTCCGGCGCTTCGAGCCGCCGAGCCGGGAGCACCCCTTGGGCACCGACCAGCTGGGGAGGGATCTGCTCGCCCGCTTGCTCTACGGCGCCCGCTACACCCTGGGGGCGGGCTTGGCGGCCTTGGTCCTCATCCTTACGGTGGGCACGGCGGTCGGCTTGGGGGCCGGACTCGTGGGAGGGCGCGTGGACGCCTTTCTGATGCGGATTGTGGACGTCCTGCTCGCCTTCCCCGGACTGATCTTGGCGTTGGCGATCGTCGGAATGCTGGGGCCCAGCTTGGGCAACGTGCTGATCGGAATCGCGGCCGTAAGCTGGGCTTCGTACGCTCGGGTGGTGCGGGGGTTGGTGCTCAGCCTGCGGGAACGGGAGTTCGTCGAAGCCGCCCGCGCCTTGGGCGCCCCTCGCCTCTGGGTGGCGCGACGGCACATCCTGCCCCATGTGCTCCCGACGGTCGTGGTGCTGGCCAGCCTCGATCTGGGCAACCTGCTGTTGGCCATCTCGGCGCTCTCCTTCCTCGGCGTCGGCGCGCAGGCTCCCACCCCGGAGTGGGGACGCATGCTCAACGACGCGCGGGCCTTCCTCTGGCAGGCTCCCCACCTGATGCTCTTTCCCGGGTTGGCCCTCTTCTTGGTGGTGCTCGCCTGTAACTTCTTGGGGGACGGGCTGCGCGATCTGCTCGATCCGCACCTTCGACAAGGGAGCTGACGGATGCCGGATCCGTTCCCGCCCTTGACAACCCGGGTCGGTCGTGGTATCGTAGGATCGCCTTTCCCACCCCACCGGGGGTGGGAAGAGCCCGAGGAAAGGGGAGGGATCTCTCGTGAAAGCGCGGAAGAAACGGCCCGAGGAGGAGCGGTGGGAACTCTCGCCGGAGGCGCGTCGACTGAGCCGGCGGAAGTTCCTGGCTCGCTTGGGCCTGGGCTCGCTGGTCCTCACGGCGGGAGGAGCGGTCAGCAGCATCGGCGCCTACATCCTGCCGAAGGTGAACTTTGAGCCCTCTCAAGCGTTTACCGCCGGGCGACCGGAGGACTACAACGTCGGGGACGTGCGGCTGATCGAATCCCAGGCCGTGTTCATCTTCCGCACGCCCTATGGCTTTCAGGCCGTCTCGGACATCTGCACCCACCTGGGGTGCGCCTATCAGCCGTACGGCCCGCCGGACGACGAGTACCCCCAGGTCCATGCCCATTGCCCCTGTCACGGGTCGGTCTTCGCGCGGGACGGGCGGGTGTTGCGGGCTCCCGCTCCTCGGCCCGTGCCCTTCTACTACATGACGATCAACCCATCGGGCTTGCTGGTGGTGGACAAGGGGGTCTACGATCCCACGGACGAGCTGAGCCGCCAGAGCGGCGAGGGGGTAGGGCACAACCTCTATCTCGACCCCGAGACGGGGCAGATGGTAGAGGGTCCGCTGCCCACCGGCGAGGACCTCCGGTTCGGAGCGATCCGAACCGAGCCCTCTCGAGGCTGAAGCCCGCGGGTGCGGAACGGGCGTGGAATAGAGAGAACAAAGAAGGAAGGCAAAGAAAGAATCTCCCAACGATGGAGGTGCTGTTCGGTGCAGAGATCGCAGGCACAGGCGAGGACGGCGACGGAGAAACGGGAGCAAAGCTCCGCGGACACGCGTCTGGAGCTCCCCATCCGCGGGATGACGTGCGCTTCGTGCGTGGCCCGGGTCGAGCGGGCGCTCCAAGGCGCGCCCGGCGTCCGGGAGGCCCAGGTGAACTTCGCCGCGGAGCGCGCGTCCGTGGTGCTCAACCCGGAGGCGGGCTCCCCGGAAGCGCTGGTGGAGGCCGTCCGCGAGGCCGGCTATGAGGTCCCCACCGAGGCGCTCACCCTGCGGGTAAAGGGGATGACGTGCGCTTCGTGCGTGGCCCGGGTCGAGCGGGCGCTTCGCGAGGTCCCGGGAACCTTGAAGGCCGCGGTCAACTTCGCCGCGGAGACGGCCCAGATCGAGTACCTCCCCGGGGTGGCCTCGCCGCAGGACTACCTCCAGGCCGTCCGGGACGCGGGCTACGAGGCCCAGCTCGCCGAGGAGGAGCGGGGCGAGGACGCGCTGGAGCGCCAGAGGCGGGAACACGAGGCCCATCTCAAGAAGCTCCGCCTTAAGATCGCCGTCGGTGCGATCATCAGCGTCCCCGTCTTCTTCGGCAGCTACCCCAAGCTCTTCCCCTGGGTGCCGGAGATCCTGCAGAACTTCTACGTGCTCTGGGCGCTGACCACCCCGGTGCAGTTCTGGGTCGGCTGGCAGTTCTACAAGGGGACCTGGGCGGCCTTAAAGCACAAGTCCGCGGACATGAACACGCTGATCGCCGTCGGCACCTCCGCGGCCTACCTCTACAGCGTGCTCCTCATCTTGTTCCCCCGGTTCTTCGAGGCCCAGGGGATCGCCCGGGAAGTGTACTTTGACACCTCGACGATCATCATCACCCTCATCCTGGTGGGGCGGTATCTCGAGGCCGTGGCCAAGGGACGCACCTCGGAGGCCATCCGCAAGCTCATGGGGCTCCAAGCCAAGACGGCCCGCGTGGTCCGCGACGGGCGCGAGATCGAGATCCCCGTCGAGGAGGTCCAGGTCGGCGACATCGTGGTGGTGCGCCCCGGCGAGAAGGTGCCTGTAGACGGCGTGGTGATCGAGGGCTCCTCCGCGGTGGACGAGTCGATGGTCACGGGCGAGTCGATCCCCGTGGAGAAGGGCCCCGGCGACGAGGTGATCGGGGCGACGATCAACAAGACGGGGACCTTTACCTTCAAGGCGACCCGAGTGGGCAAGGACACCTTCCTGAGCCAGATCATCAAGCTGGTCGAGGAGGCCCAGGGCTCGAAGGCCCCCATCCAGCGCCTGGTCGACAAGGTGACGGGCGTCTTCGTCCCGGCGGTGATGCTCATCGCCTTGGGGACGTTCGTCGTGTGGTACTTCTTCGGGCCGCACCCCGCTTTGACCTATGCGCTGCTCAACGCCGTGTCGGTGCTGATCATTGCCTGCCCCTGCGCGCTGGGGCTGGCCACTCCGACGTCCATCATGGTGGGGATGGGCAAGGGGGCCGAGCACGGCATCTTGATTCGCAGCAGCGAGGCGCTCGAGCGGGCGGGCAAGATACAGACCATCGTCTTCGACAAGACGGGGACGCTCACCCGCGGAGAGCCCCAACTGACGGACATCCTCCCCGCGGAGGGCTTCACGGAGGCCGAGGTGCTCCGACTGGCGGCGGCCGCGGAGCGGCGGAGCGAGCACCCCCTGGGGGAGGCGATCGTCCGAGGCGCCGAGGAGCGGGGGTTGGACTTGGCCGAGCCGGAGGGCTTCCAGGCGATCCCGGGCCACGGCATCGAGGCCACGGTCGAGGGGCACCGGGTGCTGTTGGGCAACCGGCGGCTCATGGAACGGGAGGGCGTCGACGTGCGCGCCTTGCAGGCCCAACTGGAGCGACTGGCCGACGAGGGCAAGACCCCCATGATCGTGGCCGTCGACGGCCGGGCAGCCGGGGTGCTGGCCGTGGCCGACACCCTCAAGGAGGGCTCCCGAGAGGCGATCGAGGCGCTGCACCGGTTGGGCATCGAGGTGGCGATGATCACGGGCGACAACCGGCGCACCGCCGAGGCGATCGCCCGCCAGGTGGGGATCGATCGGGTGCTGGCCGAGGTGCTCCCCCAGGACAAGGCCAAGGAGGTCAAGCGCCTCCAGCAGGAGGGCCGGGTGGTGGCCATGGTGGGCGACGGGATCAACGACGCGCCCGCGCTGGCCCAGGCCGACGTGGGGATCGCCCTGGGGACGGGGACGGACATCGCCATCGAGACGGCCGAGGTCATCCTGATCTCGGGCGACGTGCGCGGGGTGGTGACCGCCATCGCCCTCTCCCGGGCCACGATCCGCAACATCAAGCAGAACCTCTTCTGGGCCTTCTTCTACAACACGGCGCTCATCCCTGTGGCCGCCGGGGTGCTCTACCCGTTCACGGGCCTGTTGCTCAACCCCATCCTCGCCGCGGCGGCGATGGCCACCAGCTCCGTCTCCGTGGTGACGAACGCCCTGAGGCTGCGGCGGTTCCGCCCCCCGGTCGTCCAGGGACCGCCCGGCCCCTCGCGCGGGGAGCCGCGCCCCGACTCCGTCCCGGTCCCGGCGGCCGGAGCGGGCCGCTAGAGGGCAGAGCGGACGACCGTCGATCGCCCTTGCCCTCGCAACCACAACGAAGAAGAGAAGAGAGGAGAGGAGAGGATGACCGAAGAACTACTGGTGTTGTTACAGCAGGGGAGCCTGGCGGCCCACCCGGAGGCGAAGCGCCACGCCCAGCGGCTCGTCCGCACCGTCATCGGCCACACCCAGGGCATCGAGCGGATGATCGAGGAAGAGCGATACTGCATCGACATCTTAAAGCAGATCGCCGCGGTGCAGGGGCTGCTGACCAAGCTGGCCCACACCGTAAGCGAAGCCCACATGAAACACTGCGTGCGACTGGCCATCGAGGAGGGCCACGGCGAGGAGGCCGTTGAAGAACTGATGGAGACGCTGAAATACCTGCGGAGCGTATAGTTCCCCCATGGGGTGGCTGGACGGCCTGCTGCGCCATCGTGGGCTCGTGCTGGGGGCGGCTTTGCTGCTCACCGTTCCGGCGCTCCTGTCTCTCAGTCGATTGGAGTCCCAGGACACCTACGATGCTTGGTTCCCCCCGGACGACCCGGCGTATCGCTTCTATCGGGAGTTCCAGCGGCGGTTTGAGAACGACATGTTCATCGTGGTGGCCTATCGAGACGAGACCCTCTTCACCCGGGAGGGGCTGGCGTTCCTCGCGGAGCTCACCGCCCGTCTTGCGGAGCTCCCCTACGTGCGGGAGGTGACCAGCCTCACGAACGTCGAGCACGTCCGGGGGGAAGAGCAGGCGCTCATCGTCGAACCCCTCGTCCCCGATCCGGAGCGCCTCGATCCCGACGTCGTCCGGCAACGGGCCCTCTCGCGCCCCCTCTACCGCGGGCTGCTGATCTCCGAGGACGGGACGACGACCGCGGTCGTCGCCGAACTCGACCGGATCGCCTCCATGGACGAGGAGGCCGCTCTGGTGGGGGCCCTCAAGGACCTCCTGCGCACGCTGGAGGTCCGAACGGGCAAGTCCTTCTACATCGGGGGCTATCCCGTCCTCGACGTCGAGATCATGCAGGCTTCCGAGCGGGATATCCGGACGTTCATCCCCTTGACCGTCGGGGCCATCTTCCTCGTATTGTGGGGGGTCTTCCGCCGACCGTCGCTGGCCGCCCTGGCGTTCGTGTCCGTCTCGCTGGCGCTGGCTTGGACCTTCGGGCTGTACGCCGGCCTGGGTCTTAAGTACAGCATGATGCTGAGCATCCTGCCCACGATCATCCTCGCCATCGGGATTGCGGATGCGGTACACATCTTGGTCCACTACTACGAGGAGCTCGCCCGGGGGCGGCCGCAGCGGGAGGCCCTCCGTCAGACCCTACGAAAGATGCTCCGCCCCTGTCTGTTCACGACGCTGACGACCGGAGCCGGGTTCATCTCGTTCTTGAGCAGCGATATCCCCGTGGTGCGGCTGACGGGGCTCTTTGCCGCGGTGGGCATCGGGCTTGCGTTCGTGCTCACGGTGCTCGTGCTGCCCGCAGCCGTCTCGTTTTTCCGCCCGCCGCACGGGACGGCCCGGCGACGGTCTCAGGGCACGTTCGCTCGGGCCTTGGAGGGGCTGACCCGAACGACCCTGGCCCACCCGCGCGCCGTGCTCCTGGGGGCCGGGATCGTGCTCGTCTTCGGCCTGTACGGGATCTCCCGCTTGGAAGCCGAGACGCTGGGCCTGGAGTGGCTGCGCGACGACCACCCCCTCCAGCAGAGCTATCGCTTCATCGAGGAGAACCTCACCGGGCTGTACAACCTCGAGCTCATCGTCGAGGGCGAACGGGACGCGCTCCGCTCCCCCGAGATGCTCCGCCGGATCGAGGAACTCAGTGCGTTTGCGCTCCAACAGCCGGGCGTGCGCAAGGCGATCTCCGTGGTCGACTACGTCAAAGAGATCCACCGGGCGCTCCGCGGGGGAGATCCCCGGTACTACACGATCCCGGACACGGCCCGCGACGTCGCGCAGGCGTTGTTGCTCTACGAGTTCTCCGGGGGACGCGAGCTGCGCGAGATCGTAAGCGGCGACTACAGCGCCGGACGACTCACCCTGCTGCTGGATGCCCTCTCCAGCCGGGAGTACACCGAGCTCAACCGACGCATCCTCGAGCGCGCCGAGACGTTGGACTTCCCTCGGCCCGTGCAGGCAACCGGTGCAGTGGTCCTGGTCGAGGCGATGCTCAAGAAGCTCACCCTCAGCCAGGTCCGGAGCTTGGGGTTGGCTTTGGCCCTGATCACCTTGCTTATGATCGCCCTGTTGCGCTCCTGGAAGTTGGGGCTGCTCAGCTTGATCCCCAACGGGCTGCCGATCCTGCTGATGTTTGCGACCATGGGCCTGCTCTCCATCCCCCTGGACGCGGCGACGTCCACGGTCGCGGGGATGGCTTTAGGGATCGCCGTGGACGACACGATCCACTTCTTGACCCGCTTCCGACGCGAACTGAACGTGACGGGCGACTATCGCCGGGCGCTCACGCAGACGGCCCGGACGGTCGGCCAGGCGATCGTGTTCACGTCCGTGATCCTGCTGGCCGGCTTCAGCGTGCTGTTGCTGGGCAGCTTCAAGGGAACGGTGTATATGGGGTTGCTCGTCGGGCTCACGATGCTCTTCGCGCTCGTAGGGGATTTGGTGCTCCTACCCGCGCTGCTCTGGGTCCTCAAGCCCCTCCCTGTGTCCGCAGCTGCTTCGACCCCGGCTCCGGCTCCGATGGCGGACGATGGCCGATCAGCTTCCGACCAGAGGAGGTTGAGGGAGGTCATGGACGACGCCCCCCGGGTGCAGGGTACGCTTATGCGTGGCCGGGACGAGGAAACAGGAGCCCGCGAAGCCGGCAGGTGAGCGGCCTGCTCTGCCGGACGAAGCCATTCGGAAGCGAGAGGAAGGGAGGAAAGGAACTCATGAACCCGCAGGAACGATGGAACGATGCTCTGACGCCGGAGAAGGAACCGACCGAGGGAGCTCTCTCGACGCCGCCCCCGGACGGCGCGTCCGAGGGGACCGGAGAGGGGCGGTCCCCTAAGGGGCGAACCGTGGGGATCGCCCTGATCCTCGCCGTGGTCGTGGGGATCGGCATCGGGTACTCGCTGTATTCCTTGCGGGCCGAGAGGGTGTCCGGGCTGGCGTCCACGGGGAGGGAGGTAGACCGGGGCCTCGGCGGCGGCATGCCGGCGATCGTGGTGGCCCCGCTGCTTAGGGATCTCGGGGAGGTGAGCGTCCAAGGGGGGACGGTGACCACCTTCTTCACCGTGCGCAATCCCGGGGACGGGGTGCTGGTCATCACCGACATGGAGACTTCCTGTATGTGCACGGAGGTCGCTTTGATCGTGGACGGCGTGGAAGGCCCTCGACTCGGGATGCGCGGCCACGGTCCGCGGCCCGAGTGGTCGGCCCGGCTGAACCCGGGCGAGGAGGCGACCCTTAAGGTCTACTACGACCCCACGGTACACGAGGAGCTACGCGGACCGGTCACCCGCGTGGTGCGGGTTCACACGAACGTCCCCACCCGTCCCTACGTGGACATCTTGATCGATCTGGTGCAAACGGACTGACTCCCGTGGGCAGACCGAAGGCTACACGACAATCGGGGAGGGAATGCCAAGGTGATGAACGGGGAATCGAGGGACAAGGACCAAGGTCAGAATACGGAGATGCACGCGATCCGCCGCCGGGCGGCCTTCTTGAGCCGAGGCGGAGTGAGCCTGCCCCTCCTGATCATCGGGGTCCTCCTGGCCCTGGGGACGACTGCGGGCCTGGGGTATTTGCGTCTGGCGGGCCCACCGGCGGCAGGCCCTCCGCGCATCGAGGTCACGCCGGAGCTCATCGAGTTCGGAGAGATCTCCCCCACCGAGAAGGCGGTCGTGGAGTACCGTGTGCGAAACGCCGGGGGAAGCCCGTTGGAGATCACCCGCGTGAGCACCTCGTGTGGGTGCACCACCGCCGAGGTCGGCAAGACGACGCTCCTCCCCGGCGAGACGACTCCGTTGCGCGTCACCTTCGACCCCCAAGCGATGCGGGCCGAAGGGCTCAACGAGGAGGACATCTACCGGATCATCTTCCTAAGGAGCAACGACCCCGAGCGGCCGGAGGTTACCGTCGAGCTTCGCGGTCGCGTCCTGCCGTCGGACTCGGACTCGAACTCGAACTCGGAGCCGGAGTCTGCCGTCGAGGGGAGGTAACCGAAGCGCTCGGTTGGGGCCGGGCACGGGGGACGGCCCCCTAATCCCACCCCAGGAGGGAAGGGAAAGGGGAAGCTTCCTGAAGGAAGAAGAAGCCCATGGCCAAGGTCAAAGACCCCGTCTGCGGGATGGAGATCGACGAGGAAGAGGCCGTCGCCTCCCACGTCTACGAGGGGCAGACGTACTCCTTCTGCTCCAAGGACTGCGAGAAGGAGTTCGTCGAGAAGCCCGAGTTTTATGTCAAGCCGGAGCCCGCCCGCTCGGCGACCACGGGCGTGGACGTCGAGAGCACGGAGCCGGTGCACGCCGAGCTCCCCCTGGCGGGCTTGGACTGCACCAGCTGCGTGGTGACCGTCGAGCGCACCCTGCGGGAGGTCCCCGGCGTGGAGAGGGCCCACGTCAACTTCTCGCTGGGGATCGCGCACGTCACCTACGATCCCAAGGAGGCGAGCGTCGAGGACGCCGTCCAGGCGCTCAAGAAGGCGGGCTACGACGTGGGGGCCGCCGAGATGCGGGTGCGCATCGAGGGGCTTCGCTGCGCCTCCTGTGTGGGCTTCATCGAGGAGGCCCTGCGGAAGGTCCCCGGCGTCTTGGAGGCCACGGTGAGCCCCGGAACGGAGACGGCGGTCATCCGCTACGTCCCCGGGATGGTGAGTTTTCCGGCGATCAAGGAAGCGATCGAATCTACGGGCTACAAAACGGTCCACCGCCTGGAGGAGGAGGAGCCGCCCGATCAGGAGGCCGCCGCCCGCGAGCGGGAGTACCGCCTGCTCATGCGCCGCTTCCTCTTCGCCGCCGTCGTCTCCGTCCCGGTGCTCCTTACGGCCTATCCCGAGTTCGTGCCCTTCTTGAGGGATCTTCCCCGGAGCACGATCCGGCTCATCTGGGCCTTCGACGCGCTGCTGACGCTGCCCGTGTTGTTGTGGTCGGGTCAGCGCTTCTTCACGGGCGCTTGGGCGGCGTTCAAGCACCACAGCGCGGACATGAACACGCTGATCGCGCTGGGCACCGGCGCGGCGTGGGCCTATTCGACGGTCGCGATCGCCTTCCCTCAAGTGTTCCCCGAGGGGACGGCGGAGCCCTTCTTCGACGTGGCCGCCGTGGTCATCGCCTTGGTCGTGTTGGGCCAAGCGCTCGAGGTCCGGGCCAAGGGGCGCACCAGCGCGGCGATCAAAAAGCTTCTCGACTTACAAGCCAAGACGGCCCGCGTGGTGCGCGACGGGCAGGAGATGGACATCCCCGTGGAAGAGGTGCTCGTGGGCGACGTGGTGGTGGTCCGCCCCGGCGAGAAGGTGCCTGTAGACGGCGTGGTGATCGAGGGCTCCTCCGCGGTGGACGAGTCGATGATCACCGGGGAGCCGATCCCCGTGGAAAAAAATCCCGGGGATGAGGTGATCGGCGGGACGATCAACAAGACGGGGTCCTTCAAGTTCCGGGCGACCAAGGTGGGCAAGGAGACGGCGCTGGCGCAGATCGTCCAGCTCGTACAACAAGCCCAAAGCACCAAGCCCCCGATCGCCCGGCTGGTGGATGTGGTGAGCGGCTACTTCGTGCCCGCGGTGATGATCATCGCGGTGCTGGCGTTCTTGGTATGGTTTAATTTCGGGCCGGAGCCGCGGCTGACCTTCGCCCTGGTGACCGCGGTGACCACGCTGATCATCGCCTGCCCCTGCGCGCTGGGGCTGGCCACCCCCATGAGCATCATGGTCGGGGTGGGCAAGGCCGCCGAACACGGGATTCTCATTCGCAACGGCGAGGCCCTCCAAAAGGCCTCGAAGCTGGACACGATCGTGCTCGACAAGACGGGCACGGTCACCAAGGGGAAGCCCGAGCTGACCGACGTGATCGCCGCTGAGGGCTTTACAGAAGACGAGGTGCTCCGCCTGGCGGCCAGCGCGGAGCGGGCCAGCGAACACCCCTTGGCCGAGGCGATCGTCCAGGGCGCCCAGGCGCGCGGACTGGAGCTTGCGGACCCCGAGACGTTCAACGCCGTCCCCGGCCACGGGATCGAAGCCACGCTCGACGGCAAGAGAGTGCTCCTGGGCAACGTAAAACTCATGAAGCGCGAGGGCATCGACGTCGGCGGCCTCCGCGAGGCGGCGGAGCGCCTCTCCGACGAGGGCAAGACCCCGATGTACATGGCCGTCGACGGCCAAGCCGCGGGGCTGATCGCCGTGGCCGACACGATCAAGGAAGACTCCGTCGCGGCCATTCGGACGCTCCAGGAGCTGGGGCTGGAGGTCGTCATGCTCACCGGGGACAACCGCCGCACCGCCGAGGCGATCGCCCGCCAGGTCCACATCGACCGGGTCCTGGCCGAAGTGCTCCCGGAGCAGAAGGCGGCAGAGGTGAAGAAGCTGCAGCTCGAGGGCCGCAGGGTCGGCATGGTCGGCGACGGGATCAACGACGCGCCCGCCCTGGCCCAGGCCGACGTGGGCTTCGCCATCGGGACGGGGACGGACGTGGCCATTGAAGCTGCGGACATCACGCTCGTGGGCGGAAGCCTCCGCGGGGTGGTCACCGCCATCGAGATCTCCAAGGCCACCATGCGCAACATCAAGCAAAATCTCGTGGGAGCCTTCATCTACAACACGCTGGGCATCCCGGTGGCCGCGGGGGTCTTCTATCCCCTCACGGGGATGCTGCTGAGCCCCCTCATCGCGGGGGCGGCGATGGCGTTTAGCAGCGTGACCGTGGTGACGAACGCCAACCGCCTGCGGCGGTTCCGGCCCCGGATCGTCTCCGACTTCGAGGAAGGAGGTACGACATGATCGCGCAAATCGTGGTGAACGTCTTGGGGCTGCTCGCGATCGTCTGGATCGTCTGGTACTTCTGGATCTACGAGAAGAAGGGCGTCGTGGCCGCGGAGGCGGGCGGCGCTCAAGAAGTTCGCATTCGGGTCAAGGGGGGCTACGACCCCGACGTCATCGTCGTCCAGGCCGGAAAGCCCGTGAAACTCCACTTCTACCGCGAGGAGGAGGCGTCGTGCAGCGAGACGGTCGTCTTCCCGGACTTCGCCCAGTCGCTGAAGCTTCCGCCCTTTGAGACCGTCACCCTGGAGCTTCTGCCGGAGAAGCCGGGGGAGTACGAGTTCCACTGCCAGATGAACATGCTGCGGGGCAAGCTCATCGTGGAGGAGTGAGCCCTACGTGCGATCCACCTCCACAGAGAACGAAAGGATCGAAAGGGCATGGGCGTAGACTTGACGTTCCTCGGCGCCGCCGGGACGGTCACGGGCTCCAAGTATTGGCTCTCGGCGGGCGGCAAAAACTATCTCATCGACTGCGGGCTCTTCCAGGGACCGGACGAGCTGGAGCAGCTCAACTGGGAACAGCTTCCCATCGCCCCCGCGGAGCTGGACGCCGTGGTGCTGACCCACGGGCACCTCGACCACTCGGGGTACCTCCCGCGGCTTGCGAAGAGGGGCTACTCCGGGCCGGTCTACGCCTCGGAGGCCACCTGCGCGCTGCTCGAGCTGCTTTTGCCCGACTCGGGATACCTGCAGGAGGAGCACGCGGGCTACGCCAACCGCAAGGGCTACTCCCGCCACAAGCCCGCGCTTCCGCTGTACACCTACGACCAAGCGCTCGAGTCCCTAAAGCTCTTACGGCCCGTGAAGCTCGCGGAGCCCTTCGCCGTAGACAAACACCTCACGGTCACGATGCGCCCGGCGGGCCACATCCTGGGCTCCGCGATCGTAGAGTGCGAGCTTGATAATAAAAAGATCGTCTTCTCCGGGGACCTGGGCCGCTACGATCAGGAAGTGATGAAATCCCCAGCGACGGTGACGCGGGCCGACTATCTGCTGGTCGAGTCGACGTACGGCGATCGGGAGCACGGCGAGGACCCCATCGAAGATCAGCTGGCCCCCGTGGTGAACGCCGCTGTCGAGCGCGGCGGGGCGCTTCTCATCCCGAGCTTCGCCGTGGGCCGCACC
The DNA here is from genome assembly GCA_026982655.1 of Candidatus Bipolaricaulota bacterium. Taxonomy (GTDB): domain Bacteria; phylum Bipolaricaulota; class Bipolaricaulia; order RBG-16-55-9; family RBG-16-55-9; genus JALUUA01. The sequence continues at coordinate 43,967 of JALSGO010000083.1, forward strand.
CAGCACGTCCTCTACTACCTGCGAAAGCTCCAAGACCAAAAGCGCATCCCCGAGGTGCCCATCTACGTGGACAGCCCGATGGCCATCGACGCGACGGCGATCTACTGCCGCTTCGGAGATGAGCTCAACCTCAACGTCAACCTGCTGATGGACGACGAAGCCTGCCCGCTGCGCTGCCGCGACACGCGCTTTACGCGGACGGTCCCCGAGTCGAAGCGGCTCAACGACGCGCCGGGGCCTCTTGTGATCCTCTCCGCGAGCGGGATGTGCACCGGCGGTCGGATCCTCCACCACCTGAAGCACCGCCTGCCCGACCCCAAGAACACCGTGCTCTTCGTGGGCTACCAGGCCCAAGGCACCCGGGGCCGCAGGCTCCTCGAGGGAGCCGACGAGATCAGAATTCACGGGATGACCGTCCCGGTGCGGGCGGAGATCGCCCAGATCGACGGCCTCTCCGCCCACGGAGACGCCCGGGAGCTGATGCGCTGGCTCTCCGGGTTCGAGCGGCCTCCCGAACAGACGTTCCTCGTCCACGGGGAGCCGCACGCCTCCCAAGCGCTGGAGGAGCGCATTCGGAAGGAGCTGGGCTGGGCGACCCACCGGCCCCGCTACGGCGAGACCGTCTCCTTGGAGGGCAGGGGATGATCCGCTACGCGCTCTTCGACTTGGACGACACGCTCTATCCCCCGGCGGCGGGGCTCATGGAGGCCCTCAGCCGCCGCTTTACGCAGTGCATCGCCGAGGAGCTGGGCATCTCCCTCGAACAAGCCGAGGCCCTGCGGCGCGAGTACGGCAAGCGCTACGGCTCGACCACGCGGGGGCTCGCCCTGCATCACCACGTGGACATCGGGGGATTTTTGGCCAAGGTCCACGACCTGCCCATCGAGGAGTATCTGCAGCCCGACCCCGAGCTGGGGTGTTTGTTGGACTGCATCGACGCGCAGAGGTGCATCTTCACCAACGCGCCGGAGGCCTACGCCCGGCGGGTGTTAGACGTCCTGGGCGTCGCGGATCGCTTCTGTCGGGTCTTCGCGGTCGAGTTCTCGGGTTATAGGGGCAAGCCCGACCCCCTCGTCTACGAGCGGGTGGTCGCCGAGCTGGGCGCTTCCGACCCGGAGATCGTGATGCTCGACGACGTGCGGGCCAACCTCCTCCCCGCCGCGCAGAGGGGCTGGACGACCGTCTGGGTCAACGGGCGGGGGAAGCCCGCCGACCCTCAAGACCTCGACGGGATCTCCTATGCGGTGGGCGACCTCTGGGAGGTGGCCCGCGTCTTCCGCGAGATCGGGCTCCTCGACGAGGCCCACCACGAGGAGTGGAACCGCTGCCTCCTCCGGTGCCCGCTGGGCCGGAGACGGGCTGGGTGACCTTGCTGGACGTCTTCCGGGGGGAACATGACGCAGATCATTGATCCCACCCCACGGGGGGTGGGATAATGGCGGGCGAAAGGCGGGCGAAGGAGGGACGCATGGAAGCACAGAAGACGGTCATGCAAAGCCGACGGCGACGCCTCTGGGAGGCGCTCGACGAGCGCCTGGGGTTGAGCGCCCTGAGGTACCCCGTCCCCGCCCACGCCAACACGCTGGGATATATGTTAGGCGGGATCACCCTCTTTGGCTTCCTCATCTTGATCGCCACAGGCATTTATCTTACGCAGTTCTACAACCCCGACCCCAGCCAAGCCCACGACAGCGTCGTCTACCTCGTCGAGCAGACGACGTTCGGGGACCTCGTCCGCAGCATCCACTACTGGACGGCCAACTTGGTGGTCGTCACCGTTCTCCTCCACCTTCTACGGATCTTCTTTGCGGGGGCGTACAAGCGGCCCCGGGAGGCCAACTGGCTGGTCGGCTTGGCGCTTTTGGCGATCACCATCGGCTTCGTCTTCACCGGCACGGTCCTCAAGTGGGACCAAGAGGCCTACGAGGCGATGCTCCACAACATGGCCTTCTCGGAGCTTCTGGGCGGGATCGGGAGCTGGTTCTCCCCAAGTTTTACCCTGAGCGTGCCGATGCTCACCCGCCTCTACGCCGTCCACATCGCGGTGCTCCCGGCGCTCTTCCTCATCTTGATCGCGATTCATCTGATGCTGGTCAAGTACCACGGGATCTCGCCGCTGCCCACCCTGAACGCTCGGGCGGGCACCTGGGGCAAGGAAGGGACGGGCCGCTTCTCCGCGCACCTGCGGCGCATGGTGGGCTACGGGCTATGGCTGCTGGCCTTAGCGGGGGTGCTGGCGCTCCTCTGGCCCGCGCCGCTGGGCTATCCCCCGGTTCCGGGCGCCGAGGTGACGAAGCCCCCGTGGTTGTTCCTGTGGCTCTACGCCTTCGAGAACTGGGTGGGGACCGCCGGGCTGCTCTGGCCACCGCTTGTGCTCTTCCTGCTGCTGGCGTTGGTGCCCTTCCTCGACCGCAGCCCCTATCTGGCACCCCGAAAGCGACCCGTAACCGTCACGCTCGGCGTGGTGCTGTTGCTCTTTTTGGTCGGGTTGAGCGTGTACGTGGCCCTCACCCCGCCGGTGAGCCACATCCAAGGGCAAGGGATGGGAGGTTGAGACCATGCGACCACAGAGCAGTTGGGTTCACGTCGGTTGGATCACAGCGTTGCTGACGGTGGCGGTGGGGATCGGGCTTGCGGTGGGGCTTCCGGGACGGGCCCACGAGGGCGCGGAGGTGAGCGCCTATCCTACCACCGTGGCCCCGGGGGAGACGCTCTTCGTGGAGGGCGCGGACATCAACCCTAACGGCCCGATCGCCCTCTTCTTGGAGGGCGTAAAGGGCAAGTTCCGCCTGGGTCAGGTCCGGGGGGACGAGGACGGCGGGTTCAAGACGAGCGTGGCCCTCCCGCCGGATCTCCCGCCGGGGACCTATTTGTTGGTGGCCGTCGGGGCCAACGGGGAGAAGGCCACCTTCTCGGTGACGGTGGCCGCCGCGGTAAGCTCCCTCACCCAAGAGCCCAGGGAGCCCACGGACGCGCTCATGGAGCTGGACCGGTCAAGGTCCTCCGAGGAGTGGGCGTTCCTCGCCGTCGTGATCGGGCTGAGCCTGCTCCTGGGGGCGTGGCTGGCCCGCCCGGAACGGATGGTTGCACCTGCCTCTCCTTCTGCCTCCGCCGCCGAGCCCGACGGGAGCGGGCCTTGAGCGCAAAGGGGGCCGAGAGGAAGGAGATGAGCCGACGGGGGTACGAAGGAGTTTCGGTCGTGGGGGCCGGACCGGCGGGGCTTGTGGCGGCCCTCACGCTGGCCCGCGCAGGCGTCCCCGTCACCGTCTACGAGAAGGGGCCGACGGTGGGCACCCGCTTCCACGGCGACTTTCAAGGCTTAGAGAACTGGTCCCGCGAGCTCGACGTCTTGGAGGATCTCCGGACGATGGGGCTTGCGATCAACTTCGCCGTGCAACCGCGCGACTCAGCGGACTTCTACGACGCCTGGGACCGGAAGTACGACATCAGGACCCGAGAGCCCCTCTTCTATCTGGTGCGCCGCGGGGGTGGGGAGGGGAGCCTCGACCGCGGGCTCTACGCCCAGGCCCGGGAGGCCGGGGTGCGGTTCCGTTTCCACACCAAGCTCGATCGGGTGGAGGGCCCGGCGATCGTGGCCACCGGCCCGCGCTACGCCGACGGCATCTGCGTGGGCTACCTCTTCGAGACGGACCTAGAAGACCTTACGGCCTGCATCCTCTCCCAGCGCCTGGCCCCCCGCGGCTACAGCTACCTCCTGGTGGCCGACGGTCGGGCGACGCTGGTGAGCTGCCACTTCGCCGACCTCCCCCGCTGGCGGGATCATCTGGAGGCCACCGTCGAGGCCTTCCGAAAGCTTTACCGCTTTGAGATGCGGAACCCCCGCTTCTTCTCCGGCTACGGGAACCTCTTCGCCCGGGGGCGCTTCCGCGACGGCCAAAAACTCTACGTGGGCGAGGCCGCCGGGCTCCAGGACGGCCTGTGGGGCTTCGGGATGCGCTTTGCCCTGCGCTCGGGATATCTGGCGGCCCAGAGCCTGCTCTCCGGCCAAGACTACGACGAGCTGGTCCGAAGGGAGCTTCTGCCGCACCACCGGGCGGGGCTGGTCAACCGCTTTTTCTGGAACCTCTTGAGCGATCGCATGTTGGCGTTCTTCCTGCGGCGGGCGGCGCGCTGGACCGACCTTCGGGGGCGGCTGCGCGAGCTCGCCGGGCCCCGTCCCTGGAAGGATCGGCTCTATCCCTTCATCCGGGGAGCCTGCGGCTGGCGGGCCCGCTACCGCGACGAGCGCTGCCTCCGGGAGGGGTGTCCCTGCATCGGGTGCGCGTGTCGGAGTCCTTCGCGTACGATCTCGAGCCCCTGCGTCTCTTGGGGAGCGGCTCGGTTCCGACTCGACATGACGCAAGTCATTTGACCCACCCCCTCTGGGGTGGAATAATAGAGTGAAATGTCTGCAGAAGCGCGGCGCGGGATCGACAGCAGGTTCCGGGATCTCCTGTCCCTGTTGCTCATCGGGGTGTTGATCCTGCCGATGGCCGGCCCCTCCGGCCCCTTCACGGAGTCAGGGGCGTGTTCGGGGAACCCGCTTGAGGCGGGATGCGCTGCGATTCTGCATGTCGCCCGAGGCACGGCCGGTCATTGCCTGCCTTGTGGTGCCGTTGTCCTCCTGAGCTCTCCTCTGCCCTTTGCCTGGGCACTCGTAGGGGATTGGACTTCCGCCGGACTTGGCAGCCCGTTGGATCCGTCCTTTGTGCCCTGGCGTCCCCCTGCCTGACCTCCGCTTCGTTCTTTTGCCCGTGCCCGCGGTCCTTTGAACGGGCCTTCGTCGGCCTAAGGGATCGTACGTATCTCAACTCCATCTGCAATCTGCACAAGGAGCAGGAGGTCGAGTGCCAATGCCTAAGAAGACGAACAAGGATCGGAAGGTCAAGCAGCAGCGTCTACTCCGGCAGGGGGCGGCCGGGGGCTGGCGGCCCTGGGCCTTTGGGGCCGTCACCCTCGGGGTGCTAACAGCCGCGTTTGGGCTGCTCTTGCCGAAGTTCTTCGCCGACGGTCCCGCAGCGGACGGGGAGGCCAACGTCATCCTGGTCGAAGCGGACATGGCCGGGCTCTATCCCAAGGAGATCCGGGTCAAGGCCGGGGAGCCCGTGACCATCCGCCTGCGCAGCTTGGACAACCGGTTCCACCTGGACGGGGGAGGCAAGCACCAGTTCGCCATCGACGAGCTGGGGGTCAACATCATCGCTCCGCCGCTCGGCACGGCCGAGGCCACCTTCATCCCTACGGAACCGGGTGAATACGAGTTCTACTGCGACATCTGCTGCGGCGGGCGGGCCAACCCGACCATGGTAGGGAGGCTGATCGTCGAGCTATGAGCGCTCTGACCCAGATCTCCGCGCGCAAGGTGGTGCTGGCCTCGGCGATCGCCCTGGGGGTGATCGCCGCCGCGGTCTTCTTGGGGCTGCGGCACCCCTCCGCCCAGGCCGTCCCGATGAGCCCGCTCCTCCCGGCGGTGACGCTGGGGACCATCGTGGTGGCCGGGATCGTCGACGGGATCAACCCCTGTGCCTTCACGGTGCTCCTACTGTTCGTTACTGCCCTGCTCGCGAGCCTGCAAACCCGCAGCGACGTCGGGATCGCCGAGAACGTGGGGGCCACGCGCGCCCGGATCGTGGGGCTCGGCTCCATCTACATCGCAGCCATCTTCCTCACCTACCTGGCGCTGGGGGCGGGGCTCTTGGTGACGGCAGATCTCTTCGTGCGGGAGCACCTGCCCGCCCGGATCGGGGCGCTGCTCGCCATCTTCCTCGGGCTGTGGATGCTCAAGGACTACTTCCTGCCCGGGTGGGGCTGGCGGCTGGGGGCCCCCAAGGTCGTGGGGGAGTGGGCCCGGCGCGCGGCCCGGAAGATGACCGTCCCGGCGCTGGCGCTCGGGGGCTTTCTCATCGGGCTCTGCACCGTGCCCTGCAGCGGGGCGGTCTACCTGGCGGTGCTGGCGCTCCTCTCGACCCAGCCGACCGCGACGGCCTTCGGGTACCTGGTGCTCTACAACCTGATGTTCATCCTCCCGTTGGTCGGGGTGCTGGCCGTGGCCGCGTCGCGCCCGGCGCTGAACCGCTTGGCCCGCTGGAACCTCCACCACCGGGAGGGGGTCCGGCTGGCCTTGGGGTCGGGTGTCGTGCTCATGGGGCTGTTCATCCTGTACACCGTCTAGCTGGGAAACGGAGAACGGATCGAGAACCCAGGAGAAAGGAGGAAGCGGCGGTGAACAACCATCATGCGGGAGGCGGCAAGCCCTGCCACGTCGAGCGGCTGGAGAAAGAGGTGGACATGGAGGCGCTGCGCTCCACCCGGGTCAGCATCCTGGCGGTGACGGGGATGGGGTGTCCCAACTGTGCCCTGCGGGTGCACAACGCGCTCCTCGCCCTCCCCGGCGTCCATCGGGTGGACGTGGAGCTGGAGGCCGAGCGGGCGATCGTCTACTGGGACCCGACCGCCCTGCAGCCGGAGAGGCTGATCGAGGCGGTCTCCCAGGCTGCGGCGGGGACCCCTCACGACTACCGGGCGTACTTCGTGAAGCCGTAGCGGAGCCACAGACGCAGAGCGGGGCTGCCCGGGGCCCGAGTCACCGTCGTCGCATCGGCTTCCACCTCCGCCCCGGGCAGCTCCCCGCCCTGCCCGCCGACGGCAGGGAGCTCCCACACACGGGGAGAGAAGGAGAAAGGGAAGACACAAGGAGGGATTTCCATGGACCTTAGGCTCATCGCCGTTGCGATCGTCTCCTTGGCGCTGGGGTTCCTCTTGGCCTCCGGCCTGCGCCCGGAGGTCGGGGTGGGGCCTTCGGAGGCGGAGCGGATCTTGGAGCGGCTGCGGCGCGAGATCATCCCGGAGGAGGGCAGCCCCACGGGCTACGGGATCGCCTTCAGCGAGGCGGGCTACCAGACCCTGGTGGCCAAGAACCGCACACTCAGCGTCCCGCCCGAGCGGGCGGACGACTTCGAGGGCCTGGACATGAGCCTGCCCTGCTGTCCCTTCCAGAGCCCGAGCGTCGACGAGGCGAAGAACTGCCCGTGCGAGCACCATCAGGCGCTCTACGGGCTGGCCAAGTGGCTCCTCCAAGAAGACTATCCCGCAGACCGGGTCCAGGAGGAGGTGGCGCGCTGGAGCCGCTACCTCTTCCCCAAGGAGGCGCTGCGGGCGGAGATGGAGCGGCGGGCGAAGCTCGATCCCGCCGTCGAAGCCGCCCTGGAGGAGCTCAAGGCCAAGGGGAAGTGCTAGGCCGATTGGAACAGGGACGACCCGACGAGATCGAGGACGAGGAGGCGAGCGACGATGATGGCATCCACAGCCGAACCGGCGGAAACGGAACCCCGACGGGGCGGGGGCCTGGGGAAGAGCCTTCGGGAGCGCTGGGCGCTCTGGACCCTGGGGCTGTTCGCCCTGCTGATCGTAGGGCTCTTCTTCTTCTACCGCCCGCCCATGGAGGAGAGCATCACGGGGGACACCTTCCACCCCATCCGCGGGCTGATCGGCTTCCCCCACGGCCCGGGGGCCGCCGCGGAACCCTACGACGAGGAGGCCCTCGACCGCTTCGTGGAGGAGACGATCGCGGAGACCTACGCCAAGGCGCGCATCGATCAGATCAAGCTCCTCCTCATGGGGCTCCTCATCGGCTTGATCCCGCTGGGCTATTACCGCGGTCGGTCGGACCGCCTAAAGCGCCTGGGACAGCGGGTCAACAAGATCTGGGACCCCTACACCTTCGGCACCGTCTCGGGGCTCCTTTTGGTGGGGGTGATCATCCCTACGGGGACGGTCCTCGGCCTCTTCTACAGCGCCGACGCGGAGAAGCTCTACGAGAGCATGGCGGGCATCGTGGGGAACCCCATCCTGAGTTTCCTGCGCAACCTCCACCTCTGGGCCTCGGAGGCGTTCTTGCTCTTCCTGTTCCTGCACACGGCCCGGATCGTCTCCACGCGGGCCTACTTTGCGGGACGCAAGCTCGTCTGGGTTCTGGGTGTCGTGCTGCTTGTGATCAGCTGGGCGACCTTCCTGATCGGCACCTTCATCCGGGGGGACCAGGAAGCGTTTGAGGCCTGGGTCCACATGATGGCCCTCATCCGCTTCATCCCCCTCGTCGGGGACCCGATCGCCGACTTCTTCTCCGGCCCCTTCGCCGTCATGCGGCTGTACGTCTTCCACATCGTGATCACCACCATCGCCTTGCTGCTGATTCTGGCACCCCACGTGCTGATGCAGAAGGTGTACGTCCACGTGCAGCGGCGCTGGAGGGCGGCCCTTCGCTACACCCTGGGGCTTACGGCCCTGATCGCGGTCCTCAGCCTGCTGGTGCCCGCCCCCTTCCTGGCGGAGCCCTACCACGACCTGGAGATCACCAAGCCACCGTGGCCCTATTACTTCCTGTACGCCTGGGAGAACATCGGCGGCGCGGTGAGCATGATCTGGTCGCCGCTGCTCATCCTGGTGCCGCTGCTTCTGCTGCCGTACGCGCTGGAGCAGCTGCCACTCGCCCGCCGGACCGCCCAACGGGTGGGCGACTGGGTCTTCTACGGCGGGGTCCTGATCACCTTAGGGCTGAGCTACTGGGTGGCCGCCTCGGGAATTGTGGCCCACGTCTTCGAATGAGGAGGGCCGGACTTGACAACCCTCCCCGGATGGGGTACAGTGAGACCATATCCCACCCCAGGTGGGGTGGATAAGGGGTGAAGCGAATGGCCCGAGGGCCGGACTTCCTGATACGTTGGCGCGTGCCGCTGCTGGTCGCCGTCCTGGTGGCCACCGCGCTCTTGGGCGCGGCGGTCATGGGAGCCAAGCTCAACGCCGACTTCTCCACGTATCTTTCCCAAGACAGCCCGCTCGTCCGGGAGTTCAACCGCGTCGGCGAGGTCTTCAAGGCCAACTACGTCGGCATGGTCCTCGTCCGGACCGAGGATCTGTTCACCCCCGAGAACCTCAGGCTGCTGGATCGCCTGACCCGAGCGTATAAGTCCATCGAGGGCGTCGACTCGGTGACCAGCCTCACCAACGCCGTCGACTTCCGGCGGGCCGACGGCGGCCTGGTTGTGGGAAAACTCCTCGAGGGCAAGCCCCTCCCGACGGCGCCCGAGGAGCTGGAGAGGTTCAAGCGCTACGTGCTCTCCAAGGAGATGTACGTCGGCGCGTTGGTCAACGCCAAGGGCACCACCGCCGTGATCCTGGTGCGCCTGCTTCCCAAGGTGAATCACTTCAAGGTCGCCGGGCAGATCGACCAAGTCACCCAGGAGATCGCGCCCAATGCAGAAAACATCTACTACGGCGGGATGCCCTTCCTCATCTACTCCATGACCGGGCTCATCCTCGACAACCTCTTCTTCCTGGTGCCGCTGATCATCCTGTTGCTCGTGGGGGTGCTGGAGCTGGGTTTCCGCCGCCTGGGCGGGGTGCTCGCCCCCCTGACCGTGGTGCTGCTCGCCGTGGTCTGGACGATGGGGATCCTGGCGCTCCTGGGCCGCCCGATCGACCTTCTGACCGGGATCGTCCCCATCATCCTCATCGCGATGGGCTCGGCGGACGGGATCCACTTCATGCGGCGCTTCTACGAGGCGCGGGCCGCCGGAGCCGAGCGCCGCGAGGCCGTGAAAATCACAATGAGGGAGATGGGCACGCCGATCGTCTTTACGTCCATCACGACCATGATCGGGTTCGCCTCGCTGGCCATCTCGAACTTCGACATCATCCGGACGTTCGGCTGGGCCACCGCGCTGGGGATCTTCCTGGCGCTGGTCGTCACCCTGATCGTGCTCCCCGCCGGACTGTCCTTTGGCCGGGAGCGGGCCTCCGTGCCTGCCGAGACGGACAACAGCGGGAGGCCGCGCAGCGTCCGGGGAGGGAGCCGGGCGATGGCCGCCCTGGGCGGGGGGATCCACCGGCGTCCGGGCGCGATCGCGCTCCTGACGGTGGGGGTGATCGCGCTGGCCGCGGTGGGGATCCCCCGCATCGTGGTGAACGTGGACTGGTCGCTCTGTCTGGCACGGGGCAGCAAGCCGTACTTGGCGGAGATGCTGCTGCGCCGGGAGTTCGGCGGCTCCCTGCCCCTGCTCGTGTCCGTGAAGGGCGACGTCAAGGACCCGGCGACGCTGGAGACGATGCGGGCCGTGGAGCGCCACCTCGACGCGCTGCCCGAGGTGAGCGAGGCCGAGTCGATAGCGTCGGTGCTGGCGGAGATGAACTGGACGCTCAACGGGCGCTTCGCCGTGCCCACCGAGCGGGCTCAAGTCAACAACTTGTGGTTCCTGCTCCAGGGACAAGACGTGCTCGATCAGATGGTCCGCTCGGACAACCAAGAGGCGCTGGTGCAGGCGAAGGTGGCCTCGCTGGGCACGGCGGTGATCAGCCGGGTGGTCGAGGACGTGAACGCCTTCTTGAGCCGCCTGCCCCAGAAGTTGGTCGTCGTGGACGCCGCCCAAGCGCCCCCGGATGCTCAACAGGCGCTGAGGGAACTCCAAGCTCAGCAAGTGAAAGAGGCTCTGGCTCAAGACCTGCGGGCCAAAGGCCTTTCGGTTGAACCCGCGGCGCTCGAAGCTGTTGTTGAGGCAGCGCAGAGCTGGACCCCCGGCGAACCCGACTACGCGGCGCTCGGCGAAGCCATTGAGAAATATTTGCTGAGCCCCGAGTCCGAGGTGCCGTTCGACGACCCTGCACAGGCCGCGACGATAGCCGAGTCGATCACCACAGCGCTCAGCGAGCGAGGCGGACGGCCATTGAGTGTCTCTGAGTTAGAAGCGTTGCTGCGCCCCCAGGTCGAGACGTCCTACCCCGAGGACGTGGCCTGGCTGGCAGAGGCGTTAGTTTATCGCGTCGATGAGTTTTTAGATGCCCGTCGCGTGGAGGCGGCTTACGCGCAGCTGGCCGCCCAGCTGCCCCCGGAGGCGCGCTCCAACACGGATCTTGCGAAGAAGCTGCGCGGCGACCTTTGGGGGCTGACGACTGCGACGCTGGCGCTCGGTCCCCAGCAGTACGAGTCCCTGCAGGCCCAATATGGTCTGGACCTCGCGCGGACGGTGACCCTGGCCGCCGAGCCCTCGGGCCTAGCCCCGGTGCTGGATCAGATGGAGAAGGAGCTGCTCCCCACCCAGATCGAGAGCACGGCGCTGGCCTTGTTGGCCGTGACGCTCTTGCTGATTTTGGTGTTCCGCTCGCTGCGGGCGGGGCTTTTGGGGATCGTCCCCGTGGGCCTGACCATTCTGGTCAATTTCGCAGTGTTAGGCTACTTCGGCATCGGCCTGGACTCGTTCACCGCGATGATCGCCAGCATCACCATCGGCCTGGGGATCGACTACGCGATCCACTTCACCCACCGCTTCCGGAAGGAGTTCGAGCGCTCCGGCGACGAGCGGACGGCCCTCATCACCACGTTGCAGACGACGGGCGTGGCGATCCTCATCAATTCGTTTTCGGTGGGCGCGGGGTTCGCCGTGCTGCTCTTGGCCGGCGGCCAGCACATCCGGCTCTTGGGAGGCCTTACGGCAATAGCGCTCCTGGTGAGCGCGCTCTTCACCCTGGTCGTGCTCCCGGCGCTCACGCTCTTGTGGAAGCCGCGCTACTTTCAGACCCCCGTCGTCGTGGAGCCGAAGCTGCGCCCTGAGCCCGAAGCCGAGAGGGGAGTTCAAAGCGCGTGAGGAATTTCGTCGGGGAGAGAATATCCCGTACAATAACAGGAGGTTGTTCCCATGAAGCGTAGTGGAAGTAGAACGAGAACGGTGATCCTCGGACTGACGGTGACGTTGCTCCTGGCGGTCGGCGCTTGGGCGATCACGGGCGACGAGGTGCTGCAGAGGTCTCAAGAGGCGATGCGGCCCGGCCAGGACGCGACGATCACGGAACGGATGACGATCGCCAAGCCCGACGGCCAGACGGACGTGCTGGAGCTCAAGATGTACATGAAGGGGGAGAAGACGCTGATCCGCGTCCTCGCCCCGGAGGACTTCGCGGGCATTGGGCTGTTGATCCTGCCCCAGGAGGACGGCGGCGAGGAGATCTGGCTCTATCTTCCGGCCTTCCGGGACGTGAAGCAGATCGTGGCCGAATCCTTGAGCGAGGGCTTCGTCGGCTCGGACTTCGCCTACGAAGATCTCACGGTGCGCTACACCTCCAAGTGGGACGTGACCTCCATGAGCGAGGAGGAAGGGCAATACGTCCTGACGCTGGCTCCCAAGCCCGAGGCCCAGCTCAGTTACAGCGGGGCGCGCATGTGGGTGGACCAGGAGACGTTCCTGCCCACGCGGGCGGAGTTCGACCGGGAGGGAGAGCTGCTCAAGGTGCTGACCCTCTCGGAAGTGCAGGACTTCCCCAGCGTCGCGGACCCCGAGACGAGCTACCCCACCCCGACGCGGATCGAGATGGCCAACGTGAAGACGGGGAGCCGGACCCTCATCGAGCTTTTGGAGGTCGAGTACGACACCGGGCTCTCGGACGACTTCTTCACCGTACGCAACCTCAAGCGGGGCGAATAAGACTGGACTGAGCTAAGATAGCCGTACACAAGCCGTAAAGGGAGAGGAGGGGGATGGGAATGGCGCAAGCGACGGCGACGGCAGATCGCACGGAAGCCCAAGTGCGAGCGGTTTTAGACCGCCTGCTCGAGGCCATCCGCCCGAGGGAGTTCGCCGTGCGACTCTGGAACGGGGAGGTCATCGAGCCCGACCCCGGCCATCCGGCCCGCTTTACGCTCGTACTTAACCACCCGGGCGCGCTGGGGCGGATGCTCTGGCCGCCCTCGGACCTCACGATAGGAGAAGCCTACATCCGGGGGGACTTCGACGTCGAAGGAGATCTCATCGCCGCCTTCTCGCTGCGGGAGCACTTCACCCGCCCGCCGTTCCGCCTTACGGAGATGCTGCGCATGGTCCGCGTCCTGCGCCGAGCGGCCCGGACGGCCCCTCCCCTCCAGCCCGATCGAGGGCCCGCGCGCCTGCGCGGGGCGCGCCACTCCAAGGAGCGGGATCGGGCCGCCGTCCGCTACCACTACGACGTGGGCAACGACTTCTACGCCCTGTGGCTCGACCGCAACATGGTCTACTCCTGCGCGTATTTTGAGACGGGCACCGAAGATATTGACACAGCCCAGGAAGCCAAACTGGACTACATCTGCCGCAAGCTGCGCCTTCAGCCGGGAGAACGGCTGTTGGACATCGGCTGCGGCTGGGGCGGACTCCTGATGCACGCGGCCCAGCACTACGGCGTCGAGGCCGTCGGCATCACGCTAAGCCCCCCGCAAGCCGAATGGGCCCGGGAGCGCATCCGCGAGCGGGGGCTCGCCGACCGCTGCCGGGTGGAGGTCGCCGACTATCGCGACTTCGACGAGGGCCCCTTTGACAAGCTGGTGAGCGTCGGGATGTTCGAGCACGTGGGCGCGAAGATGCTCCCCGTCTACTTCCAAAAGGCCTGGTCGCTGCTTAAGCCCGGCGGGGTTTTTCTCAATCATGGGATTACGCTGGGCCCGGGCCCGCGCGACGAGCCGAGCTGGTGGGGACGCACGCTCTTTAAGCAGGGGCTGTTCATCCAGCGATACGTCTTCCCCGACGGCGAGCTGGAGCCGATCCACGAGTCGCTCCAGGCCGCCGGTGAGGTGGGCTTTGAACTTAGGGATGTGGAGTCGCTGCGCGAGCACTACGCGCTCACCCTGCGCCGCTGGGTCCAGCGCCTGGAGGCCCGCCACGACGAGGCCGTCCGCGCCGCGGGCGAGGCCGTTTATCGCATCTGGCGACTGTTCATGGCCGGATCGGCGTATCACTTCGAGATCGGGAGGCTCAACGTCTACCAGGCGCTCTTCGTCAAGCCCGATCGCGGGCGGAGCGGTTTGCCTCTGACCCGAGCCGACTGGTATGCTCGCCCTAGTTCCTAGGGAAAGGGGGTGATACGATGAACGAGTCGTTCACCGATCCCGTCTGCGGGATGACGATCGATAAGAGCCAAGTCGCCGCGACCCTCGAGTACGGAGGGAAAACGTACTACTTCTGCTCCCCCGGCTGCAAGGTCGCCTTCGAGCGCGAGCCCGAGAGGTATGCCGAGTCGGAGTCCAAGCCGGAGTCCTCGGAGGGGAGCGCTCCCGGGTCGTCCTCTCCTTGAAGTTCACCCCTTGGATAAACGAGGGAGCGCGAAAGCCTCCCGGACCGGCGGGGACCGAGGGACATCCCTCCCCGCCGGTCCGGGGCCGAGGACGGACCCCGCCCTCTCCACAAGATCTCCACAGCTCTTTCACCGGGACTTCACACCCCCTCCCTAAGGTGTCCTCATGTCGACGCGATCGCTCAAGGAGGAGAATCCCTCGATCATGTACAAGAAATACGTGGAATGGGTGCTGAACCGCCCCAAACTCGTGCTCGCGCTGATCGCGCTGGTGACCCTGGGGTTCGCCGCGGGGCTCCCGCGCATCCAGACGGACACCGACCCCGAGAACATGCTCCGTCCCGACGCCCCCATCCGCGTCTACAACGACCAGGTCAAAGCTTGGTTCGACCTCCAAGACGTGCTCGTCTTAGGGATCGTCAACGACCAAGACCCCAACGGGGTCTTGAACGCCCAAACGCTGGGGAAGATCTACCGCATCACCCAAGAGATCCTCAAGATCGAGGGCGTCGTCCGCCGCAACGTCTGGAGTTTTCCGACGACCAACCACATCCGGGTGCGGGGAGGCACCCTCGTCCAAGAGCGTTTGCTCAAGACCGATCGGCCCACGGATGCCGACATCGCCGCGCTCGCCCAGGCCCTCGACGGAAACCCCCTCTTCGAGCGCATTCTCATCTCGGACGACCGCACGTTGGCCGCCCTCTACATCCCCGTGGAGGACGACGTGGACGCGAAACCCATCACGGATCGCATTCAGGAGATCGTCCAAGCCGAGGGCGGGCCGGAGGAGTATTACCTCGGCGGACAGCGCGTCGCCGAGGACGTCTTCGGGGTGCTGATGTTCCAACAGATGCTGCTGCTCTCGCCCTTGGTGGCCCTCGTCATCTGGGTGGGCTTGTGGCTCATGTTTCGAAGGCTGCGCTTTGCGTTTGTCTTCTCCCCCTTGTTGATCGCCTTGGTCTCGGTGATCTGGACGATGGGGCTCATGATCTGGCTCGGGATCCCCGTCCACATCATGAGCTCCATGGCCCCCGTGTTTCTGATGAGCATCGGCGTGGTCGACGGGATCCACATCCTCAGTGAGTTCGTCGATCAGTACCCTAAGAGCCGCAACCGCCGCCGAGCGATCCTCGACACCCTGGTGGCCCTCAAGCGGCCCCTGCTCTACACCTCGCTGACCACCGCCGTCGGCTTTGCGTCTTTGTACTTCACGGACATCCCGCCCGTTAGGGTCTTCGGGGTGTTCGTGGCCTTCGGGATCCTGGCCGCCTGGGTGCTTACGATCACCATGGTCCCGGCGATCGTGATGGTCCTGCGCGAGCAGGATGCCAAGGAGCTCGCTGCCAAGGAGAACCGCCTGGCCCGCGGGCTCCAAGCCCTGGGACGCTTCAGCATCCGGCGCCGCCGGGCCGTGCTCGTCGGGGGCCTCCTCGCTTTGGCCGTCGCGGGCTTCGGGCTGACTCAAATTCACATCGACGACAGCCCCGTCTGGTGGTTCAAGAAGGGCCAGCCCATCCGCGAGGCCACCGCTTTATTGAACGAGAAGCTGGGAGGGACTTCGCTCCTGTATGTCGTGCTCGAGGGGGAGAAGGGCACGATGAAAGAACCCGAGGTGCTGCGGTACCTCGAGGAACTCCAGCGGTATCTGGAAGAATCCCCGTTGGTGGGCAAGACGACCTCGCTGGCCGACGTCGTCAAACGCATCAACGAGGCCTGGAACGACGACGATCCTCGGTATCGCGTGATCCCCGACTCCCGCAGGGCCGTAGCTCAGTTCCTGCTGCTGTACCTCTCCTCGGGGGACCCCAGCGATCTACAAGACTTCGTGACCCATGGCACGGGCTACGACAAGGCCAACGTCATCGTACAGGTGAAGAGCCCCGGTTCGGCGGCCATGGAGCGGGTCGTAGCACGGGCGCAAGCCTTCGTAGAGGGGAATCCGCCGCCCCGGGGGGTGCGGGTGAGCTTCGCCGGGCCGGGGTACTTCAATGCGAAGTGGAACGAGGAGATGTTCCGCGGGATGATGCGCGCCGTGGCCGGGGCCACCCTCGTCGTGTGGTTGCTGCTGTCGCTCAACTTCCGCTCGATGCGTTGGGGGATCGTGGGGCTGCTCCCCTTAGGGTTTACGATCGTGTTCACCTACGGGATGCTGGCTTTGCTGGGGGTGCCCTTCACCATGCCCATCGAGGTGATCTCGGCCCTCTCGCTGGGGATGGCCGTGGACTTCGCCATCCACTTCGTCCAACGCTTCCGCGAGCGCTACGCCGAGACTCAAGACGTAGAGGGCTCCTTGAGGTGGACCATGGGCGGGCCCGGCGTGGCCATTTTGCGCAACGCCGTCATCCTGTTTGTGGGCTTTACGGTGCTGATCTTCGCGCCGCTTACGCCGTATATCACCGTGGGGGTCTTTATCGCGATCATCATGGCCCTAAGCTCGCTGACCACGCTCTTCT
Source organism: Candidatus Bipolaricaulota bacterium (assembly GCA_026982655.1). Lineage (GTDB taxonomy): Bacteria > Bipolaricaulota > Bipolaricaulia > RBG-16-55-9 > RBG-16-55-9 > JALUUA01. Next base: position 60,505 of record JALSGO010000083.1, read on the forward strand.
TCTTGCCCGCGCTCATACGGCAGTTTGCCCCCTGGCTGGTGGACCGGCCCGCGCGGGCGGCCGTCCCCGCGGCCGCTGAAGTGGAAGCGGAAGTGGAACCGAAAGCCTAATGGAGAGATTTTACAGAACCCCATAGGAGGTTGACCGACCATGAGGCAGAGCACAAGCAACAGACTCCTCACGACCGGACGGACGTTGGGGCTCCTGGCCCTGGGGCTGCTCCTCACGCTGGGGGCCTTCCCCGTGGTCCTCACGCAGGCCCAAGCGCAAGGTCCCTCGGCGGAGGAGATCATGCAACAGGCGAAGGACCGCTGGCAGGGCGAGGATTTCACGTCGGCCGTGCGGCTTACGACCGCGGAGCCCGGCGGCGGGGAGACCGTCCTCGACGTCGACTTCAAGGCCAAGCTCATCGAGGAGAGCCGGGACTCGGGTGCGTTCCGCTACAAGGTGTTGGCCCGCGTCACGGCCCCGGAGGACGTAGCGGGCTGGGCGGTCCTCATCTGGGAGCAGGAGTTCCCCACCCCGGACGACATCTGGCTCTACCTGCCGGCGCTCGAGTCCACGAAGAAGATCTCGCTGGAGAACTTCCGTAACCCGCTCTTTGGAAGCGAGTTCGTGTTCGAGGACGTCATCGGGCGCGAGCCGGGGCTCGACACCCACGAACTCCTGCGGGAGGAGACCCTCAACGTCGGCGGCGAGGACCGCCCCGTCTGGGTGATTAAGAGCACGCCTCAGGACCCCGATCTGGCGGGCTTCGCCTACCGCATCACCTACGTGGACCGGGAGACGCTCTTGGAGCTCCGCATGGAGCTCTACAACGACACCGACGCGTTGATCAAGCTCTACCAAGCCGAGGAGGTGCGAGAGCTGCAGGGCATCCCCACGTGGGTTACGGCGACGGCGGAGAACCTCGAGACGGGTCGAGTCACCACCTTCGAGTTCCTCGAGCCGGTCTACAACACGGGCGTTCCGGACGAGATCTTCGACCCGGAGCGGTTGGGGCAGCCGTAACGGCTGCAGGGGCTTGCGGGGGGGGGGGGGGGGGGGGGGGGGGGGGGGGGGGGGGGAGATCCCCCTTGCGTTGGGATCTCCCCCTTGCTATCGTGAACCTATGTCGTTACGGAGGGAAACGTTCATCGCGCTGCGTCCGCAACCGGGGCGCACCGAGACCCTGAGGCACAACTCTGAGGAGGAGGGGATGAGCCCATGAATGAGAAGACGTGGATGATCGTGATGGTCGTGCTCGCGCTGGCCCTGGGACTGTGGTGGCTCTCCACACCGAAAGGCCCCCGGATGGAGATGGGGCAGAGAGCGGCCCCTGCGGCCGAGGAGGCCGTAGCCGGGGCTCAAGGGGGGCTGAACCGCCTGGCGTTCGTCGACCCGAGGACGGGCAGTCGGTTCACGGTCGAGGTCGGCCCGGCCACCCACGGCGTAGGCGTCCTGCCGGACGGCTCGAAGGCGTACGCCACCAGCTTCGGCGCCGACGAGATCTCCGTAGTCGATTTGGCCCAGAAGAAGACGGTCAAGACGATCTCCATCGGGGCCAAGTCCCACCATGTCGAGATCAGTCCCGACGGGCGTTGGGCCTACATCACCGCCGCGGACGACACCGTGGCCGTGATCGACACCCGCACCGACACCCTGGCCGCGAAGATCGCCGTCCCGCCCGGCCCGATGTACGCCGTCTTCTCGCCCGACGGGCGCTTCGCGTACGTCACCAGCATGAAGGGCGGCGTGGTGAGCGTCCTCGACGTCGAAGCCCAGCAAGTCGTCCGGGAGATCCCCGTCGGGAAGGGGCCGGATCACGCGGCGCTCACCCCCGACGGGCGCTTCCTCTACGTCGCAAACCGCAACGACGGGACCGTGAGCGTCATTGACACCCAGCAGGGGAGCGTTATAGCGACGATCCCCGTGGGGAAGGGACCTCATGGGGTGGCCGTCGTCGAACGCGGTGGGAAACTGCTCGTCTTTGTGGGCAACCGCGGCGAGACGACGATCTCCATCATCGATCCCACGACGAACGCAGTCCTCGAGACGTTCGATCTGGGGGTAAGCCCCGAGCACCTCACGCCCTCCTTCGACCGCAAGACGCTCTACATCGGGAGCATCCCCGCGAAGCAGCTCTTCGTCTACGACGTCGAGCGCGGGGAGATCGTGCAGCGCTTCGACGTCGAAGGGGAGATCCACCAGATCGTCGTCGTGCCCCCACGCCAACAGGCCCGCATGCCCATGCCGAGGATGCCCATGGAGCCTGAGCAAGAGAAGGGGAAAGAGATGGGCATGCCTATGGAAGTCGAGTACGAGCTCGTCGAGGTCGAGGGCGGCAGCTACCGAAATATCGACGCCCCCACCCTCTGGGCGATGCTCCAACAGAAGGACTTTCTGCTGATCAACGTCCACATCCCCTACGCGGGCGAGCTGCCCGAGACGGACTTGTTCATCCCCTTCAACGCCATTGAAGAAAACCTCGACAAGCTCCCGGAAGACAAGGACACGAAGATCGTGGTCTACTGCCGCAGCGGGCCGATGAGCGCGAAGGCCGCCGCGACGCTGGTGAAGCTGGGCTACACGAACGTCTGGAACTTAGAGCAGGGGATGCGCGAGTGGCAGGCGGCGGGGTTCCCACTCTTGACGAACAAGGCGGAGTAGGTGCCCCATGGTCTTAGACCCATCCGAGCCCAACCCGGCGCAAAAGGCGATGCCCTCGAAGGCCTTCCCCATAGATCCGGAAGCGACGGGGGTCACGCGGGCGCGCTACGACCGCGTGGCCCCCGTCTATGACCTCTACGAAGGCCTGATGGAAGGGCTCTTCTTCCGCTCGTGGCGGCGGCTCGTCTGGGGCGCCGTCCAAGAGCACCTGGAGCACCTGCAGCAAATCGCAGCCGCCACGAGCGCAGCGAAGCCCCGCTTGCTGGAGGTCGGCGTGGGCACGGGCAAGAACCTGCCCTACTACCCCGGAGGCGTCGAAGCCCTAGCCATCGACCTCAGCGAGAAGATGCTGGAGCGCGCCCGGAAGCGGGCTCTCAAGCTGGGAAAGCCCGTAGATTTGCTCCCGATGGACGCCCAGGCCCTCGCCTTCCCCGACGAGTCCTTCGACGTCGTGGTGGCCACGTTCGTGTTCTGCTCTGTGCCCGATCCCGTCCTAGGGCTCCGCGAAGTCAACCGGGTATTGAAGCCCCACGGACAGGTGGTTTTGCTGGAGCACATGCGTCCGCGCTCCGAGCGCTTGGGGAAACTCTTCGATCTCTTCAATCCCCTCGCCGTGAGGCTGACCGGGGCGAACATCAACCGCCGTACGGTCGAAAACGTCCGCAAGGCGGGCCTCGAACTTGAGAGCGTAAGGGAGCTCTCGGCCCAAGGAATCGTAAAGCTTATCGTAGCCCGAAGGGGCTCACCCGAAGGAGGTCAGCCGTGAGCACTGCCGATCGCAAGCCCGAGCCGGAACCCACCCCCGCACGCGCGCGCGAGCACGAGCACGAGCACGAGCACGAGCACGAGCACGAGCACGAGCACGAGCACGAGCACGAGCA
>JALSGO010000084.1 GCA_026982655.1 Candidatus Bipolaricaulota bacterium
TCGTAGCCATCTCCCCACGGTTCGTACAACCCCTTCTCCGTTCCGTCTGCGGTTTGCGGGGAAGGGGAAGGGGAAGACTCCCCGAGGTCACCCGCTTAAGGCCAACGAATCTCCCTCCGTCCTCACGAATCCGCTCCGCGGAGGATCAACACGAACTCCCCCTTGACCCTGGGCCTCTCTCGGAGCCGCCGGAGCACCTCTTCCGCCGTCCCGCGCAGGAACTCCTCGTGGGCTTTGGTGAGCTCGCGGGCCAGGCAGATCTCCCGCTCGGGGAGCACCTCGGCCAGCGTCTCCAGCGTCTTGAGGATGCGATGGGGGCTCTCGTAGAGCACCACGGTGCGCTCCTCTCCCCTCAACGATTCGAAAAAGGCCCGCCGCTTCCCCGGCTTCTTGGGCGGGACGCCTTCGAAGACGAAGCGATCCGTGGGGAATCCCGAGGCCACCAGCGCCGCGACGAGCGCCGTGGGGCCGGGGACCGGCACCACCCGTATGCCCTCCGCCACGGCCCGGCGCACCAGCACGAACCCGGGATCCTGGATGAGCGGGGTCCCCGCGTCGGAGATGAGGGCGACGTCCTTGCCCTCCTTCAGGAACTGCACTAGGCGCTCCACGCGCTCGGCCTCGACGCCCTCGTAGAGACTGGGCCCGAAGGGGGTCTCGATGCCGTAGTGCTCCAAGAGAACCCGGGAGCGGCGCGTGTCCTCCGCGACGATGAGGTCGACGCTCCGCAGAACCTCCAGGGCCCGCAGCGTGATGTCCTTCAAATGGCCGATGGGGGTGGCCACCAGATAGAGAACCCCCTTGGCTTCCGATTCGGTTGCGCTCATCGCGTTGAAATCCTAAAATCTGTGAGGTGATCGGTGCAAATGGCCATCGAACGCGAACGCATCCAGGAGCTGCGCCGACGGCTTCTAGCCGTCGGGGATCGCCTTTGACGTTCCCACCTTAAGGGCCCGAATTCAAGAGCTGGAAGCCGAGATGGGGAAGCCCGGCTTCTGGGACGACCGCGCCCGGGCCAAGCGAATCTCCCAGGAGCTCGAGACGAAGCGCGCCCAGGTCGAGAAGTTCGAGCGATTAGAGCGTGCCCTGGAGGACCTCGAGGTGCTCGCAGAGCTCGCCGAGGAGGAGGGCGACGCTGCCGCCTCCCAAGAGGCCGAGGAGCAGCTCCGGCAGCTCTCCCAAGAGCTGGACCGCCTGGAGCTGGAGACCTTTCTCAGTGGGCCCTACGACGAGGGGCCCTGTTATCTTACGATCCAGGCGGGCGCGGGGGGCACGGACGCCCAGGACTGGGCGGAGATGCTCCTGCGGATGTACATCGGCTGGCTGGAGCGCCGCGGCTTCCGCTATCGGGTGCTCGAGGTGAGCCCCGGCGAGGTGGCCGGGATCAAGAGCGCTACCGTGGAGGTCGAAGGGCCGTACGCCTACGGGTACCTGCGCCACGAGCAGGGAGTCCATCGCTTGGTGAGGATCTCGCCCTTCGACGCGAACAAGCGCCGCCACACCTCCTTTGCAGCGGTTTCGGTGACCCCCATGGTCGAGGACCCCGAGATCGAGATCCGCGAGGAGGACCTCCGCGTGGACACGTACCGGGCCAGCGGCGCGGGCGGGCAATATGTGAACAAAACGGACTCCGCGGTGCGGATCACGCACCTGCCCACGGGGATCGTGGTGGCCTGCCAGCGGGAGCGCTCCCAGCACCAGAACAAAGAGATCGCGATGCGGATGCTCAAGGCGAAGCTCTACGAGCTGAAGCGCCGCCAGCAGGAGGAGGAGCTGGCCCAGCTCAAGGGGGAGCAGAAGAGCATCGAGTGGGGCTCCCAAATTCGTTCGTATGTGCTCCAGCCCTACCGCCTGGTGAAGGACCACCGCACGGGGGTGGAGATCGGGAACGTGGACGCCGTGCTCTCCGGGGAACTCGACGAGCTGATCGAAGCGGCGCTGCGCCAGCCTGCCAAGGAGAATTAACGATTGTGCAAGGAGGCTTCATGCGCTCCAAGGGACGTTCGACGGTGAGAGCCCCCCGTGCGATGGTGGCCACCAGCCAGCCGCTGGCCGTCCAAGCCGGGCTCCACGTGTTGCAGAAGGGCGGGAACGCCGTAGATGCAGCCGTAGCCGCCGTGGCCACGCTGGGCGTGACCGAGCCCATGAGCACCGGGGTCGGAGGGGACCTCTTCGCGCTCGTCTACTCCGCGAAAGAGCGTGAGGTGTACGCGCTCAACGCCAGCGGCCCTGCTCCCCGAAACGCCTCCCTCTCAGAGCTCAGGGAGAAGGGCTACGAGCGGATGCCCTCAGACGGGATCGTAAGCGTCACGGTCCCGGGGGCGCTCCGCGGCTGGGAGACCCTCCTCGAACGCTTCGGCACGAAGCCCTTGAAAGAGCTTCTGGAGCCCGCGATCGGGTACGCCGAGCGCGGCTTCCCCGTCATGGAGATCACGAGCCGGAGGTGGCAACGATCCGAAGAGAAGCTCCGACGCCACCCCGCTACGGCGCAGACGTATCTTCTTGAGGGACGGGCTCCGCGCCCCGGCGAGCCCTTTCGCAATCCATCGTTAGCGCGCACGCTTCGGGCGATCGCCCACGAGGGCGTGGACGCCTTCTACGAGGGGGAGATCGCGCAGGCCCTCGTCCGCGAATCCGAGCGGCTAGGGGGCTGGCTCTCCCTCGACGATCTCGTGGCGTTCCGACCGGAGTGGGTCGACCCCATCGCAATCCGCTATCGCGGGGTGGAAGTGCTGGAGCACCCCCCGAACGGTCAGGGCCTGATCGCGCTGCTGGCGCTCCACATCCTGGAGGGCTTCGATTTGGCCTCGATGGGACTTACGGCAGAGTATTACCACCGGGTCATCGAAGCGCTGAAGCTCGCCTTCGACGACGGGAAGCGTTATATCGCCGATCCCCGCTATGCGGAGGTGCCCGTGGAGAAGCTCCTGTCAAAGGAATACGCCGCCGAGCGGCGCTCTCTCATCGGGGAGAGGGCGTTGGACACCGGGCCGCCCGGGGCCCTGGAGGGCGGGACGGTCTACGTGACGGTCGTGGACGAGGAACGCAACGTCGTATCGCTCATCGAGAGCCTGTTTATGCCCTTCGGGTCCGGGATCGCGGTGGAGGGCACCGGCGTTCTGCTCCAGAACCGGGGAGCGCTCTTCGCGCTCGACCCGGAGCACCCCAACTCGTTGGCGCCCGGCAAACGCCCCTATCACACGATCATCCCCGCGATGGCCCTCCGCGACGGGGAGCCGTGGCTCAGCTTCGGGGTGGTGGGCGGGTTCATGCAGCCCCAGGGACACGTGCAGCTCCTGTGCCATGTGTTAGATCACGGAATGGACCTCCAGGAGGCCGTAGAGGCCCCGCGGGTGCGCTACTACGGGGGACGCCGGGTGGCCGTCGAGCCCTTTATGCCGAAAGAGATCCGCGAGGGATTAGCGCAAAGGGGCCACGAGCTCGTCGAGGGGGACGGGAACTTCGGCGGGGCCCAGATCGTCGCCCTGGACCCCGAGACGGGGATGCTCGCGGGGGCCTCCGACCCCCGCAAGGACGGCTGCGCGCTAGGCTTCTGATCGGGGCGAATCGAATCGAACGCGCGAGAAGCAAGCAGCGATGGAATACTTCGTGCTTGCCGTAGCCGCCGTCGGCGTGGGGTGGGTCGCCAGCATGATCGGGGTGGGGGGCGGGATCTTCATGGTCCCGCTGCTGGCGTTCTTCTACGTGCCGACCACCCAGATCGCCGTGGGGACGAGTCTGGCGGCGATCGTCTTCAACAGCCTCTCCAGCACCCTGGGGTACGCCAAGCGCCGGGTGGTGGATTTTCGACTGGGCGCGGTCCTGCTGCCCACGGCGCTGGTGGGCGCGTGGCTGGGGGCCTTCCTTACGCGGTACATCTCCAGCGGCGGGCTCGCCGTCGCCTTCGGGGTCTTGTTGCTGTACGTAGCCGTCCTGATGCTCGGGGGCCGGGAGCCCAAGACGGTGGCGGAGTGGCTGCGCCGTCGGCCTTCGGCCTCGTCGGGGGGCGAAGCGGGGGCCGAAGCGGATGAGAACCCCGGCGAGCGGTTCTCCCCGCTGGCCGCGGGGATCGTGGGGGTCCTGGCGGGGATGATCTCGGGCTTCTTCGGGGTCGGCGGCGGGGTGGTGATGGTCCCGGCGATGAACCTGCTGCTGGGAGTGGACCTCCTCACCTCGGTGGCCACGAGCCTCTTCGTGATGGGGCCTTCGGCCTTGGTCGGCTCCCTGCAACACTACGTCCAGGGGAACGTGCGCCTGGATTATGCCCTCCCCCTAGCGCTGGGGATCGTCGTCGGAGCCCAGCTGGGGACGTACACGGCGACCCGCGTGCCCCGCGCCTTCTTGCGGAGGCTCTTCGGCGCCGTGCTCCTCTACTCCGCCGTCAACATGATCCTAAAGGGCCTCTCGCTCCCGCTCTCGCTTCCGACGCCGTAGGCTGCTCAACGTCCACTGGTAGAGCACAAACCCCAGGAGCAGCACGACGACGATCCCGATGACGGTGAGGGTGTCGCGGCGGGAGACCTCCGCCCTCACGGTCTCCTCGCGTTCGCTCTGGAGCTGCGCAAGTCGCTGCTCCAGCTCTGCGATTTGCTTTTGGAGCTCGGCGAGCCGGCGGGGGAGCGGCTCCACCGCCGAGACCTGGGCGCTCAGGCCCCGGACCCTCGACTCTACCTGGCTGAACAGCACCTTGAGGGCGTCGATCTCCTCGCGCGGGACTTGGCGGGCGCGCAGCTCCGCAACCAGCCCTTGGAGCGCGATCAGCTGGGCCTTCACGCTCTCGGGAAGCCCGTAGCGGGGCGGGCCTAGATACGGCTGCCCCTCGCGGGCTCCGAGCCCGAGGAGGCGTGCGGCCAGGTGCATCGCCCCGCCCGCGCGAAAGAGGCTGTTGGTGACGTACCACGTCGCGTCCTGGAGGTCATATCGCACTCGGCTGACGAAGACGGGGGGACGGCCATAGGCACCGCCTGCCTCGAGGGGAGAGGGAACGGCGTCGCCGTCGAGGTCCCCGCCCGCCTCCGGCCCCTCGGCGATCATCAAGCGCGAGCGCTTCACCACGGCCTCGAAGAACTGCGCGTAGCGCTCCTTCGCACTCGGGAGTCCCGCTCCGTGGATCGCGGCACCGAAGGCCCCCACCAGCGCGCTCACGTCTTCTAACGCGTACTCGTACGCCCCCGGGGCGTTCGGGTCGTCCTCCAGACGATAGACGTTGATTTCCCCGTCCCATCGCCCTTGGAGGCGCTCCCAGACTGTAAGGGCGTCCTCCCGGAGGGCGGGATCGCCCGTCATCCGATAGGCGACGAGCAGGGCGCGGACGCCCTCGGCTTGGGCGCGCGTGGGGGCGTCGGGCGAGCGGACCAGCTCCTGGGCCAGCGCACGGGCTCGCTCGTAGACCCACGAGGCGACCTCGGAGAGGAGGCCGGGACGGTCCTCAAGGGCGGCCCCGACGGCGGCGACCGCCTCCAAGAGCAAGGCCTCCTCGTACAGGCCGCCGAGCCAGTCGGGGTTCTCCTCCATCTGTGCCCAAACGGCGCGCAGGAGCTCTTCGGCCCGGCGGGCGGCCTCCGGGCGGGAGACCTCCCCGCGGTACAGGGGAAACCCCTCGGCGATCGTGATCAGCTCGGCCAGGGCTTGGAGCACCGCGGCTTGGTCCTGAGGGGGGAACTCGGAGGCCGCCAGTTCCGCGCGGTAGAGCTTCGTGACGGGATCGCGCAGCTGGACGTAGGCTCGGTCCAGGGCCTTGGCGGCGCGGATCCCGAAGTCGATCGCCCGAAGGGCATCTTTCTGGGGGGCGATCCCCCGGTCGTGGAGCCGGTCGAGCTGCTTGGCGTGGGAGAGCCAGGCCACCGCGGCCCACCCCACGGCTTGGGCCGTCACCCGCCGATCGAGGTTCCGCTCGGACCACTTCGTGCTCTGGGTTTGGACGTACAGGGGCGTACCCGCAGCGTAGGGCCAGATGAGCAGCCCGTCCTCCAGCACGCCGAGGCCCGATCCGGCCAGGGCCTCCGCGTTGTAGAGGGAGTACCAGTACGATTCCTCCGCGGCCTCCTCCCAGCCATACGTCCGAGACTGACCCCAAGCGGAGATGGAGATAAGAAGAACTCCGGCGACAACGAGCACCCAAACCCTGAGTTCGACCCCGAATCGAATCTTCAAAGCCATCGCCTCCTGTGGCTCTCGCTGCAGCCTACGGGACCGCGCGCCTCGGGGTCAAGGACAGCCATCCCCTCGCGGCCCGCCGTCGGCGCGGCGGAGGAGCCAACGTTGGCGATAGCCGAATTTGGCTACTCCCGGCTTTGTGCATCCGAGCGGGCAAGCCACGCAGCGAAGACGGGGTCTACGAGAGCGTAGGTCCCGTTCGTCCGCTTTTGGAGGATCATCATCTCCTTCAGGCGGGAGATCGAGGAAGAGATATCGGAGGGTTTGCGCCCAATGTGTTGAGCCAGGTCTCGGAGGCGGGCCTCTCCCAACGAGGCCAGGGCCTTGAGGATCATCCGCTGCAGGGGGCTGAAGCGGGCCAGCCATCTCACCTCAAACTCCCCATCGAGTTCGTCCAGCATCGTCTCATAAGCCCTTTGTATGTCCTGCGGGGAGACGGTCCGAGACCGCTGCCATAAGGCGTGGTGGAAAGCGATCAGCCCCAGCTTCTGCACGTAGAAGGGAATGCCCCCGCATCTCCGGTGGAGCTCCTTAGCCGCTTCCTTGGGGAGGGTCATTCCCGCGTTGCGAAATCGTTCTCGAACGAAGGCAACTACCTCCTCCTCCGCTAAGGGCTCCATCGTGTATTTGCCGACCATGAGATAGAGGGGAGCCTGCTCCCGGAGGAAGATCTCCGAGAGCAACCCCATAGACGATCCGGAAAAGACGTATCGCACTGCGGAGGGGAGGTCCATTTCCTTCTTGAGCACGTTGAACAGATAGGAGTTGAAGGTTGCGACCTCTTGAAACTCGTCGAGCAGGAGTACCAAGCGAAGCCCCTGTTCCTGCGTGATGTCCCGGAAGAATCGGAACGTCGCTCGAACCAGGGCTCGCTCGTCTACCTCCTCCTCCCGAAACCGAAGGTAGACTTGGCCGACCTCTCGAAGGCTGCCTCCCAGCTCCTCCAAGCGACGGGCTGCGCGCAAGATGCGCTCTTGAAAGACCACCTGAAACCGCTTCCACAAGCCCGCCACCTTCCTCTTGCGCTCGTACTCCTGTAAGACCGCCCCCACCGTGATGCGGTAGAAGTCCGTATAGCCCGCGATTTCGCGGCAGTTCACGTAGGGGACGATCAGGTTGTCCTCCGCCTCCAACCGAAGCTTCAGGTTGTGCAGCAGCGAGGACTTGCCATAACGCCTGGGGGCGAGGAGCAAATAGTTCTGGCTAAGACCCCGGAGGGCTTGGGCCAACTCCTCGAGCTCCCGTTCCCGATTCACAAAATAGGGAGGTTCCACGATCCCGCCCACCTTGAACGGGGCTTCCCGCAACGAGGACACCTCCCTCCTCTGAGAGAATAGCCAACTTTGGCTATAGCCAAAGTTGGCTATAGCGTATCGCAGGCCGGGGCTGTGTGCAACTCCAAGCGAGCTACAGCGGGATGTTCCCGTGCTTCTTCCAGGGGTTTCGATCCCGCTTGGAGGAGAGCATCTCCAGCGCCTCGATGAGGCGGGGGCGGGTCTCCGCCGGGTCGATCACGTCGTCGATGTAGCCCATCTCCGCGGCCACGTAGGGGTTGGCGAACTTCTCGCGGTACTCCTGCACGAACTTCGCCTTGAGGGCCTCGGGGTCGTCGGCCTGGGCCAGCTCCTTGCGGTAGATGATCTCGACGGCCCCCTCCGGCCCCATGACCGCGATCTCCGCGGTGGGCCAGGCGAAGTTGAAGTCGCCGCGGATGTGCTTGGAGCTCATCACGTCGTAGGCTCCCCCGTACGCCTTGCGCAAGATCACGGTGATCTTGGGGACGGTCGCTTCCGCGTACGCGTATAAGAGTTTTGCCCCGTGCTTGATGATCCCCCGCCACTCCTGGTCCGTCCCCGGCAAGAACCCCGGCACGTCCACGAACGTCACGATGGGGATGTTGAAGCAATCGCAGAACCGCACGAAGCGGGCAGCCTTCAAGGACGCGTCGATGTCGAGCACCCCCGCCAGCACGTCGGGCTGGTTGGCTACAATCCCCACGGATCTCCCGCCCAAGCGGGCAAACCCCACGAGGATGTTTTGGGCATAGTGGCGGTGGACCTCCAAGAACGTCCCCTCGTCCACGACGAGCCGGATGACCTCGTGCACGTCGTAGGGCTTGGCCGGATCGTCGGGGATCAGCTCGCTGAGTCGCTCTTCCGTGCGATCGGGCGGGTCGTCCGCGGGAAGGGTGGGGGGATCGGAGCGGTTGTTCTGCGGCAGATACGTCATGAGCTCGCGGACCCGCTCCAGGCACTCGACGTCGTTGTCCTCGAGGAAGTGGGCCACGCCCGAGCGCTCCGCGTGGACCTGGGCGCCGCCCAGCTCGTCGTGGGTGACCTCCTCTTGGGTGACGGTCTTTACCACCGCGGGTCCGGTGACGTACATGTAGCTCGTGCCCCGCACCATGAAGATGAAGTCGGTGATGGCGGGGGAGTAGACGGCCCCGCCCGCGCAGGGGCCTAAGATGGCCGAGATCTGGGGGATCACCCCCGAGGCCAAGGTGTTCCTCAGGAAGATGTCCGCATACCCTCCCAAGCTGACGACGCCCTCCTGGATGCGGGCGCCGCCGGAGTCGTTCAACCCGATGACGGGCACCCCGGCCTTCATCGCCAGGTCCATGACCTTGCAGATCTTCTCCGCGTGGGCCTTGGACAGCGACCCCCCGAAGACCGTGAAGTCTTGGGAGAAGACGTAGACCTTGCGCCCGTGGATCGTGCCGTAGCCCGTCACCACCCCGTCGCCGGGGATCTTCTCCAGCGGGAAGTCCCGAATGCGGTGGGTGACCAACGCGTCCAGTTCGCGGAAGCTGCCCTCGTCCAACAAGATTTCCAACCGCTCGCGGGCGGTCAGCTTCCCGGCCTTATGCTGCCGTTCGACGCGCTCGGGGCCTCCGCCCCCGAGGGCGCGCTCCTTGCGCTCGCGAAGCTCTTCTAGGGGAGGTTTGCGCTGGGAATGGGCCATGGCTGTTGCGAAGTGTACTGCACCGGGGAGCGATCTTGCAATCTTGCGAGGAACTTGGACCGAAGGCTCCGGGCGGATTCAGGGTCTCCCAAGGGTGCGAGGCAACCCCAAGGCAAAGCGGAGCGCTTCATCGATCGCTTGCATTTCGGGTTTTCGGATCAAGGCGGGCGGGCGGCCCTTGGAGAGGGCCGCCCGGTGCGGTGAGGATGGGAGGGGGCTTCGAGCTCCCCGGGGAGTCGGGGAGCCAGCTCGGCCTGGGCCTTGGTGGTGGACCTCGGGCTCTGCAGGGCACGGGGGAAAAATCCCGCGGGCAAGGAGGCGGTCAGCAACCCCGCGGGCAAAACCCTGGTGCCCCTTCCGAAGGCCCGCCCCGGCCCAGCGAACGGCAAAGGAGGTCATCTCGCAATCCCGATTCCACCCCTTTATCTCCCTTATCCCCCGTCTCGCTGTGCCGCAGGGATGAAGACGCCTTATATACCCGAGCCGGAGGCGAAAGTTTCATCGAATTGTCCCGACGGAGTCCCTTCCTCTATAGTAGGAAGGGCAGGTGACAAGGGATGCAGCGTGCGAGGTGGTCGATCCTTCTTTGCACGTTGGGGGCGCTCGGGATGCTGGGGGGATGCCTCCAAGCTCCGGGCCCGCCGGATTCCACGGGGACCGTATCCCCACGGCCTAAGGCGGCCTTTGACGTGCGCTGGCTTGAGGCCGATACCGTTGAGCTGAACGCCTTCCGGTCGTTGCCATCCCGAGGACGGCGAATCGTCCGATACCGCTGGGACTTTGGGGATGGCAGCACGGCGGATACGAATCTGTATGTCGTTCAGCACCGCTACCGACAGCCGGGAGAGTACACGGTTTCCCTGACGATCTCCGATGAGGCCGCTGTGACGGCGACTTCCCAACGGGTGATCGTCGTTGTCCCCGAGGGCGAGGTCGGCTTTGAGGTCCTCGATCTCCCTTGCAGATCCCGCATCTCCCGGCAGACCGGCTTGGTCATCCGAAGCCTTGCCGAGCTTCAGCGGCTCTGGATCGAGGCCTTCGGCGGGCTGCAACGTTGCGGTGGACCGCCAACGATCGACTTCGCCCGGGAGATGATCGTTGCCTTGTTCCTGGGGGAGAGGGCCTGGCCCTGCTGCTACATCCGTCTGGATCAACTCCGAGCACGCAAGGGCCGATTGGAGATCGGGTACACGGAGATCCGACGAATCCTTGGCCCCGGATGCGTTGTGCTGCCCGTCACCACGGCTCCCTATCTGCTGGTCCAAGCCCCACGGGTCGATCTGCCGGCGATCTACTTCTCCCGCCAAAGGACGGAGTACGTCACGTGCCCTTAGGGCATTTCCCCGTCCCCGTTCCTGGCCCCGTCCCGTCAGTGAGGGGCCCCCCGCTCCATCCCCAGCCCCGGAACCCGCACCCGCTCCTCCAGGCGGCGGAGCAGCCAGGAGAGCAGGAAGACGAGGGCCAAGTAGATGAGCGCCACCAGGATGAAGACCTCGAAGTAGCGGAAGGTCCGCGCGGCGATCGTCCGGGCCGCGCCCATGAGGTCGATGACCGTCACCATGTAGACGATCGAGGAGTACTTGAGCATCAGGATGAGCTCGTTCGACCAAGGGGGGATCACCAGCCGCAGGGCCTGAGGCAGGATGACGTAGCGGATCGCCTGCGCCCGCGTCATCCCCATCGAGCGGGCGGCGAGCATCTGGCCCCGGGGGATCGACTGGATGGCCCCCCGGAAGTACTCCGCCTGGTAGGCCGCCGTGTTGAGCCCCAGGGCGATCACCCCCGACACAAAGGGCGAGAGCACGATCCCCCAGCTGGGCAGCCCGTAGTACACCATCAGGAGCTGGACCAGCAGCGGGGTGCCCCGGAAGAACTGCACGTAGAGGCTGCTCAGCCAATAGAGGGGGCCGCGACCGTAGACTCGCAGGACGGCCAGGATCAGCCCCAGCACGATCCCGAGGGCGATACACAACCCCGTGATCTCCAGGGTGACGACCAGCCCCTGCCCCAGCTTGGGGAGCCAAGCCGGATCGAAGACCAGGCCGCCGAGCTCGATCTTGTCCATCTTGCTACCCCGTCTCCCCGTAGAGGGCCGTGATCTTGCGCAGGAACTCGGCGGTGCGGGGGTACTTCGGCTGCCGGAACAGTTGGTCGGGCGGCCCCTGCTCCACGATCACCCCGCCCTCCATGAAGATCAGCTCATCGGCTGCCGCGCGCGCGAAGCCGATCTCGTGGGAGACTACGACCATGGTCATCCCCTCTTTCGCCAAAGCGACCATCACGTCCAAGACCTCCCCGGTCAGCTCCGGGTCCAGCGCGGAGGTCGGCTCGTCGAAGAGGATCAGCTTGGGCTCCATCGCCAAGGCGCGGGCGATGGCCACCCGCTGCTGCTGCCCGCCGGAGAGCTCCGCCGGATACGCGTCCGCCTTGTGGGCCAACCCTACGTGCTCGAGCTGCTTCCGCGCGATCTCCGTGGCCTCGTCCTTGGGAAGCTTCTTGACTTTCAGGAGCCCGATCCGCACGTTGTCCAGGGCCGTAAGATGCGTGAACAAGTTGAAGTCCTGGAAGACGAAGCCGACGGAAGCCCGGACCCGGTTGAGGTCCACGCCGCGGCCCGTGACCTCGACGTCCCCGAGCCAGATCCGCCCCCGGTCGGGCTCCGTCAGGCGGGTGATGCAGCGCAGCAGGGTGCTCTTTCCCGTCCCCGAAGGTCCGACGATCACCTTGGTCTCGCCCCGGCGGACCTCGAAGGAGACCCCCTTGAGGACCTCCTCGCGCCCGTAGCGCTTGTGCAGGTCTTCCACCCGGAGGACGACCTCGTCCGGTCCCCTGCGGCTCGTGTCCGTATCGCGTTCGCGTTCCATACTCTCCCCCTGCCCTGCGTTCAGCGCGCCGCCTCCGCGGCGATCTCCCGTCCCCGCTCGATGCGTTCCTCCGCGCCCCGCATCGGGAAGCCGGGCAGCGCCCAGCGCCGCTCCAAGCGCCCCAGCAGCCAGTTGCCCCCATACGTCAGCACCAGGAAGATCAAGGCCACGGTCAGATAGGCGGGCATCGCCAGCTCGTAGTAGCGGTCCGCGATGTAGCGCACCTGCCGCAGCACCTCGTTGACGCCGATGGCGTACGCCAAGGTCGTGTCCTTGATGACGGAGGAGAACTCGTTCGACCAGGCGGGGATGGCCAGCCGCAGCGCCTGGGGGAGGACGACGTAGCGGATCGCCTGCAGGCGGGACATCCCCATCGAGCGGGCGGCGAGCATCTGGCCCCGGGGGATCGACTGGATGGCCCCCCGAAAGATCTGCGACTGGTACCCCGAGGAGCGGAAGCCCAACGCCAGGATCGCTGCGGTGAAAGCGCTCAGCTGCACTCCGAACTGCGCGGGCCCGAAGAAGAACAGGAACAACAGCACCAGGGCGGGAACTCCGCGGAAGAACCCCTCCCACGCGGAGGCGAGCCACCGCAGCGGACGGACCCCGTAGACCTGCAGCAGCGCGATGGGGATGCCCACCACGAGCCCCAGGATGATCAACCCCGCCAGCAACCCCAAGTTGATCAGGGTCGCCTGCAGGAACATCGGCAGGCTCCGCCCGATGACGATCAAGCCCTCAATGGGAGCTCACATCCTTTTCCTTGTTCCTTGTTCCCTGCTTTTTGTCGATCGACCCGCACGACGTCGGGCGCTCGATGATAGCAAAACCGGAGGAGGGGCGCAGACCTCCGCGCCCCTCCTCTCCTTTCCTCTCGCCGATCTCTGGGGCCGGCGGATCTACTGTTGGCCCGCTTCCGCGGCCATGCACTGGGCGAAGGCGGCGATGTCGTCGTAGCTTTGCGCGGTGAGGATCCCGTCCTTGCAGGCGAGCCAGGCTTGGGTGACTGTATCGGCGTCGGCGCCGAAGTAGGCCTTCACCAGGTTGTCCCACGGGCTGCCGGGGGTGATCTGCAGGGCGACCTTCCACCCCTCCTCCGTGAGCAGCAGGTCCAGCTGCAGGCCCAGCTGGGCCATCCCCCGGTTGATCCGGGGAAGCAGCCCGTTCGGGTCGCCCTCGGCGACGTTGAAGCCGAAGTACTCGTTCGTCTCGACGATCCCCACGATGGTGAGCACGTCGGGATAGGCCCGGATCGACTGCTGGGAGGCGGGCTCGTCCTGGACCACGGCGTCGATGCGCTTGTTGACGAGGTCGAGCACCGCCAGGGGGTACGTCTCGTAGAGGACCAGCTCGACGTCCACCCCTTGGTCTACGAGGTTCTCCTGCACCCACGCCGCTCCCGTGGTCCCGCGCTGGGCCCCGATGCGGTTCCCGCAGCAGAAGACGTCGTCCAGGGAGGCGAAGCCGGCGTCCTGACGGACGAGCACGGCCTGGTTGGAGAGCCAGTAGGGGTTGGAGAAGTCGACCGCCTGCTCCCGCTCGGCGGTGATGGTGAAGCCCGAGGCCCCGATGTCGCAGGTGCCCGCCTGCACCGCGGGGATGATCGAGTCGAAGGCCAAGTTCTGGATCTCGATTTGGTACCCGCCCAGGACGGCCAGGGCCCGCATCACGTCCAGGTCAAACCCGAAGAACTCCCCGCCCTCGGTCACCATCTCGAACGGGGCCCAGGGGATGTCCGAACAGACCTTAAAGGCCTGCTGCTGGGCCTGCGGGAGGGCGCTCCCGCCGAGGGTCAGCGCGATTCCGAGTACGACGACCGCCGCAATCCGCCCGATCCGACACTGCATCGTTCCACCCCTCTCTAAGGTTTTCATCCGAGGGCTTATAGCATAAAGGTCCTGCGGGTGTCAACCGAGATCCCCAGAGGGAGCGGAGCGCTGGGAGTTAAGTGAGGAGTGAGGAGCTAGGAGCTAGGAGCGCTCCTCGAAGCGGTAGTTCGGGGCCTCGCGGGTGATCTGCACGTCGTGGGGGTGCGATTCGATGACGGAGGCGTGGGTGATCTGCAGGAACTCCGCGTTCTCTTGGAGGGCCTTGAGGTCGGGGGCACCCAGATACCCCATGCCCACCCGCAGTCCTCCCACGAGCTGGTGGAGCACGTCGGCGACCTTGCCCTTGTACTTCACCCGTCCCTCGATCCCCTCGGCAATGGGCTCTTCCCGGGTCTCGTCCCAGAAGTAGCGGCGCTCCGAGTCGCGGGCGCTCTTCATCGCGGTCACGGAGCCCATCCCCCGATACGTCTTGTAGGTCTCGCCCCTCAAGGTGAAGAGCTCGCCGGGGGACTCCTCCGTGGCCGCCAGGAGGCTGCCGAGCATCACGGCCTGGGCTCCGGCGGCGAGGGCCTTCACAATATCGCCGGAGTAGCGGATCCCCCCGTCGGCGATGATCGGGACGCCCGCCTCCCGGGCGGCCTCGGCGCAGTCCAAAACCGCCGACAATTGGGGGACACCGATCCCGGCGATGATCCGAGTGGTGCAGATGCTGCCTCCTCCGATGCCCACTTTCACCGCGTCCGCGCCCGCCTCGATGAGGTCCCGGGTCGCCTCGGCGGTGGCCACGTTCCCCGCCACGACGTCCACGTCGGGGAACTCCTTCTTGAGGAGTTTCACCTTCTTGAGCACGTTCTCCGAGTGACCGTGGGCCGTGTCCACCACCAGGAAGTCCACCTCGGCCTCTAAGAGGAGCTCCTCGCGCTTGAGGTCCCGGGCCGTGCCCACGGCGGCCCCCACGATGAGCCGCCCGCGCGCGTCCTTGCAGGCGTAGGGGTGCTCCTCCGCTTTCCGTATGTCTTTGATCGTGATGAGCCCCCGCAGCTTGTCCTCTTCGTCGACCAAGGGGAGCTTCTCCACGCGGTGCTCGTACAAGATCTCCTTGGCCCTTTCGAGGTCCACGTCTGGAGGGGCGACGACGAGCTTCTCGCGCGGGGTCATCACCCGAGCGAGGGGGGCCTCCGGATCCGTCTGGAACTGCAAATCCCGCGAGGTCACGAGCCCCACGAGCTTCCCCTCGGAGTCCACGATGGGGACCCCGGAGATGCCCTTCTCGCGCATGAGCCGACGGGCCTTCCAGGCGGGGTCGTCCGGGCGCAGGGTGAACGGGTCCTTGATCACCCCGGACTCGTAGCGCTTCACCTTGCGGACCTCCTCGGCTTGCTCTTCGGGGCTGAGATAGCGGTGGATGACCCCCACCCCGCCCTCGATGGCCATGGCGATCGCCATCCTCGCCTCGGTGACGGTGTCCATCGCGGCGCTCAAGATGGGAATGTGCAGGCGGATGCGGGGGGTGAGCCGGGTGCTTACGTCGACCTCGTCGGGAAGGACCGCCGAGCGCCGGGGGACGAGGAGCACGTCGTCGAACGTGATGCCGGTACGCAACTGCGATCCCCTCCCCTCCGTGCCTCCGAGTTACGGCATTATAGGGGATTTGCGCCCTGGAAGCAACCCTTGGGCCTTAGGGGCGATAGACCCGCAGGCGGAGTCCGCGGATCGGGCGATAGTGGCGCTCGTTGGCCGTGGCCAGCTCGAATCCCCACACCAAGGCCGTAGCCGCCATGAGGGCATCGGCCACCCGGAGCCCGTGGGGGAGCGCGTGCCGCTCCATGAGGCGGAAGGCCTGTCCTGTAATCGCCTCGCTCAGGGGCACGATCTCGGAGAAGTTGCGGCGCAGATCTCGACGAATCGCGTGGAGCTCCCTCCGGTCGGCGGCCCCTTGCAGGAGCTCCAGATACGCGACGGCGGGGAGCTTGCGCCGGAGATAGGGCACTTCGCGTAGGAACTCCGCTGCACTCGGCCTTCCCCGCAGGTAGTAGATCAAAACGTCGCTGTCAAAGATCACCGGGGATGGCGGGGACCCCTTATCCGATCGAGCCATCGGGAGACGTCCTCCACATCCTCGCGATCCTTCCAGATCCCGAAGGCGATGGGACGGAACGGATCTTCCGCGGGGGCTTCCTCGGAGCGGAGAGGGGTCAACAGGGCGACGGGCTTTCCGCGCAGGGTCACCGTGATCCGCTCGCCCGCCCGCACCCGTTTTAGGATCTCCCCCAGTCGATATCGCAGCTCCTTCGCGCTCACCTCGGCCATCGCTCCTCCCTCAAGTGTGTCCTTAAAAGTGCATGCTCACCCTATCCCGGGACGCTCGTCCCGTCAAGACCTTTCCGTCCGATGAAAGGGACTCTCATCGGGAAAGGGGCAGAGGTCTCGGATCACGCACTCCTCGCATCGGGGCTTGCGGGCCTGGCACACCTCGCGCCCATGGCGGATGAGATGCAGATGGAGCTGGTATTTCAGCCCCTCGGGCACGAGCGCGTTCATCACGTCGTGGGGGTCCTCGCCCTCCTTCACGAGTCCCAGGCGCCTCGTGATGCGCGCGATGTGCGTGTCCACGGGGAAGTAGGGCTTCCCCAGGCTGAACGTCAGGACGATCCCGGCGGTCTTCTTGCCCACGCCCTCGAAGCGCAAGAGCTCTTGCAGGGCTTCCTCCCGGCGAAGATCGCTCAAGTAGCTCAAATCGTAGGCGCCCCGCTCGGCCCGGATCTCCTTCAAGATCTTCTGGATGCGCTGAGCCTTCTGGCGGTGGAGGCCCGCCGGGCGGATCGTCTCCGCCAGCTCCTCCGGGGGGGCGTTCGCCATCGCGTCGTAGTCGCGGTCGTAGCGTTTAAGCAGCGCGTCGTACGCCCGATCGCGGTTGTCGTCGTTCGTGTTCTGCGAGAGGATCGTCTCGATCAGCACGTCGAGGGGGTCGCCGTGGGAGCGCCAGGGGATCGGACCGTACTTCTCCTCTAGGCGGCGGGCGATCTCGAGGACGCGCTCCCGGTCCTCCTCGGCGACGGCTCTCCGCGGGGCCATGATGAGGGGGAGGATAGCGCACCTCCCCGAGAAGATCAACGGCGGGCGGTTTGCTACCATGCTTTTGCTATAATGCTCTCGGCTCGCAAACGAGAAGGGGTGTGACCCGATGGAAGAGATCGCCGTGCAGAGCTGGAGCGA
>JALSGO010000085.1 GCA_026982655.1 Candidatus Bipolaricaulota bacterium
TAGTGCGCTGGAGTTGCCGGAGAATACGGATTGGTGCAGTTGGAGGACTGCCTCCTCCTCGGACCCGCAGCGCCAGTCTAGGGCGGAGTATTGATTGGCGGCAAAGCGGGATCGAAAGACATAGACCCGGTTCCCTCCCCTGGATGCGGGCTTTCCCGGCCTCCACGGTGATCAGGTGCAGGCTCTTGTCGAGGACCAAGTTTTCCGGGTAGTTCCCGACGTCGATGAGAAGGAAGAATTCGACCCCCGGGTGCAGGAGATGAGGGAAATTCCCTTGGAGGGGAGTCCCCGCCGTATTCGCTTTATGAGTAGACCCGCGCCACGCGGCGCGAGAGCGCGACGAGCACGACTTCCGTAAAGCGGGCTCCGATCCGCTCGGCGACCTCCACCGCGGGCATCCGATCCCCCAGGAGCTCCACCTCGTCACCCACCCTCACATCGGGGATGTGGGTGACGTCCACGGTGAGCTGGTCCATCGAGATCCCGCCCACGATGGGAGCCCGTTGACCTCGGATGACGACCTCCCCGCCCCCGCAGCCGAGCTTGGGGCTGATCCCGTCCGCATACCCCACGGGGAGCGTCGCGATCCGCCGTTCCGAGGGCGTTTTGTACTTTCGCCCGTACCCGATGTAGCGCCCCGGCGGCATCCTCTTTACGGCCACCACCCAGGTCACGAACTGCAAAAGGGGCTGTATGCCCTCCACCCAAGGCCGTCGGACCTCGGGGTAGCCGTACAAGAGCACCCCGGGCCGGACCATGTTGAAGTACCCCGCGGTCACCTCGTCCTCGAACTGGATGAGCCCCGAGGAGTTCGCGATGTGCCGCAGGGGCGGGAGGAGCCCCTCTCGGTCCAGCTGCTCCAGCACGCGGTTGAACATCTCAATTTGTTTTCGCGTGTAGGCGACGTCGTCGGGGTCTTCGCTGTAGGCGACGCTGAAGTGGCTGAAGATCCCCTCGATCCGGATGTGGGGGCACTCCGCGTGGAGCCACCTCACAAAGTCCGCGGCGTCCTCGGCGAGCACGCCGTTGCGGCCCATGCCCGTGTCCACCTTCACGTGCGCCGTGACGGGCCTGCGGGCGCGGGCGGCCTCGCGCTCGAGGGCCTCGGCCATCTCCCGGGTCGAGACGGTCACCGTCACGCGGGCCTCCACGAGCCGCGGGGCCAGCTCGGGTCGGGAGGCGGACAGGATCAGGATGGGAAGCCCAATCCCTGCTTTGCGCAGCTCCAGGGCTTCCAAGAGGTTCGCCACGCCCAGGTAGTCCACGCCCATCTCCTCGGCGACGCGGGAGATCCCGACCGCGCCGTGCCCGTAGCCGTCCGCCTTGACGGGGAAGAGGAGCTTGACCCCTCGGGACCTCAGGCGCTCCTGGACGAGGGAGAGGTTACGGCGCAGGCGCTCTCGGGAGATGCGGGCCTCGGCCATGTGGATTCCCATCGCAACCGAGGGGAGTATACGCCCGAGGGGACTCGGGCGAAAGGACAGGGTTCAGGGAGGCGCTAGACACCCTTCTCCGCGCGGGAGGGCGGGGTCGGCACGGGTTCGGGTTCCGGTCCTGCACCGTGAGGCAGGCGGGAGGTCGAGGTGCTCCGCCGCGAGCGGGGCGACGAGAAGCGGAGCCGTGCGCGCCCCTGCGCGCGGCGCAGCCGTCGCTGCAGCTTCCACAGCTTCTTCCGCTGTACGGCGGTCATCCGGAGAGCACCTCCTCGCTCTCCTCTAGCGTACGGAGATCTCCCACCCCCTTCTGTAATTGCAAATACGTTTCCGAGGCGGGTTTTCGTCGTCTAGGGGACGTTCGCGTTAGGGCCAGGGCTAGGGCTAGGGGTCGTCCGCCTCCCGGGCCCGGCGGCGCAGCTCGCGAAAGAGCCTTTGCGCTCGTCGAACCGTCTCCTCGGGGCTTCCGCGGCTCCAGAGCACAAAATCCGCGCGGGCGAGTTTTTCGCTCTGAGGGGTTTGGGCCTGCACCCGTTGGAGGGCTTCCTCGCGGGAGAGGCCGTCCCGCCTCATCAAGCGCCGGAGCTGCTCCTCGGGGTCCACGGCCACCACGACGTAGTAGTCGAAGAAACTCCGGTCGACGTGGGGGCTCTCCAGCAGCAGGGCCGCTTCGATCACCAGCAGTTGGGTCCCCCGATCCCGCTCGCGTTCGGCGATCTCCCGAAGCCTTTGGAGCACCGCCGGGTGGACCACCCCGTTGACAAACCGCCGGGCTTCCGGGTCGCGGAAGACGATTGCTCCCAACTTTGGACGGTCGATCTCGCCGTCGGGACCCAAAATTTCCGGGCCGAAGCGCTCGACGAGCCTCTTATACGCATCCGTGCCGCGGCGGTACGTCTCCCAGGCGATTCGGTCCGCGTCCACGACGGCGAGGCCCGGCTCCTCTCTCAGTGCCCGAGCGATGGTGCTCTTCCCGCTGGCGATCCCGCCCGTGAGTCCGACGATCAGCATGGTCCTTTGGTTATAGCGCGCCCAAGCCCGCTGGGACAACCGGAACGGAGCGCTATAATGGA
>JALSGO010000086.1 GCA_026982655.1 Candidatus Bipolaricaulota bacterium
TGAGGTTTGCGTCCCCGAATGAGTGGTACATGCTCGCCCTATCGGTCTCGACGCCGCGCCGCGCTCGCGGGAGCCGTCAGCGCCCGGCCCAGACGTGGGGGAGTTCGGGCTCGCGGCCGGCGAGCAGCTCGTAGACCGCGTAGCGGAGGTAGGCCTCGCCGCTGCCCCCGTTGACGTGGGCGCTCTCGACGACGGTGTAGAAGCGGCCGGCGGCGAGGGTTCCGCGCAGGGAGCGGGCGCCGATGTAGTTGCGCCTGCCGATCGCGAGACCGACGAATCGCCCCTCGGTGAGGTTGTTGTCGAGGGGAATGAGGGGGTCGTCGAGGAACAGGGTGAGCTTGCTCCATCGCTCAGCCACGTAGAGGAGGCCCTGCTTGAGCAGGCCGCCGGGGATGCACTTCTGCTCGGCGATCCAGTTCTTGATGTCATCGCAGGCCGCGCGGGACTTGTCGTCTCTGAGGCCCCGAAGCTTCTCGAGGTCGAGCAGGTGCCGGAAGCCCTGCCGGTCTCGTCCGTCGTCGGGAGGCTCTTCGGGGAGCGCCTCCCGATCGATGTCGTAGAGGACACCCGCGAGGTCAAGGAACTCTCGGACTTGACCGGGCGCCTCCTTTGCGGCCTTGAGGACATTGCGGCGAGCGTGACCCCAGCATCCGGCCTGGGTGAAGCCGAGGTCGCGCGCGAGGGCGAAGAGCTCCGGAGCGCCGTCCATGACAGCGATGCCTTTGAAGTGATCCACGACGCTGCCGTCGTCGCCCATGACGCAGAACAGCGGCTTGCCGACCGCGGTGTGCTTGGAGGGAAGCACCTCGAAGTAGATCGCCTCAGGGCAGCTGAGCTGCCAGGCCTGATGCTTGGTCGAGCCGCCCTTCTCGATGAGCTTGAAGCCGGTGAGGTCGGCGCCGATGACCGGCTGCTCCAAGATGATGTGACGACGGATGCGCTCGCACAGCGGCGCCAGCAGCTCGCAAAGGGCCCAGAGCTGGTCCCACAGCGCCTGGCGCGTGATGAGGGCACCCTGCCGCTTGGCCATCCTCGACTGCCGCGCGAGCGGCAAATGGTCGACGTGCTTGCCCACGGCCGCAGCGATGGCCACGTCCGCGGAATACCGTCCGCCCTTGATCAACTTCGGTGGCGCGTCGGCGGTGACGACGCAGCCGCCACAGGTGCACCGGTACTTCTTGAGCTTGCTCTTCTTGACGACCCACTGGCGCTCGACGACGTCGATCTGCTCGACCTCGTCGTCCGCGCCCTCCCACTCCGAGAGGTCCCCGCCGCAGCTGGTGCAGATCCGATCGGCCTCGTCGACGTCCAACGTCTCCTCGACGACCGCGAGCTCGGGCTGGGCCGTCGGCCCGTGCCCCCGGCGAGGCTTCTTGCTGCCGCGCTTTGTGCCGTCGCGCCTGCGTCCCTCGCTGCCCGGTCGCGTGACTGGGGACGCACCATCGTCATGCGGCGGTCTCCCCGTCACTTGACTGAGCAACCCGGGCAGGTTCCGTTCGATCGCCTCCTCGTCCATCCCCTTGAGGCGAAGGTTCTCTCGCTGCAGCTCGACGAGGCGTCGGCTCATGCGGTTGTTCTCCGACTCCAGCACCGCCGCCTTCTTGCGGAGCATGTCGACCCGGGGCTCGTCGCTGACGCGCATGCCCTCTCTATCGCCACCGCGACGAGTTTGGCGTCGCTGTCGTCGAGAAAGTTGCGGTCAGCGAAAGTCCGTGGCGCTCACGCGACCCGCGCGCTCGGTGTCCACCCGCGGCGGGCTCAGTGGTACCCGGCCCACCAGCGTGCATCCTTCGACGAGCAGTGACAGCTCGCTCATCGACAGCTCCACCCCCGACGCCGCTCCGCCCCACAGCGCCGCGAACCGTCCCTCGTCGAGGCGCTTTGCCAGCAGGCAGAGCCCGTTCCCGTCGTACCAGAGCACCTTCGCCCGCTTCTTGTTGCGCGACACGAACGCGAAGACATCCCCGCTCGCCACATCGTGACCCATCGACGACACCAAGCCGCTCAGCGTATTGAAGCTCTTCCGCATGTCGCACGGCTGGCTGTACGCGAACACCCGCACGCGCCCCTTCGGGCCCATCACGACGTCAGCGCCCGGCTCAGCTCCGCCACCCCCGCTAAATCGAGACCCTCGACGACCACGCCGCCAGGCAGCGTCACCCTGAAAGAGCGTGTCGGCATCTCCACCGAGCCCACCGCCAAGAGGGTTCCCGGAGGAGACGAGACCAGCCACCGTCGAACCGTGGGCCCACTCACCCCCAGCGATCGCGCGATCTGCGCCGCGCTGATCCCTGCCTCTGCTTCCGCCCTCGCGAACAACGTGAGCTCGGCCTTCAGGTCGGGTGGGAATCGGCGCCCGCCGTCGCGCGGGTACCTGCTCACGCGCCGACGTAGACGCTCTGCTCGGGACATCGGTCACCTCCTCGGTGGCCGACGAGTATGCGTCAGTGCCGCCAGAGGTCACGACCGACAGGGCGAGCATGTACGGTGAGGTTTCTGATGTGG
>JALSGO010000087.1 GCA_026982655.1 Candidatus Bipolaricaulota bacterium
AGGCGGAGGAGGAAGGAGGCGATGCCGCTGTAGCCGACCATGAAGGCGGGGATCTCGCTCAACCCATCCTCCCCTGGCCAGAGGAGAACCCTTCTTCCCCGCTCGGTTTCTCGCTCCCTCTGCACCCGAAGGGTGGACTGTCGGGAGCGCCGTCGATAGCCGTAGGTGACGATCATCTCCCCGAACCGGAGGGCCTGCTCGTAGAAGAAGGGATCCCGGGTCCGACGGTACATGTCGAGAAGGAAATCGCCGTTGCCCGCCAAGCCGTGGCACTGCACCAGGGGGATCCCCCAGCTGGCCGCAGCGGTCGTGTACGCCGCCCGGCGGGCGGCTTCGAGATACTCCGGCCGGGGGGTGAGCGTATACGCCTGAGCGAAGAACGTCCCGATCCCGGGGGCGCCGTTGCACCAGTAGACGAGGGTGCGCTCGTCGTCGGGGCCGTTGGGCCAGTTGAGTCCCCGACCGTCGGGGAGGGCCGGCCGGGCGACGGCCAGCAGCTCCGTAAAGGCCCGATGCCCTAACTCCAAGAACTCCTTCTCCTCCCCGAAGACCCCTAAGGCGAGGAGGAAGTAGCCGATGCCCGCGTTCCCATGGGCGCCGTAGAAGGCCTTCCCGGCGAACTCCGAAACCTCTTCCGGGAAAACCCAAAGGAGCCCCGCCTGTCCGGGGGTAGCCTGCCGTTGGAGCCGCTCGCCTGCAGCGAGGGCCGCCTCCCATTCCCGTTCCTCGTCGGTAATCCGAGCTAGGGCCAAGTGGAGGAGCCCTCGCCCGGCGGTCCCGTGCATGAGGTCGGGGGCCTTATAGGGCTGAGCGGCCATCGTGCGGGAGAGCTCCAAAGCGGCTTCGAGAAAGCGATCTTCCCGCCCGGCCAGGAACAGCTTGAGCAGGAGCCAGATCAGCCCGCCATCGCCGAAGTAGAAGTTGGGGACGAACTCCCTCTGCCCCTTGCGCCGTCGGCGACGGAGGGTTTCAAGGCCCCACTCCGCGGTGAAGGCGGCGGCCTCCCGGTAGCGCGCCCTCCCGGAGACGGAGAAGGCGTCGATCAAGAAGATCCCGACGCCGGTGTCCCCGTACTGGATGCCGGTGGGCAGGAACCCTTGACCTTGACCCGGACTCTGAGGGGAGGAAGGCCAAAGTCGAGGGGCTTCCCAAGACCGCCGTTGCGTTCGGCAGAGGTAGTCCGCTACGCCCAGGGACCACTCGCGATAGCGTTCCCGCCCTGTCCGTCGGTCAACCTCAAGCATAGGGACCTCCTTTGAGGAATTCCTCCAAGAGATCCACCGAAGGGGGGCGATGGCGGGGATCCGGCTGCAGGCATCCCTCGAGGGCCTCCTTCCAGCGGGACGACAGCGTCGGGGCGATCAGCTCGACCACCCGGAGGGCCCGGCGGGGGCAGGTGTCCGGCTCTCCGAGAAAGAGGGGATCTCGTCCGGTGATCAGGAAGAACAGCAAGCCACCGAAGCTGTAGAGGTCGTCCGTGGGGGCG
Source organism: Candidatus Bipolaricaulota bacterium (assembly GCA_026982655.1). Classification (GTDB taxonomy): domain Bacteria; phylum Bipolaricaulota; class Bipolaricaulia; order RBG-16-55-9; family RBG-16-55-9; genus JALUUA01. The sequence continues at coordinate 1,487 of JALSGO010000087.1, forward strand.
GGAGGCTCCCCTCGGACCTGCTGGGGGGAGGCGTATCCCGGGGTGTGGCCGGGGAAGGGCGGCTCCTTCTTCTCTCCCTTCCATGGGTAGGCGAGTTCCCAGTCGATGAGCTTCAGCTCGCCCTCCGGCCCCAGCAGGACGTTCTGCGGGGTAAGATCCCGCAGCAGGAGGCCTTGGGAGTGGACCCCCTTAAGCAGGGCCAGCAGAGCCTCCACGATCCTCTCCAGCTCTTCGGACGATAGGGGTCGGCCTTCCAAAAACCGATCGCTTATGTACTTGCGCAGGGTAGGGAACGGGAGGTGCTCTTCTACGAGGTAGAGGTTGTCCTCCTGCTCGAAGAGGTCATAGGCCTTGGGGGGCCAGGGGGTCCCCTCCCACTCCTTAAGAAGGGCATACTCGTGGCGGAGGCGGTCGCGGGCGTCGCGCCCGTACGCGTCGACTTGAGTATGGGCGCGGGCCTCCTTGAGCACCCGGATGTGTCCGGACTCCTCGTCCTTGACGAGATAGATCCCCCCTTTGCTGCGCTGGTTTAGGGCTTGAAAGGCTTGATAGCGGGTTCCTAACGGTCCCTGGCCGTGGAGGGGAGGCCGTTCGACGAGGCCGGCCGCTTCGAAGGGGTCTTGGGCCCAAGGGGGCGGATCGAACCAGGGGGAGCGCCGATCGGGGACGAGGGAGCCGTCGGGGGCCCGCAGAGCGGGGACGACTTGGCCCAGGTCGTCGTAGAGGACCACGTTGTTATCGAAGCTTCCATAGCGATAATGGACCAAGCTGCCGGGACGGAGGGGACGGTCGGACAGGATCCGGGGGCCGGGTAGCCCCTGGGTGGCCTCCTCGAGGGCTTGGGCCAGCCGGACGGCTTGGGCATCGTCCTCGGGGTAGACGGTGAGGAACTTGCCCGCCTGGCTTCGAGCCGCCGCGTTCTCCAAGAAGCTCAGTTGAGCCGTCGTGGAAGCGACCTTAAAGGCGCTTCCCTCCCGGAGGAGAACGGGGAGACAGGCTTCCAGCACG
>JALSGO010000088.1 GCA_026982655.1 Candidatus Bipolaricaulota bacterium
TCTTGAGCATTGAGCCGCGCCCCCATCTCCGTGTGGACGGGCCAAGAAGCCGTGAGATACAGCCCCGCCTTGAGCAGCGCGTTGATGATCGCCTCCCAGGCGTCCGTCGTCTTGTGGGCGAAGACGATGACGGCGATCCCGTCGGGCTTGAGCACCCGGTGGATCTCCCGGAAGGCTTGGGTGATCCTCTCCTCGAAGAACTTCTCGGCCTCTTGGCGTCCGCCCTGGCGGTTCGGGTCGGCCACGATCTCCTCGGACTTGGGCGTCAAGGGCGTGGCGAACAGCTCTGGGTAAAGATCCCCCACGGTGCGCTTCAGCCAGACGTAGAAGAAGTCCGAGAGCGCGGAGTAGTTGACGTTGTCGTAGTAAGGCGGATCGGTGAGCACGGCGTCGAAGTGGGCGTCAGGATAGGGGAGGGAAGCAGCGGAGCCATGTTCAATATGTCCTACAGGATTGTGCAAAGGGACTGGTAGAAATGAACTTAAGTGCACCCCAATTAAGTTTCTCCAACTAGCGCTATAGTCCGAAATCGTGTTTAGTTCAAGATAATCCCATGTCATAGGAATAGCCTGGCGGCCAGAGAAGGCATCAATGATTTGGGTTGTAGTTGGCTTCCATCTGCAAGTAGTTGAAGAAAACATGCTCAACTTATCAAATATCAAAGCCAAGTTTAGATCTACAGCTTTGGCAAACTCCGCCTCCGCGCCCTCGTCGAGCATCCGGGCATGGGCTTCGCGGACCTTCTCGGCAAACGTGATCAGCGAAAGCTTCTGGCGGGGGTTGAGGAGATCGCCCCATGTGGGCATCCCATACATCGGGGGCCGGTCTACTTCATGACAGGGCTTGATGATCTCCTCATCCGGCACGGGGTCCATGCCCCACTTCTCCCAGAGCTTCGCGCGCTTCTCCTCCAAGGCTTCTTCGGCTTTGCGGAAGGCGTCGAGATCGCGCTCGGTGGGGAGGCGGTAGCGCTTGCCCTGGGTGCCGGGTTTGTGGAGCACGACGGCGACCATCCGCTGGCCCGCCCTGCCCTCGCGGAAGAGCCTGCGGGTGGTGTCTGCGTCGATGGGGCCGCCGCAGAGGGGACAGCGGACGTTGGCCCGGCTCACCGTGCCCTCCCCGGGGTCAAAATCGATGGCATCCTCCTCGACGATCTCGAAGTCTATGCGCTGGTTCGCGCGGTCGGGGAGCATCTTCAGGGCAACTTTTTTGTTCGACTTTTTGGCCAGCCACGTCTGGCGCATCAGGGGGATCTCGGCACCACACTCTGGGTTCTGGCAGGGGAGCGTCCGCGCCCAGAGATACCCGACGGGGATCGAGCCGTCCTCGTCGTGGGGGTAAAACGCAGCGAGTTCCTTGCGGGCCTCCTCCAGTACCCACCCGCCCCAGCGCTTGACGGCCTCGACGAGCTTCTCGCCGTAGCGCTGGGGGTATTCCAGCACGCACTTCAGGATCAGGACGGCCACGGGGTTGTAATCCAACGCATACGTTTCGCAGCCGAGCCTTAGGGCTTCGAGGGGGATCGCGCCGCCCCCGGCGAAGGGGTCGAGCACCTTGGGAGCTTCCCCGTCGTGGGCCTCGCGGAGGAGCCTTCGGGCCTCCTCCAGAAGGCGCTCCGCTCCGGCGTCGCTCCGTCGGCTGTTCCGGGAGACGACCTCCCAAGGGGCAATCTGCTTCACCAGCTCCAGGAGCTTCTTGCGCTTTGCGGGATCTTCGGGGTCGGGGAGCAGGGCGGCCAGCGCCGTGGCGCGGGAGGAGGCCAGGGGCCGTCGCGCCCACCAGATGTGCAGGGTCGAGATGTGGCCGTGGCGGATGTTTTTCTCGCGGGCCGAGTGCTCCGAGACCTCCTGGAGGGGGAAGTCGGCTTCGATGAGCCTTTGTGCCGGTCTATTCATGCTTAGCCTCCCTCTTGTCCTTCACGTGCTGCTATGTAAGTCCGGACCCTCTTCTATTACATAACGAAAGAACGATGTAACTTCCCTTTCGCTGAGTAGGGTTTGCCTTCATTGTAGTGCCTTTCGAAGCGACGGAACTCGGCGGGGCAGGCCCGCCGGGGTCGCGGGGCCTAAGTGCCAGATCTCCCCGTTCTCACCGACGAAGATCACGTGGAGTCCCAAGCGTGACAGGGGCAAGAAGATGCGCTGGGCCAGATTGCGAAATCCGCGGGTGTTCGGCAAGGCGATGGCGCACACCGAAGAGCCGTCGTAAATGCTAAAGACTTGGAGCAGGGCCTCCCCTAAGACCACCCGTCGTTGGGCCGTCTCCTGGCCGCCCGGTCGCTCGCCCTTGACCTCGATGTAAAGCCAGCGTCGGGAATCGGGGAATTGAGCCTCGATGTCAACGCCGCGCTCGCTGCCGTAGCGCACCTTGAGGTTCATGAACCCTTCATCCTCAATCCGCTGGGCTAAGATTTGCTTGACCTTCCGTTCGCGCATAGATGCCTTTCTGCGTTTAAACACACCCTCTGCGTTTATA
>JALSGO010000089.1 GCA_026982655.1 Candidatus Bipolaricaulota bacterium
ATCGAGCCGAAGAGGTAGGCGAGCAGAAGCACGGCGGCGGAAACCCAGTCGAGCTGCATGCCGAGGGGATTGTACCGCTAGCTCGAGGCGGACCCGTAACTCCTCAGGGCAAACCGCCAGAAGACCCGCGAAAAAAGGAAGAAGGCCAGCGCGAGCAGGCCCAGAGGGATCAGGATTTCAGGCCCCTTCCGGCCCAGTGCCAGCTCGGCCGGGACCGTGGTCATGAAATACACCGGCAGGACGTAGGTCATGAAGAGGCGGAAGGGCCGGTCGTAGGCGGTTACGGGGTACTGGGCGTTCCACAGCACCGCGCCGAGGACGTTGACCACGTTGTAGAGCTTGACGAACCAGATCGTGGTGGTGGCAAGGGTAAAGGCCAGGGAGTAAAAGAGCAGGGAAGCGAACGCCAGGGCAAGCAGAAGGTAAGGGAGCTCGAGCCCGGTAGTGACGGTGGCGTAGCCCAAGAGCAACCCCGCCACCAAAAACGAGGGCAACCCCCAAACGGTGAACGACTCGGTGCTTACCCAAAACTGGCTGTCCACCGGTTTGAGGAGCACAAAGTCCAGGGTCCCCTGTTGTACCCGCTCGGAGATCCTTTGAAGGTTGGGGTTCAGCCAGCTTACGAAGATCCCCTCGAGAAACCGGGCCGACCCCATGACCGCGAGCGCCTCCTGCCACCGCCAGCCCCCAAGGTCGTACCCGTTTTGGTAGAAGAGGTAAAGACCCAAAAGCATTCCCGATGACTCCAGCGAGACGATCACCAGCGCCATCAGAAAGTTCGCCCGGTATTCCATCCGGGCCGCGAGGGCGGTTAGGAAAAATATTCCAAACAACTTGAAATAGCGCATCACGCCCCCATCGCAGAAAAGCGCCGGATCCCGACGCGCCAGAGGATCCGGCCGATGAGAAAAGCCAAAGCGGTCCAGAAAGTTAGGATCGCCAGTCCCCTAAGGGGGTCGGAGACTGGCTCCCCAGCCCAAAGGCCCGCCGGGAGGTAGGCCAGATAGGGAAAGGGGGTCCAAAGGAGGATTTCCTGCAACCCGCCGGGGTAGAGGTCGAGCGGCGCGAGGTAGCCGGAAAACAGCATAAAGAACACGTACCAGGCCTGGTAAAGATCGGTGGCTTCCTCCAACCAGAACGCGAGGATGCCAAGCGCGTAGGCCACGAAGAAGTTCAGCAGGAACCCAAGCAGACTGGCCAGGAGTCCCAGAAGGAGGTTTTCCGGGCCGACCGCGACAAGCGCCCCGGGGTATAGGGCGGCGAAGACGAAGAACAGCACGCCGATCATCGGCAGCCGAACTCCCCGCTCCGCCAGGTGCTGCGCCAGGTAGTGCCAGAGGGGGTCTAGGGGCTTGAGCAGCTTGAAGGCCAGCGCTCCATTCTTGATTTCCTCGGACAAAGTCCAGGTCACCCAGACCACCTGAAGCTGGCGGGACACAAAGACGAAGAAGAAATAACGCGCGAAGGAAAGGGGGTCACGGTCGGTGAGTCCCTCCCGGGCCGCGCCAACCCAGAGGGCCATGAAGAAGAAGGGGGCAAGCCCGGAAAGCAACCAAAACAAGATCTCGCCGCGGTAAACGGTCATGTAGGCGTAATAGACCGAGAGAAAGGCGAGAGCCTTCCTAACCAAAGGCACCCTCCCGGAAGATCCGCCCGATCACCTCTTCCAGTGGCGGTTCCTCGACCGCGAGGTCGCGCACCGGAAGGTCGGCGAGAATTCGAGCCACCGTGCGAGTGAGAGCGGGTTTTTCCACGAGGAGTCGCGCGCGGTGCCCCTCGAGCGAAACCACCTCGCCGTAACGCGTGAGCACCTCCCGCGCGATAGGTGTTTCAAGCTCCATTCGCACTTCCCTATAAGGGGCGAACCGCGCGATCAGTGAGCGCAGCCCCCCGTCGTAGAGGAGCCGGCCCTGGTGGATCAGGATCACCCGTTCAGCCAGCGCCTCGATATCCGCCATGTAGTGGCTGGTGAGCAACACGGTGGCGCCCTCCTCTTGCGCGTAGCGGCGCACGAATTCCCGCACCGCCCCCTGGGCGTTCACGTCCAGCCCCAGGGTGGGTTCGTCGAGGAACAGCACCCGGGGATGGTGAAGGAGCGCCGCCATCAGCTCGGCCTTCATCCGCTCACCGAGCGAGAGCTTGCGCACCGGCTGGGTAAGGATGTCCTCGATCTCCAGCAAGCTGGCGAACCGCCGCACCCGCCGCCGGTACTCACGTTCGGGGATCTCGTAGACCGCGGCGTTGATCCTCAAGGTATCGAGCACCGGCAGATCCCAGAGCAGCTGGGCCTTGTTTCCCATCACCAGGGTGATCTGCTTGAGGAAGGCAGGCCTGCGCTCGTAGGGAGCATAACCCAAAACCCGTACCCACCCCCTCGATGGGTAGATCAACCCCGTCAGCATCTTCAAGGTGGTGGTCTTACCGGCCCCGTTGGGACCCAGAAACCCCACGATCTCACC
>JALSGO010000090.1 GCA_026982655.1 Candidatus Bipolaricaulota bacterium
AAGTCGGACTTCTCCAACGTGGGCGGGCACTTCTCCGCCCCGGGGGGACGGATCCTGAGCACGGTGCTGAACGGGCGCTATGACACCTACGATGGGACGTCCATGGCCGCCCCCCACGTGACGGGTTTGATCGGGTACCTGTGGGCGCTGGAGCCCTCGCTCACCCCCGACGAGCTGAAGGCCCTTCTGCTTCAGACGGCGCGCCCCGTGCTCCCCGAGCTCAGTGGGCGCACTGGCCCGGAGGGGGAAGAGCCGGCTCCCCTGGTAGACGCCTTCGCCGCCGCCTTGGCTCTCGACACCCTAAGGCCCGGGCGGCCCGTCCAGAGGGCGCTGGTCGATGTGGACGACTGCACCTCCGACGGGAACTTCAGGGTGGACCGCTCGGGTCGTCCCGTCCCGGGACTGTGTCCCGATGGGCTCCGGGGAGACGGGGCCGTGGACATGGCCGACTTCCGGGCCTTCCGGGATGCCCTCCTGGCTTTGGAGGGCAAGGGCGCGCTCGACGGGCCGCCGGACCACCCCAAGCGCGATCTCAACGGGGACGGCTGCGTGTACGGGGCCGACGCGGGCTGTCGCTACCCCGAGGGGGTGTACCCCCGATTCGACTTCAACGGCGACGGGCTTCTCAGCCGAGACGCGAAGGCCCCCTTCAAGGGGCAGATGCTCACGGATTTAGAAGTGCTCATGGGCGTTTGGGGCTTAGGGGCAGGAGCGGACACCGAGGGCTGGCGGGCGGAAGACCTGCCCAAGCTCCTGGACTCCGTCGATCTGCACCTGGACCTCAAGGAGTTGTTCGAGCGGGAGGGGGTCGAGCGCGTGGTGGTGCGCGTGACCGGGGCACCGGAGCGGGAGGCGACACCCGAGCAACCGCATCTCGTCGTGACGGTGCCCCTCGCTACCGGGCCGATCGTCGTTCGGGTGCAGGGCCTGCGGGGCGATCGCGCGGCGGTGGAGCGCTGTGCGGTCCTGGAGCCCGTCGCTCCCGGCCAGGACCTTTGGGTGGCTCTGAGGGACTGTACCGAGCCGGAGTTGACGGAGGCTCCCTAGTCCGATGGAATATGGGGGAGATCGGGAATGGAGGACGAACGGGAAGAGCAGAGCTCTACAGCCCTTGTAGAAACAGGATCTCCGCTCAGGTCGGAGCCGGAGTCGGGGAGGGCGCTCCGGTCTCTGGGGACGGTGACGATCCTCTTCAGCGACATCGAGGGCTTCACGGAGTACACCGAGCGCTTCGGGGACGAAGCCGCCCAGCGGCTGAGCCGACGCCACCTCGAGATCGTCCGGGAGCAGCTCGCCCGCCACCACGGAATCGAGATCAAGACGCTGGGAGATGGGGTGCTGGCGGCGTTCGCCAGCGCCCGGCAAGCGGTGCTCTGTGCTGTAGCCGTGCAGCGGGCCGTAGCCGAGTGGAGCGTCGAACACCCGGAGGAAGCGTTTCGGGTCCGGATCGGGATCGATACGGGGGAACCCGTCGTCCACCCCAAAGAGAAGGACTTCATCGGGCGGACGGTCAATCGAGCGGCCCGGATCGCCTCGCAGGCTCAAGGGGGACAGGTCCTCGTCTCCGAGGTGGTGCGGGGGTTGGTGGGAGGCATAGTGGGAGTGCGCCTTGTCGATCGGGGGATGTACAAGCTGAAGGGCGTCTCGGAGCGCCTGCGCCTCTATGAGGCAGTGGAAGAGCTTCCGACCCTTGCAGAGCGGCCCCAGCTTCGGCTCACCCATCTACCCCGTTGGGTAGGGGAGGTCCAGGTGCTTGTCCGTCTCCACGCGCTGCGGCTCTTATGGGCGGGGTTGCGCCTCCTTGTCCAGAGACAGAACTGGGTCCTCTGGCTCCCCTTCCTTATAGCTCTCTTCAGCTATCAGGCCATTCAGTACGCTACTTCCGACGGTCCAACCGTTCGCGTGGAGATTCGGGAGGTTCCCGCTCCCGAACCGGAAGCCGATTCCCCCCTAAAGCAAGAGGAAAGCACTGAAGTAGAGTTTTTCCAATTCGATACTGATCCTTGGGAATGGCTGCAGACCCTGATTCTGCTGCTGGTCGGCCCCTTGATCGCCGGAATGACCGTGCGGATGGTGATCAACGCCGTGGAAGGGCAGCGGCTTTTGCCCGGGAGCGAGCTGTGGGCACTCATCCTGGCCCGCTTCGGGACGATCTTGGGGGCCACTCTCTTGTACATGGGCGCAATCGTGGTGGGATTCTTCGCCCTAAGCCTCCCGGGTTTCTGGGTGCTCGAGCGGCTGGGAGCGTCGTTAACCGTGAAGACCGTTGCGGTATTCCTGTTGCTGTTTCCGGGGATTTATGTGTTAGCACGCCTCTCGCTCTATATGGCGGCGATTCTCCTCGACGGTCGCAAGGCGAGGGAGAGCCTCGCTTGGAGCTGGCGGGCAACTTCGGGAAACGTCGGAGCGCTCTTTTGGGTGATTTCGGTGCCGAAT
>JALSGO010000091.1 GCA_026982655.1 Candidatus Bipolaricaulota bacterium
TCGCCCGCACCATCCAGGCGCGGTTGAGCGAGGCCGCCCGCTCCCCCGACCGCGGGGTCCACTCGGCCCCGCTCTACGTGCTCCGCTACGCCCGGATCCCGGCGGTGCTCGTCGAGGTGGGGTTCGCCAACCACCCCACCGAGGGCCGGCTCCTCGCCCGGCCCGAGCACCGCGAGCGCATCGCCAAGGGGATCGCCGAGGGGATCCTGCAGTTCCTGGCCAACGGCGCCTACGCGTTTAAGTAACTGTTATGCATAACCAAGGGCTAAACCCGCTTTGAGCTTACGTAATCGGCCCACACACCTGAGATCCTTTGAGGGACCGACTTCGCCAGCATCCTAGCCAGGAACTCCAGGGGCGAGCGGCCGCTTGCGATTGCAATCGTCCGGGTGAGCGTCGAGCCCCCTTTGGAGCTCAGGGATTTTGTGAGCATGTGACCAATCAAACCCCTCGCCGCATCCGCTCCTCGGGACCGTCGAGCCCAGGACTCCTGGGTGACAGCACGAAGGGCGCAATGCCTAGAGTCTCCTCACTCAGCCCGCAGGGCTAGCATACTTTCCCGACCATGGACTCGGTCCCGCCGTCCATTAAATCGCCCGGACGGGGAGGGGGTGTGGGTGATGGGGTCTCGTGGAGACCTCCGCTCCCTGGAGGGGTCCCCACATTCTTATCGGGCTTCACGCGGGCTTGTCCGGGTTCACGTGAGACCGGCTTCCAAACAACTCGATGGCGAGAAGACGGTACGGCCAAGATTTTAATCGCGTTTCTGGCCCTTTTCCCCAAACCTTGCCGATAAAGCAGCGGTTCCCGTGATTACCGCCTGGAAAACCCCTCCCACCAGGTAAATCGGCCGCACTCCGAGCCCATCGGCGAGGGCCCCGCCGAGCAGCATCGAGGCCACCGACAAGGAGGTAAAGACCTGTTCATACAAGCTGAAGACCCGTCCCCGAAGACCTTCGGGTACACGCAGTTGCAGGCCAGTGGTGGAAACCACCGTAGCCACGCTGGAGGAAGCGCCGACCACGAACATCAAGAAGGCGACGGCCCAAAAACCCTGCGCTAGGCCAAGCCAAGCGATCGCAAGCCCGTCCGCGACGACGGCAGCGGCGAGTATCCGGGTCAAGGCGCTCCCCGAGCCCCCGCGTGACATCCGCAAGGTCCCAAGGGCTCCGAGTAAAAGGCCCATTGCCCCAACGGAAAGCACGTAGCCGTATTCAGCCGCGCTGAGGCCGAGCTCGGTCCGTACCAGCACCACAAGAAGGACGTTGAAGGCTCCGCTCGTCACCGCGGCGGCGCCCATAAAAAGGAAGATCAATCCCACGACGCGGTTCCTGAACACCGCTCCAATTGCGCTCCTTTGATCCGCCCTGGTCTCAGGCTTGCGCTCCTTTGCCCGGGGCTGCTCTTTGAGTACAATCCCAAGGTAGCTGAGAGCGGCGAGGAGGAAGGTGGCAGCGTCCACCGCAAAGGGCGCTAGGGGTCCGAGGGAACCATATAGAAGGCCGCTGAGCGTGGGGCCAAGCACATGCATTGCGCGCGTACCCACCCGCGTCACAGAGTTGACAAACATCAGACGCTCTTCAGGAAAGGCCGCTGGGGTCAGCGTGTTCACCCCCACCTTGGTGACAAACCCAAGGCTGTTCGCGACCAGCGAGAGCGCGTAGATCGCGGATGCGTTCCCCGAGAGGGGAATGAGCAATACAGCCCCTGCCCGGGCCAGGTCGCTCAGGAACAAGATTCCCTGGGGGGCGCGGGCGCGGTCGAAAAGTCGGCCGACGAAGGGTCCAAGGAGAAGCGCGGGGAGCGCAGTCGTGACCAGTACCAAGCCGACTTGGAGCGCCGAGCCGGTGAGGTCGAGCATGTAAAGCGAGAGGGCTAGGCGATGGACCGCGTCTCCGAGCGCCGAAGCCGACTGCCCACCGATGAAGATCGCCAGGTTCCTATCTGGAATGCTTTTAACCTCCACCATCGGCCCCGTGCAGCCGCTCCACCGGTAAGTCTATCTTATGGAATCTTTCTTTTATTCGCCGGCTGATTTTCCCCTGATCTTCTTGCTGCCTTGCATAACCTGGCCCTCCTGAAACCTAAAACCCGAGCACCAAACTGCGCACCGCCGCCAGGTCGAAGATCGCGTGCCCGGTGGACTTGAAGACCACCGTTCCCGAGGTCCGGGGCGGGTTCTCGATCAGCTCGGCGAGGAGGCGGACCCGGCCCGGGGGGAGGCCCTGGAGTTCGCCGGCCTCGGCGAGGGCGTCCCCGGTGTCCGCGACCACGAGCTCGGCCCGCTCGACCAGGGCCTCGGGGAGCTCCCGGGACTCGGGAGTGAAGCTCCCCACCGCGGCGACGAAGACCCCCTCGGGAAGATCGGCGGAGATCACCGGCTCTTTGCTCGTGGTGGCGGTGACCACGAAGGCGAGGTCCTCGGG
>JALSGO010000092.1 GCA_026982655.1 Candidatus Bipolaricaulota bacterium
GGATACTTTTGGAAGTCGGGCTCTCGCTTCTCCAAGAAGGCGTTCCGGCCCTCTTGGCCCTCTTCTGTCATGTAGAAGAGCATCGTCGCGTTGCCCGCCAGCTCCAGAAGGCCCAGCTGCCCGTCGCAATCGGCGTTGAACGCCGACTTCAAGCAACGGATCGCGATCGGGCTCTTCTTTAGGATCTCGCGGGCCCACTCCACGCCCTCCCTCTCGAGATCCTCGAGGGGCACCACCTTGTTGACCAGGCCCATCTCCAGCGCCTCTTGGGCGGTGTACTGCCGGCAGAGGTACCAGATCTCGCGGGCCTTCTTCTGGCCGACGATGCGCGCCAGGTAGCTCGCCCCCAGCCCGCCGTCGAAGCTCCCCACCTTGGGGCCCGTCTGCCCGAAGACGGCGTCCTCCGCCGCGATCGTTAAGTCGCACACGACGTGGAGGACGTGGCCGCCGCCGATCGCGTACCCCGGCACCAGGGCGATTACCACCTTGGGGATCGAGCGGATGATCCGCTGGAGCTGCAGCACGTTCAGGCGCTGGACCCCGCGCTCGTCTTGGTATCCGGCCTCGCCCCGCACCCGCTGATCGCCTCCGGAGCAGAAGGCCCACTTGCCGTCTTGAGCGGGACCGTTGCCCGTAAGGAGCACGACGCCGATGCGGGGGTCGTCCCAGGCGTCGTGGAAGGCCTCGATCATCTCCTCGATGGTCTTGGGCCGGAAGGCGTTTCGCACCTCGGGGCGGTCGAACGCGATCCGCGCGATCCCCTCGTCCTCCGCCTTGTGGTACGTGATGTCCTCGTAGGGCTTCACCTCCACCCATTCCGTTCCCGGTTTTATCCTGCGGGCTTCCATAGGATCCCTCCTTTGGTAAGCGGTCGGCTTTCAGCTTTCAGCCTTCAGCTCTCAGCTTTCAGCTTTTTCGCCACGGCTTGGAGAATCTCCCGACGGACCCTCTCGTGGTGCTCGGCGTCCGTGCGCACCTCGAGCACGACGGCCCTTTCGCTGTGGAGCGCCTCCCCCAGGGCAGAGAGCAGAGCACCCCGGCGGGGCTCGACCCTGCGGAACTCGGCCCCGTACGCGCGGACGATGGGCTCAAAATCGAGCCCGTGGGGGGTCACGAACAGCTCCCGGAAGGGCGGCTCGTAGCGGGCGATGGGCAGCCGGTGGAAGATCCCCCCGCCGTCGTTGTTTAGCACCACCATCACGGCCTTGACGCCGCAGCGCTTGAGGGCTAAAAGCCCGTTGAGGCCGTGATAAAACGCCAGATCTCCGGTCACCAACACGGTGGGTTGGCAGACGGCGGCCACGCCCAGGGCCGTGGAGACGGTCCCGTCGATCCCGCTAACCCCCCGGTTGGCGAACACCTTTAACTTTTTTTGCAGGGGCGGGACGAACAGATCCAAGTGTCGTACGGGCAGGCTGCTCGCCACCACCAGCGCCGCCCCCTCGGGGAGGGCCTCCGCCACCTCTCGAAGCGCGTAGCCCTCGAAGAACGCCCGCTTGGCCGCGTCGTCCACGGCTTCCCGGGCAGCCCGCTCGGCCCGCCGCCAGAGGTCGAGCCACTCCCCATCCGGGGGCCTCGGCTGCGCTTCGAGGGCTTCCGCAACCCGACGACACAGCTCCGCGGGCTCCGCGACGAGGAAGTCGCTCAGGGTGTGGGTGGGGTCCTCCCAGACGCCGTGCTCGCTTAGGGCGATCTGCCGACAGCCCGAGTCCGGAAGCGCTTCCAGATACGAGCCGAGGGCTTGGGAGGTGGGCATCGCGCCCAATCTCAAGACGAGCTGCGGCTTCTCCCCTTGAGTTGCAAGCGCGGCGAGGAACGCCTCATGGGCCCCGAGGACGTGCTCGGAGACGTGGGGCCCGAAGCGCACGCCCGAGAGGGGGTCGGCCAGCAGGGGATAGCCCGCCGCCTCCGCCAGTTGGGTTACAGCCTCGGGGAACGACCCTCCGGGACAGCGCGGGCCGCAAACGATCAGGCCCCTCGGGGCCTTGCGAATGGTTCCTACCAGCTCTTCGATTTGCTCGTCGGTGGGCTGAATTCGTCCCCGCAAGAAGTGGGTAAACGGTTCCCCTCTCGGACGTCCCTCCAGGGCCGTTCGTTCGATAGCAGCCCGCCAGCGCTGCGGGAGGTCGTCGGGGACGGGCACAGGCTCCAGGGGTTTTCTAAAGGGGAAGTTGAGGTGAACGGGCCCGGCGGGCGGCTTCTGCGCCTCGAAGAGCGAACGACAAGCGAGCGTCCTCAGATAGCGCAGCGTCCGCGCGGGCGGCGCGGCCTCCGGAGGGGCCACGTCCACGAACGCCTTGACGTGCGTGCCGTAGAGCTTCAGCTGGTCGATCGTCTGGTTCGCCCCGCTCTCTCTCTGGTCGTGCGGGCGGTCTGCCGTGAAAACGAGCAGGGGCACGCGGGCGTAGCGCGCTTCGATGATT
>JALSGO010000093.1 GCA_026982655.1 Candidatus Bipolaricaulota bacterium
CCTGCGCCCGCTGCGAGGGCTCTGGAGAGCTGGGATAGCCCCAGGGGCCGATCCGGGTGGGGCCGCGGCCCGCCCACCGCACCCGTCCGGGCTCGAGGAGCGTCGCCCCCTGGGCGGTGATCCCCCGAAGGACCCGACCGGGGGCGTATTGTACGAGCACGTCCTCAAAGCCGAGCCCGTTCTGGAGGCTCAGCAGCCACGTATCCTCCGAGAGCAGGGGGGCGGCTTGGGCAAGGGCCTCCTCCGTGCGGTACGCCTTGACGAAGACCCCCACGAGATCCAAGGACCGGGGGATCTCCGCTACGTTCCCCGTGGCCTTGATGTTAATAGAGACTTCGCCTTCGGGGGTCTCGATGCGCAACCCCCGGGAGCGGATCGCGCGGACGTGCTCGACGTTCGAAGGGTTGTAGAGCCCGACGTCGTGTCCGGCGCGGGCGAGGAGCCCGCCCACCAAGCTCCCCAGCGCTCCGGCCCCCACAATCGCAATTCTCATGGGAAATGGCGATACAGATCCTTGCGGTGAAGGATCCGACAGCACTCAACCGTCTTCGTCTTCTTATCTATGTGAAGTCCTAGGCGGTAATCTCCGAAGCGAACCTTGTAGTAATCGCGGAAGCCGGTCAGCTTTTCGACGCCCTTCTCCGCATACGGGTTAGAAGCCTGCGGTAGGTCCTGGAAGACGAATTCCTCAACCTTTGAGCGGATCGTGGGAGGAAGGTGGGCGAGATCTTTAAGAAATGTGGGCTTATAGAGCACATTCCAACTCATAACTCCCTGAGAATCTGCCGATAACGCTCGCGTGCCGATGCAAGGTCTAAACCTTCTTCTCCCTCGACAGCTTGGATCTCCTTGGCTAAGCCGTAGTCCTCCAACAGCTCCTCGATCTTTTGGAACGTCTCAAGGTCAATTTGGACCGCTACAGGCTTGCCCTCCTCGTCGACTACAAAGCGCTTCTTAATCTGCAACATGATTAGAACTCCTCTCTCTCCTGCGGGCGTTGCAGCCTTCGGACGACCTCCTCCGGCATGGAGAAGCTGTTCTCCAGGGTGGGGAACCGCTTCTGCTTGACGTCTTCGCGGTATGCTTTTAAGGCGTTCTCGATGATCTCGGCCAGCTCCGCGTAGCGCTTGGCCAGCTTCAGTCGGCGCTCCGAGAGCCCCACTACGTCGTGGAAGACGAGCACCTGGCCGTCGCAATGGGGCCCGGCCCCGATCCCGATGGTGGGGATCTTCACGCTCTCGGTCACGAGCTTGGCCAGCTGCCAGGGGATCAGCTCCAAGATGAGCGCGAAGGCCCCCGCTTCTTCCAACGCCTTCGCGTCGTGGAGGAGCCTGCGGGCCTGCGCTTCCTCGCGCCCTTGGACCCGATACCCCCCGGTCTGCGAAACCCTCTGGGGGAGCAACCCGATGTGCCCCAGCACGGGGATGCCCATCTTGTCCAGGGCCTCCACGCGGTCGGCGACCTCCTCGCCGCCCTCGAGCTTGACGGCGTCGGCCCCGGCCTCCTTGAGAAACCTCCCCGCGCTCTCGATCGCCTGCTCCACCGAGACTTGGTACGAGAGGAAGGGCATGTCGCCCACCAGCAGGGCTCTTTCGAGCCCGCGGCGCACGGCGCGGGTGTGGTGGAGCATCTCCTCGAGGGTGACGGGCACGGTGCTCTCGTACCCCAAGACGTTGTTCCCCACGGAGTCGCCCACCAAAACGACGTCGATCCCGGCCTGGTCGGCCAAGCGCGCCGTGGGGCAGTCGTAGGCGGTGACCATGCTGATCGGCTCGCCTCGGGCCTTCATCTCGAAGAGCTTGGGAATCGTGACCTTCTCTTGGGGGTCGGCCATGGCGCCTCACCGACTCATCTTAGTTCCGCCGCGGGACTTGTGCAATTCCTTCCCGTTGTGTTACCCTCCCCCGCGGTGATGCCGATGTCCGCACCCACGATCGACATCCACGTCCACATGCAGCCTTGGGGGATGCTCAAGCCCTCGGTGTTGGAACTCTGGAAGCGCTACCAGCCCGACTTCGATCATCTCATGGGGCTTGCGGAGGACCCCAACGAATTTTTGAAGCTTTTGGACGAGTGGGGGGTCGAACGGGCGGCGCTCATCAACTACGTAAGCCCCGACGTGATGGGCTTCACCGACGAGACGAACGCCTTCGTCGCCCAATATTGCCGGGCGGCCCCCGACCGCCTCCTGCCCGTGGGCTCGTTGCACCCCCACTACACGAAGGACCCCGAGGCCGAGATGGCCCACCTCGTGGAGGAGCTGGGGATCCGCATCGTCAAGATCCATCCGCCCCACCAGCTCTTTTACCCCAACGACTACCTCAACGGCCTGGACGCCCTCGGAGCGATCTACGAGAAGGCCCAAGAGTATAAGATCCCCGTGATGGTCCACACGGGGACGTCGGTCTTCCCCG
>JALSGO010000094.1 GCA_026982655.1 Candidatus Bipolaricaulota bacterium
CCGCCACATCCCGCACGAAGAGGGGCTCGTTCCGCTTGCCCCGATGGGGGACCGGCGCCAAGTAGGGCGAGTCCGTCTCCACCACCAGTTTATCCCAGGGCACGGCTTGGGCAGCATCCTGCAGGGGTTGGCTCTTGGGGAACGTCACGATGCCGTTCAAGCCGATGTAGAGCCTCAGATCGAGAACCTCCTCCAGCAGGGCGCGATCGCCCGTGAAGCTGTGCCAAACCCCCCGGGGTTTGTACGCTTTGAGCAGGGGGACCAGCTCCCGCTCGGAGTCGCGGTTGTGGAGCACCACGGGTCTTTCGCAGTGCCGGGCCAGCTCGAGCTGGGCTTCCAAAGCGATGCGCTGCGCGTCCCGAGGCGAATATTCCTTGAAGTAGTCGAGCCCGATCTCGCCGACGGCCACCACGCGCTCCTCCCCGAGCAGCTGTTCGAGCTCCTTTAGGGCCTGGGGATCGAAGCGCCCCCGACGGACGTAGCGCCTCGCCTCGTGGGGATGGACCCCGACGGCGGCCCAAAGCCCATACCGTTGGGCGATCTCGACGGCCCTCCGGCTGGAGTCGAGGTCTGTGCCCATCGTGACGACGGCGATGCCTGCGTCCCGAGCCCTTTGGATGACAGCCTCGCGGTCCCTGTCGAATTGGGGCGCGTCGAGGTGCGCGTGGGTGTCCACCAACGGGACCGGAGTCATCGCTCAAACTCCTTCAGCACCTCAGGCAGAATGTCCAGTAAATCCCGGGGAAGCATCGCCCGCTCCCCCGTTTTGGGTTGGAGACGATCGGCCAAAAGCCCGTGCAAGTAGACGCCCGCGGGCGCGGCCTCCTCGGGGGGCATCCCCTGGGCGATCAGCCCTACGATCAGCCCCGTGAGCACGTCTCCGCTCCCGCCCGTAGCCAAGCCGGAGTTGCCCGTGCTGTTGATGAACGCGTCCCCGGAGGGCAGCGCCGTCACCGTCGGCACCCCCTTCAAGACCAAGATCACGTGGAAATCCCGGGCGACCTCGCGGGCCACCTCCACGCGCGCCTTTTCGATCTCCGGGACGGAGCACCCGATGAGCCGGGAGAGCTCACCGGGGTGGGGCGTGAGCACCACGGACGTGCTTTTGGCCACCCGCTTAAGGAGTTTTCTGCCATCCGAGGAGGCCAAGGCGTTGATCCCGTCGGCGTCGACCACGAGGGGAACGTTCATCTTGGGGAGGAGTTTCGC
>JALSGO010000095.1 GCA_026982655.1 Candidatus Bipolaricaulota bacterium
GAAGCGTGGATGCGCTCGATGACGGGCGCAAGCAGCCCGCGGACGGGTCCCTTCACCCCGATGCCCAGGAGGGCGTCTATCACGACATGGGCACGGGAGAGGGCCTCCTCGAGCGCGGGGAGGTCCTTCTCCTTCTGGATGTATGGAAGGGAGAACCCGAAGCGCTCGAGGATCTCGACTTGGGTTCGCGTCTCCTCCGAGAGCTTGTCGGGTTCCCCGACCACGAAGACCGCAAGCTGAGCGGGAGGGTGGCCCCGCACGAGCAGATGGCGGGCGACGCAGAGCCCGTCCCCGCCGTTGTTCCCCTTGCCCGCGACGATCGCCACCCGCTTCCTGGGGAGGTCGGGGATGCGCTCTACGAGGAGCTCGCAGACGCCCCGCCCGGCGTTCTCCATCAAGACCAAGCTGGGCATCGCGAAGTCGCGGATCGCTTGGGCGTCGAACTCCTTCATCTGCTGGCCGGTGAAGACTTTCATCGGCAAGATTGTAGCAGATCGAGGATCTCTTGGGCGATCTCGGCGGGCTCGCGCTCCGTGGTGTCGATCCAGTGGATCTCCGGGTCGCGGCGGAAGTAGATCAGCTGCCTGCGGGCGTGCCCGCGGGTGTGCTTCTTGATCCGGCGTATGGCCTCTTCGAGCGAGGGGATTTCGCCCTCTAGATATAAAAAGAGCTCTCGGTAGGCGTTCGACTTGTACGCCTGCGAGCCCTTGGGCACCTGGGGTCGAAGGGCTCTCACCTCGTCGAGGAGTCCCTTCTGCATCATCTCGTCTACGCGGCGGTCGATGCGCTCGTACAAGACGTCCCGTCGGGCCGTCAGTCCCACCTTCAAGAACTCATAGGGCGGCTTGGGCAGCTGCTTCTGCAGCTCGCTGATGGGCTTCCCCGTCACGCGGTAGACCTCCAGAGCGCGGACGATCCGGAGGCGGTCGTTGGGGTGGATTCTGCGGGCGGCTTCGGGGTCCACCCGCTGCAGCTCCTCGTAGAGTTCGGGCAGCGGGCGCTTCTGCAGCTCCGCCCGCAACGCCAAGTCCGCCGACGGGCCTTCGAAGAGCTTCCCGAAGAAGGCGTCTAGATAGAGGGTGCTTCCGCCTACCACCACGGGCCGCTTGCCCCGCTCGAAGATCTCGTCCACAAGGCGGAGGGCGTCCCGGCGGAAGTCCATCGCGCTGTAGCGCTCGTGGGGCTCTTTGATGTCGATGAGGTGGTGGGGCACGCGCTCGCGCCACTCGGGAGGGGGCTTGTCCGTCCCGACGTCCATGCCCTTGTAGATGGCTCGGGCGTCGGCGGAGAGGATCTCTACGTCTCCTAAGCGGAGGGCGAGCTCATAGGCCACGCGGGACTTCCCCACGCCCGTGGGGCCCAGGATCACCAAGACGGGCTCGGTTCCGGCGCGCTCCGTCACCCTTAGAGGCCGGCGTCCTCGCTGAGGAGGAGCTGGCGGAACTTCTTGAGCTCCTCCTTGCGGGTGGGGTGCTTCAGCTTGTCCAACGCCTTGATCTCGATCTGGCGGACCCGCTCGCGGGTGATGTTGAACTCCCCGGCGACCTCCTTGAGGGTGCGGGGGTGGCCGTCCTTGATGCCGTAGCGCAATATGAGGATCTCCCGCTCCCGGGGGCTCAGCTGGCTCAAGGCCCGCTCCAGCTCCTCCATCATGAACTGCTTATACGCCTCCTTGGTGGGGGAGAGGGCGTGCTCGTCGGGGATCAGATCTCCTAACGAGTCCTCCTCGTCCTCGCCGATCGGCCTCTCCAAGGAGCTGGTGTACTGGGAGACGTTCTCCACCCGCTTGATCTTTTCCACGGGCATCCCCAGCTCTTGGGCCAGGGTCTCCGGGTCGGGGACCTCCCCCGTCTCTTGGATGAGCTCTTTCTTGACGCGCTGCAGCTCCCGGACGGTGTCGATCATGTGGACGGGGATGCGGATGGTCCGCGCCTGGTCGGCGATGGCCCGCGTGATCGCCTGGCGGATCCACCAGGTGGCGTAGGTGCTAAATTTGTAGCCTTTGGTGTAGTCGAACTTCTCCACGGCCTTCATCAGGCCCAAATTCCCCTCCTGGATGAGGTCCAAGAACGACAGGCCGCGGCCTATGTATTTTTTAGCGATGGAGACCACAAGGCGCAGGTTGGCGTTGATCAAGGCTTCACGGGCTTTCTCGTCCCCTTGGGCGATCGCCTTGGCCAGCTCGACCTCCTGCTCCCGGGTGAGCAACGGGATCTTCCCGATCTCCTGGAGGTACATCTTGACGGGATCGCCGGCGGAGCTGGGCAGTTCTTTCTCTTCCTCGTCGTCGGAATCGGTTTCCGCGAGGAACGACTCCTCTTCGATCTCCTCTTCCAGCTCTTCGGGCGGGGCCCCGAGCCCCAGCTCGAAGAGGTCCCCCTCAAACTCCCCGTTGAGACGGAGGCGTTGTCCGTTGGGAAGGAACTCGGCCCCGTTCGTCTGCGGATCACCCATAGACGTCTCTCCCTCCTCCCTGCTTGTGCCTCATGCCGAGCGCAACCGGTGCGCACGGGGGCACCGGTTGTTTAGACTCGAGCTGCAAAGGTCCCCCAGCCCAGTTGGGCGAGGATGCGACGCCGTTCGTGCAGCTCCCGCTGCTGCTCGCTTTGTAACCGTTCGAGGGCGATGCGATCGTCGGCCCGCTCCGCTTCGCGAATCGCCTGCTGGATTTCACGAAGTCTCCGTTCGACGCCCTGAAGCCGTAGTTGTCCGATCAGTTCCTGTATAGCCCGCCCCTCGTCGAAGTCCCGGCGTTCGCTGACGGCCAGGGCCCGCAGCCTCTGCTGGATCCGAGGGGGGAGGCGTTCGAGCCACTCGTTGAGCAAGGCCTGGCCTTCGACGCCCGTGAGGCGAGCGGGAAGAGGATCGCCACGTTCCTTTCGTTCGCGGCAGAGGGAGACAAGCGCATGTATGGCAGGCGCCAGCCGGGAGAAGTCCGTAGGAGCCAGCTCCCGAAGAGCCTGCTCCAGAGGGAACACACCCTGCAGCAAAAGGGAAACCAAGTGCTCTTCCACCCCCCACGCCGCTCCTCGTTGTGGGGCTCCCGGAGACATTATAGCTATCGTCCTCTCCCCTTGCATCCCCTGTCTTCTCCATAGCGTGGATCGGAGCTCTTCTAGCGGAATATCTAAGCTTCCCGATAGCTCCCGAAGGACCTGAGCTCGCAGTGCGGGGCTCTCTACGTGGGCCAGAAACGCCTTGACCTCCATGAGGACCTCCTCCTGCCCGCGGATGCTTTGCACGTCGTGCTCCTCTAGGAGGGCCTGCACGTAGAACTCGGGGAAGGGCCTTGCCCCCTGCAGAAATTCCCGAAACGCTTCGGGGCCCCCGCGGCGCAGCAGCCCGTCGGGGTCTTCGCCGGGAGGCAGGACCACGACTTCCACTTCCAGTCCCGCCCGCAGGAGCTGGGCCACCCCCCGCAACGTGGCCGCCCGGCCCGCCGCGTCCCGGTCGTAGGCCAGGAGCACTTTAGGGACGAAGCGCCGCAAGAGCCGCGCCTGCTGCGGGGTAAAGGCCGTCCCCATGCTGGCCACGGCGTTCGTAAAGCCGTGCTGGTGGGCCGCGATCACGTCCGTATAGCCCTCCACGAGCAGCGCAAAGCCCCGTTGCGCTAACCCGTTGCGGGCCTGCGCGAGGCCGTAGAGCAGATGCCCCTTCTCGAAGAGGGGCGTAGCGCGCGTGTTGAGATATTTGGGCTCCTCGTCTCGCAGCGCGCGCCCTGCGAAGCCCACCACCCGCCCCTGGGCGTCCAAGAGCGGGAAGATCACCCGGTCGCGGAAGAAGCTCCACCGCCCCCGCTCCCCCTCGAGCACCAACCCCAGCGTTTGGAGTTCGGGCAGCTCGCTCAGAAACGTTTGGAGCACGAGATCCCCGGGAGGGGCGTACCCCAGCCGGAACCTTCGCACGGTCTCCTCCGTAAAGCCGCGGGCTTCGCGAAGGTAGCGGAGCGCCCGGCGTCCGACGGGCTCGGAAAGCTTCCCCTCGAAGAAGCGCGCCACCCGCTCCAAGAGCGCTCGGAGGCGCTCCCTTTGACCCGTCCCCCCCTCGGATCTTTGGAGGGGGACGCCCGCCTCCTCCGCGAGGCGGCGGACGGCCTCGGGAAACTCGATCCGCTCGATGGCCATCAGGAAGCGAAAGACGTCCCCGCCCTCGCCGCAGCCGAAGCAGTGATACAACCCCTTCTCGGGGCTTACGGTAAGAGAAGGGCTCTTGTCGGGATGGAAGGGACAAATGCCCACGTAGCGGCTCCCCCGGGGCTTGAGGTGGACGTAGCGCCCGATCAAGTCGGCGATGTTCACCCGCGCCCGGATCTCCTCGATCTCCTCCCGCGTGGGCATCCGGCTCCCCCTTCCCCTCTCTCCTCGTGCTGGGGCCGTCAGGCTTCCAGCTCGGGCAACCCCATCAAGAAGGGGTTGGTCCAGCGCTCGTGGCTGAGGCTCGTCTCGGGCCCGTGGCCCGAGAGGACCCGCCAGTCGCCCTCCAGCATAGCGACCCTCGCTAAGGATTTCCGCATCTGGGTGTCCGACCCGCCGGGGAAATCCGTCCGTCCAATCGAGCCCGCAAACAGAAGATCTCCCGTAAAGAGCACCCGCTCTTTCGGCTCCATAAGCGTGATGCTCCCCGGCGTGTGGCCCGGGGTGTGCCACACCTCGAATCGAAGCTCCCCCAGCTCGAGGACGTCCCCCTCGCGGACCCAGAGGTCGGGCTCCACCGCGTCGCCCAAGAGGGCCTGGAACAGCTCGCGGTCGTCGGGGTGGAGCACCAACGGCGCTCCCAGCTGCTCTTTCAAATAGGGATCCCCCCCGATGTGGTCGGGGTGGGCGTGGGTGTTGACGATGTACTTCACCTGCAAGCCTTGAACGCGCTCCAGGATCAAGGGGCTGGGCTCTCCCGGATCGACGATCATCGCCTCGCCCCCCGACTTCACGATGTAGCAGTTGGAGGCGTATTCCGTGAGGACGAGGGTCTCGACGTGCATCTCGATCTCGGCGTTCATGGGCTACGCTTCGACCTCCTCCGGGCTTCCTCTCTCGGCGGGGGAGGAGCGGGGATGGGGCGTGCGGGCGACGGTCACCACGAAGACGCGCTCGTAGCCCGCTTCTCTCAGCACCGAGGCGCACTCGCGGACGGTGGCCCCGGTGGTGTAGACGTCGTCGACCAGCAGAACGCTTTCACAGCGGGCTCTCCCTAGGGGCGCGAACGAGCCCCGGAGGTTGAGCAGTCGCTCCCGCCGGGAGAGCGCCTCCTGGGGGACGGTCTCCCGGGCCTTGCGCAGCGCGGGGAAGACGGGCTTTCCGCAGAGTTTCCCCAGCGCGCGGGCCAGCCGCTCCGCCGGGTTGAAGCCCCGCTCCCGCAGGCGTCTTCGACCGAGGGGGACGTACGTGATCCCCTCGAATTCGAGCCCCTCGCGGGCGACGACCTCGGCGAGCAGGGAAGAAAGCGCCCCCGCGAGCGCGGGTTCTTTATGATATTTAAAGAGCCGCACCAGCCGGGCAAGCCTCCCCTCGTAGAGCCCGTAGGAGCGGGCCCTCTCGAAGGGCACCCTCCCCAGGGCGCAGCCCCTGCAGAGGTCGATCCCGCTAGGGGGGAGGGGCTCCCCGCAGCGGACGCAGTAGGGGGGCTTCAGGCGCTCGCGCCCGAGCTCCTGTTGGCACCCCTCGCACAAAAAACCCGAGGGTCCCTGCGGGAGATCGTCGTTCAAGGGCCGCCCGCACAGCGCGCACTCTGGGGGGTAGAGCAGCCCCAGCGCGCCGGAGAGCGTCTCCTGGACCAGCCGTCGCAGCGTCGCTAAACCCATCGGATCAGATCTCTTGGTAGAAGTACGGCTCCAGCACCCGGAGGCGCTCCGTGTAGTCGTCGGGGTAGAGGAACCACAACGTGGCGGCCACGCTCGATAAGAGGGAGTTCCCGTCCTGGGGTGTGAAGCAGAAGCCGTGGATCTCCTTGCCGTCCCCGCTTACGTGGAGCGAGGGGAGCACCACGACGGTGTTGTTGAGGATCCTCCCGTAGTGGCCGTGGTCCCGCCCGAAGGAGAAGACGAGATTGGCGCTCTTCTTGTGCGTGACGGCGATGTGTCGGTTCTCGTGTAGGAGCTCGTGGACCCTCTCCAGCGTCGTGGGACGCTTCAAAGAGAGGTGGAACCAGATCGTGTGCATGTACTGGGTGTTGAGCTTGATGGCGGAAGAGAAGAGGTTGAGCTCCAAGCCTAGGGTCTGGAAGAGGTGGTGGGCGTCGCGGGCGTGGTGGGTCCCGAACCGGGGGTCGATGTGCTCGCTCACCGTGGGCGAGGGCACGTAGGAGCTCGTCTGGCTGATGTCGTTGGCCCGGCGCATGCAGACGAAGCGTCCTTCCACTAGATTATCGGGGCCCCCGCTTAAGGCGAGCGTGTGGATGAGCACCGCCAGGTTGTGTGTGTTACAGCTTACGACCTGGATGTATCGATCTTCCCCGGGGACGAGGGCCTCGTCGTTCACCCCGTGGACGTACATCTTCCCGAAGCCGAACTCGCTCCCCTGGGCGATAAATCCCAAGGTGTTGTGCTCAAAGTTCTTGTAGTATTCCCGCTTGTTCTCCATCCCGAAGCCCTTAGGCGTACAGTCGATCACGACGTCGGCCCGATCGAGGGCCTCGAGCTTGGTGTAGGTGGGCTCCATGCCCAGCTCTTGGAATTGGGGGATCTTCTCCTCGTCCACGGCGAGCTTGGCTCCACGTCTCATGAGATAGATCACCTTCGTGCGGTCGTGCACCAGGGGGGTGTGCTTGTTGAAGATGACCTCGTCGATCCCGACGTCCTTCCGGATGTCGGCCAAAAGCCCGATGAGGGGCTCCCCGATGGTCCCCGTCCCGATCACCAGCACCGTCTTGCCCATCTTCCCAGCCCCCTTTCTGCTAGGACTTTTCCAAAAAGCTCAAGAAGAACTCGTGAATCCGGGTGTCGTCCGTGAGCTCCGGGTGGAAACTGCTCGCCAACACGTTCCCCTGGCGCACCAGGACGGGCGCGCCGTCGTGCTCCGCCAAGACCTCCACCGCAGGCCCCGACCGGGTGACCTTCGGAGCCCGGATGAAGACGGCGTGGAATTCCCCTAAATCCCGAATCTCGATGTCGGCCTCGAAGCTGTCCACTTGCCGCCCGTAGGCGTTGCGGTCCACGGTGACGTCCAAGAGCTCCAAGGGCTGCGGGCGATCTTCTAGAAGCTCCTTGGCCAGCAAGATGAGACCGGCGCAGGTCCCGTAGAGGGGCATCCCCTCCCGTCCTCGTTCTTTAATCCCTCGATCGAGCCCCGATTTCGCCATCAGGCGGGCGATCGTGGTGCTCTCGCCCCCCGGGAGGATCAGCGCGTCCACCGCTTCCAGGTCTTTCGCCGTGCGGACCTCTTGGGCAGGCACATCGAGGCGTCGGAGCACCGCGAGGTGCTCGCGGAAGTCGCCCTGGAGGGCCAACACCCCTACGCGATGTCCCATCTTCTGTGGGTCAGTGGCCTCGGGTCTGGAGGAGCTCCTCGGGGGCTAGCTCCGAGATCTCGAGGCCCTTCATGGGCTCGCCCAGGTCCTCGGAGATCTCGGCGAGCTTCTGCGGGTCGTTGTAGTAGGTGACGGCCTCGACGATGGCCCGCGCCCGGCGCTCGGGGTCCTCGGACTTGAAGATCCCCGAGCCCACAAAGACCCCGTCGCAGCCGAGCTGCATCATCAGCGCCGCGTCCGCCGGGGTGGCGATCCCGCCTGCGGCGAAATTCACTACGGGCAGTCGGCCTTCTTGCTTGATGAGCCTTAGAACCTCGAGGGGAGCGCCCCACTGCTTGGATAGCTGTACGAGTTCCTCCTCGGAGGCGCCCACGACCTCGCGGATCTGGCGGTTCATCAAGCGCATGTGACGGACGGCCTCTACGACGTTGCCCGTCCCGGCCTCGCCCTTGGTGCGGATCATCGCCGCGCCCTCGGCGATCCTCCTACAAGCCTCGGGCAGGTCCCGCGCCCCGCAGACGAACGGGACCTTAAACTGCCACTTGTCGATGTGGTTCTCCGGATCGGCGGGCGTTAGGACCTCCGACTCGTCGACGTAGTCCACCCCCAAGGCTTCGAGGATTTGGGCCTCGACGAAGTGGCCGATGCGGCACTTGGCCATCACGGGGATGGTGACGGCGTCCATGATCTCCTTGATCTTCTTGGGGTCGGCCATTCGGGCCACGCCGCCGGCGGCCCGGATGTCGGCGGGGACCCGCTCGAGGGCCATCACGGCCACGGCTCCGGCTTCTTCGGCGATTCTCGCCTGCTCGGCGTTTGTGACGTCCATGATCACGCCGCCCTTGAGCATCTCGGCCAGACCCGACTTCACCCGGAACGTCCCGCGCTCTGCCTGTGCCATCGCTTCCTCCTCGTGGACGACTCTTCCGAACCTTTGAGCGATCCTCTCCACCCAAGAGGCATTATAGCAAGCCCCTTGGGATGCGCAACTTCCGCGTTGGAGTGATTGCGATTACAGTTCTCTCGGACACATTTCCCCTATAATGAGCTCAGCCGTCCTGCGACGAGGTGACGGGAGACCGACGGGCAATCAGGATCTCGAAGCGAGGTGACGTGCATGACGCCTATCCTGCGAAGCCATTCCCGCTCCGGGGTGCTCCTGGGGGGGCTCCTCTGGGCTCTGGGGAATCTCCTCGGGGCACCGGCGGTACAGGCCGATCACGGCGGCCCGATCGTCTTTGTGGACATCAAAAACCCCCCGGAGGCCGATGAAGACTGCGATGCGCACTTCCGCACGCTCCGAGCGGCGTTGGAGAACTGTGCCCTCCCGGAGCACGCCATCGTCATCGTGGACCCCGGCGTCTACGACGAGGGGCGGCTCGTCGTAAGCGTTAAGGGTCTTGTCGTCCAGTCGAGCGGCGGGGCTCAGCGGACCAAGATCAACGGCTGCTTCGTCCTGGAGGCCAAGCAGGTCGAGCTGCGGGGGTTCGACGTCAACGCCAAGGACCAACAAGACTGCGAGAACGCCGTCACGATCGCGAACCGCGAGGTGATCGTAACGGACAACATCATCCGCGAGGCAGCGGCCCACGGCATCGAAGTCGCCGAGGCCAGCGACAACGTGACCCTCACCCGAAACCAGCTCTTCAACAACGGCGGGATCGGGATCCGCGTGCTCGGGGAGAGCCAAGGGCTCCAGATCGCTCGCAATCGGGTGCAGAGCAACGGGGCTTCGGGCATCGTCTTGGAGGGGAACGCGGATCGCTTTACGATCTCCGAGAACGAGGTGCGCTTGAACCTGGGCACCGGGGTGTTGGTGTTGGGGGCCGACGGGGGACAGATCACCAACAACACGATTGCCTCCAACGGGCTGGAGGGCCTGAAGCTCGACAAGGCGAACAACAACGTCATCGTGAACAACGAGATCGTCTCCAACGGTCTCTTCGGCGTGGCGCTCGTGGGGAGCGACAACAACGAGGTGCGCTCCAACGCGCTTACGGGGAACCGAGCGGGCGGGGTGGCCCTGCGGGGGAACGCCGTGCCCGCACAGCGCAACACCGTGGAGAGCAACACGATCTCCGAGAGCACCCAGTCCGGGGCCTCCGGGATCTTGCTGGAAGGGGACGTGACCGGGAGCATCATCCTCAAGAACACGATCGTGCGCAACAGCATCGGGGTGCGCTTGACGCGCAGCGACGTCACGGAGGGGGAGCCGAGCAACAACACCCTGGACAGCAACGAGATTCGGGAGAACGATGCCGACGGGATCCGCATCGAGGCGAGCTTCGGCCTGAACTTCTTCCGCTCCAATCGGATTGCCGCGAACAACGGCATCGGCGTCCACGTGCGGGGGGGGATGGGGAACGACACCTTCGCCGAGAACATCATTGAGGACAACGGGGACGACGGGATCCGGGTGGTCGACAGCCCGCGCAACACCCTCGAGGGCAACGAGATCACGGGCAACGGGGGCGGAGACAACTCCGGCGGGCTCACCGACGGCGGCGCCATCGTCCTCCTGCGGGCCGACAGCACCGTGGTGCGTCGGAACCTCCTCCACGACGGCGAGGCGAACGGGCTTCTCATCCTGGAGTCGAAGAACGTCAAGGTGATGGAAAACACGGTGGAGCGCCACCAGCAAGACGGCCTTAAGGGGCAACAGCTGGAAGGCCTGTTCGTGGAAGGAAACCTCTTCCGCGCGAACCGCGAGCGGGGCCTGGCGATTCGGGGGTGTCGGAGACCGGACTTCCAGGGCAACGTCGTGACGCAAAACGGCTTGGGCGGGATCTTCCTGGCCGACTGCGAGGGGGCCAACCTCCAAAGGAATGACATTACGGAGAACTTGCGCTTCGGCCTGTGGGCGGAGAACGTGCCCGACCTCTCCGCCCGCCGGAACTGGTGGGGCGACCCCAAGGGGCCCGCGGGCGTCTACGAGGGAAGCGGCAACGCCGTGGTCCTCATCGGGGTCCGGGGGGGGAACAGCTTCCCGTTGGAGCAGGACGAGGTCGTTCGGATCCTGCTCCCGTGGCTTACCGACCGGGTCGGCCAGCTTCACGAGCGGTCGGTGCGCGGCTTCGTGCTTGCGGACTTCGGTCCCGGCAAGGTCGAGCTCGATGCGATGGACCGCACGGATGTGCGGATCTCGCTCTTCCGCGTGGGGAAAGAGGCACGGGGGATCGCGATCGTAGCGAAGTACGCGACCGCTCTGCCCGCGGAGGACTCCATCTACCGTCCGGCCCCGCTGGCCAACGCCCTTAAAACGATAGGGGTGCTCATCAACGGGTTCGGCACGGGGACCGCCCTCTTGGAGGTCACGTACGCCGACGAGGAGCTTCCGGAAGGGGTTATCAAGGAGGCCTTGCGGCTCTTCTACTGGGACGGCTCGGCGTGGGTGCCGCTTCCGGGCAAGAGCCTCCAGGGCGTGAACCTCGTAGAAGGGGAGATCGACGTCTCGCGATTGCGGGCCGGAGCGATCATCGCGCTTGCACCGCAGGCTCCCTAAATCCGGGGTCGGAAGGAGGATCGTGGTGGCCGAGGGAAAGCCCAGGAGCAACGAAGCGCCTCGCGGCGAGATCGAGCGTCTCCGACCTGGGCCCGTTCGCAGGCGGCAGGCGGCGGGGGCTTTGCCGTCGAGCTCAGGCAGGGTCCCCGCACCGATCCTCCTTCTCCTCGGCCTTGTGGTCGCGGGGGGAATCGGGGCTCCCGGCCCTCTCCAGGAGGTGGCATGGGCGAACCATCGGGGTCCGGAGCGATACGTGGACGTCTCGGCTCCACCCGCCGAAGATGCCGATGGGGACTTGCACTTCCGCACCCTCACGGCGGCCCTCTCCGACGCCCAGCCCTACGACACGATTTGGGTGGATCCCGGCCGCTACCGCGAGGACCTCGTCCTCGAGGTGGAGGGGGTCACGGTCCGGGCCACGCGGGGGCCCGCTCAAACCGTCTGGATCGGCCGGGTGATCGTCCGCGCCCGCGACGTCCGCCTGGAAGGGGTCACGATCGAGGCCCCGCCGGAGAGCACGGGCCTGACGATCGAAGCCGGGGCCGACGGGGCGGCGATCGAGAACGTCCGCGTCTCCGGGGGGCGGGTGGGGATCGCGATCGAGGGCGCAGGACGGGTGCTCCTCCGAGACGTCCGGATCTACAACCACGCCCAGGACGGGCTCGTCCTCCGGAACGCGTGGGCCGTCACCGTGGAAGGGGCACAGCTTCGGGGCAACGGTGGCCTCGGCGCCTGGGTGGAGAACTCCCAAGAGATCTCGCTCCTAAAGAGCGAGATCGCCCTCAACGGCATGGGGGGGCTGTGGCTCAAGCGCGTCCGGGGGGCCCTCATCGAGGACAACGCGATTGAGAACAACGACCTCGTGGGGCTCTTATTAGAAGAGACCACGGACTCCCAGGTGGTTGAGAATCGAGTGACATCGGGGGAGGCGGGGATTCTGCTGCTGAACGCCTCGGGGAACGAGATCCGCCGCAACGAGATCCGGGGTCTGAGCGTCGTGGGCTTGGGGCTCAAGAACCGCTCACAGGGCAACGTCGTCGCCGAGAACCTCATCCGGGGCAACCAGGGTCGCGGGGCGGTGGGGCTGCGCCTCGTGGGCGACGTCTCCCAGAACCGCTTCGAGGACAACCGTATCCTCGAGAACAGCCTGGGGGTGTTGCTGGGCGTCAACGAGACGGGCGGGCCCTCGGGCAACGTCTTTGCGGGGAACGAGCTGGCCCGCTCCGACTGGGTCGGCGCGCTCCTCGACCCCGGGACGACGGAAAACCGCTTCGTGCGAAATCGCATCTACGAGAACCTCGACGAGGGGCTCGTGGTGGGCAGCGAGGGCGACCGCTTCGAGGCGAACGAGATCTACGCCAACGGCGGCGCGGGGATGGCGCTGAACCGAGCGCAGGACGCTCTTCTGGTCGGAAACGCGATCTACGGCAACGGGGCAGCGGGCCTCGTGCTGCAGGGGGCGGTGGGCATCACGCTTGCGGAGAACGAGGTCGTCAACAACGTCCGGGAAGGGGTTCGAATCGAAGGCGGACGGCTTCTCCGCATGCAACGGAACGAGATCGCGCAAAACGGGGCGGATGGGCTGTTCTTGCGCGGCGCCGAGGTGGTGGTCCTCGAGGAGAACGAGTTGCGTGCGAATCGGGAGCGGGGTGCGGCCTTCGTCGAGGCTCGGGAGGTAGCGCTCTTCGGGAACACGATCGTGGCGAACGGCGCCGGGGGGGTTCACGTAGAGCGCGTCGTCTTGGGGGACCTCGAGAGGAACCGCGTGGCGAGCAACATCCGCTTTGGGCTGTACGTCCTGGCGAGCGAGGGGATCGAGGCACGCCGCAACTTCTGGGGCGATGAGACCGGACCCTCCGGGTTCTACACCGGTCGCGGAGACGCCGTGCTCGGGCTCTCCCGGGAGGACGTGACGCCGTGGTTGCCCGCCGATCCTGACGCGTTGCTCCTGCGTTCGATGGCCTCGCTCGTGCTGGACTCGCCCCGCGGATCGCGGATACAGCTGGATGCCACGGACCGCTTGGGGCTCCGAATCACCCTCTATCCCCCCGGCCGTAGCCTCCCGGGACGATCGGAGTGGAGCGCCGAGGGCGTCCTTATCGTGGGCCGATATGCCGAACGGCCCGAAGGGGTTCCTCCCTTGGACGCGGAGATGGGGTTTTACGCCGTCGCCCTTGCAGGGCTCGATGCCGGCATCGCGAGGATCGAGGTGTTCTATCGTGAGGAGGACCAACCTCCCGAGCTGGCTCCGGAAAAGCTCCGGCTCCTCGTGTTTCGGGATCGGGATGGGCGGTGGGTCCCGTTGCCGGGCAGCGCCAACCCGGAACTCCAACGGGTGACCGGCGAGATCCCCCTTGGGGAGCTTGCAGGGGCGATCCTGGCACTGGGCATACCTGCGGATATCGCGGATGTCGGTGTCGATGCCCATCGTCGCGAACACGAAGCCTCTCCCTCACCCCTACGTCCCGAGCCCGAGACGGATTTCTCCCCTCCTACGGTCACTCCTTCGTCCGCACCGCCTGCCTCCACGGTGGACGGCTTGACGGCGATAGGCCTTCTAGGGGTTCCCTTTTTGATCCTCGGATTGTACTTGCTGGGCCTGTCCCTCCGCGCTCGCTTCCTCAGCCGCCGCAAGGCCCGAGTCCGCTGTGAGCCGGGATTGTGATTTCCTGCCTTCCAAGCAAAACCGCCTGAAATCTCTCCAGTACGCTTCTCGCTACATTTGCCACCGCCTTGACTCAGCCCTCTAAGACACTGTGTCTTTCACCCTTCGTGCCCTCTGTCCCTCAAGAACTTGATGGATCATCCTTCGGGAAGCCGATGGTTCTCCCGTCAAGAAGTTGATGGTTCTCCGGGCCGGGGTGGGGGTAAGGTCGAGGCGGGAGAGCCGAGCGCTCCCCGAATCCGAGGGCCGGGAAGGGAGGGGATCTCCTACCGAAGCGGCCCATCCACGCGGAGCGCTCGAAGCTCCTCCACAGAACTCAATTCATCTCACCAAGAGGAGGTAGATACCGTGTTGACATCGGGCGTACGGCGCGGTAGCGTAGCGGCGTTGGCGGTGATGTTGCTGGCGCTGGTGGGACTTGCGGGTGGGACGGCGATGGTTCCGGCTCAAGCGCAGACCCTAGACGGCGGGACGACAACTCTGACACCCGGGCAAGGCGCGAGCCCGCGGGAGGGGCTGCTGGCCGAGGCGCTGGGGGCGATGGTCGAAGCGGGGTATAACCCGGCGGACTTCGACTTCGAGAGGGCCGTGTTCGATCCTCAGGGGCGGGCGGTCTTCCTACCGGTGCGGGTAACAGACGAGATCGAACGGCGAGCGCAGGCGTTTGTGCAGAACGAGCAGCGCTTCCTCTTGATAGGGGTACTCTACGCCCGCTAGCCCTTCGAGTTCCAGGGAAAGCGCTATGGGCGGGGGGTGCATCCCGTGGCCTTGGAAAACAAAGAAATTTCATACACTGATATAGAGGATAGGAGATCGGAACACAATCCAAGAACATTTTCTGCAAATGAAGGGCTAGGATACGATGGCGGAAGCTGTAACTGCGCCTTTCAGTAAAGGGTAGACGCGTCCTTCACCAATAGGGTATCCTCCCGACGGAGGTGATCCCCATGGTGAGGGTGCGCCCCCTCTCCAAAGCGGAAGAACAACAACTCTATCGGCTGCTTGA